>NZ_SRID01000240.1 GCF_004684805.1 Streptomyces palmae
CCCAGGGCCTCCCCCCAACTCTTTGCGCAACGCAGCGTTCCGTGCCCTGCCGTGCCCGTACCGCCAGCGTGTTCCCCGCAGCGCCCCGCACCGCCGCAACCGCCCCGGAGGAGAAGAACATGAGCCGCAGCGACGTCCTGGTAGACGCCGACTGGGTCCAGGCCCGGATCGACGACCCGAAGACCGTCATCGTCGAGGTCGACGAGGACACCTCGGCCTACGAGAAGAACCACATCAAGAACGCCGTCCGGATCGACTGGCGCGAGGACCTCCAGGACCCGGTGCGACGGGACTTCGTGGACCAGGCGGGGTTCGAGAAGCTGCTGTCCGCCAAGGGCATCGGCAACGACGACACCGTCGTCCTCTACGGCGGCAACAACAACTGGTTCGCCGCCTACGCCTACTGGTACTTCAAGCTCTACGGCCACCAGGACGTCAAGCTCCTCGACGGCGGGCGCAAGAAGTGGGAGCTGGACTCCCGCGACCTGGTCGCCGAGGTGCCCACCCGTCCGGCCACCGAGTACCGGGCCCAGCCCCAGAACACCGCGATCCGCGCCTTCCGCGACGAGGTGATCGACGCGATCGGCACGCTGAACCTGGTCGACGTGCGCTCCCCCGACGAGTTCTCCGGCAAGCTGCTCGCCCCCGCCCACCTGCCGCAGGAGCAGTCGCAGCGCCCGGGCCACGTGCCCAGCGCCCGCAACATCCCGTGGTCCAAGGCGGCCAACGACGACGGCACCTTCAAGTCCGAGGAAGAGCTCAAGGCGCTCTACCAGGACGCCGGCGTGGACCTGGCCAAGGACACCATCGCCTACTGCCGCATCGGGGAGCGCTCGGCCCACACCTGGTTCGTGCTGCACGAGCTGCTCGGCCAGGCCAACGTCAAGAACTACGACGGCTCCTGGACCGAGTACGGCTCCCTGGTCGGCGTGCCGATCGAGCTCGGAGCCAACTGACCGCCGCGCCGCGCGCCGAGGCGGGACCACCGCAGACCACCGACGATCACGACCCGAAGGACAGGCACATATGTGTGGAGCAAAGGCCGGCGGCCCCGACGCCTCGACCATCAAGCCCGGTGAGACCACCATCCAGGGCTCGGTGACCCGCGACGGCGAGCCCGTCACCGGTTACGTCCGGCTGCTGGACAGCACCGGCGAGTTCACCGCCGAGGTGCCCACCTCGGCCACCGGGCAGTTCCGCTTCTACGCGGCCGAGGGCACCTGGACGGTGCGCGCCCTGGTGCCGGGCGCGACCGCCGACCGCACCGTGGTCGCCCAGCAGGGCGGACTGGCAGAGGTCGCCATCGCCGTCTGAGCCGCCGCCGTCCGAGCCGTCGGCGCCCGAACCGCGGGCGACTGGGCCAGGGCCGTGCCCCGGGGTTGGACCCCCTCCAGGTGAGGGGCCCACGGGCACGGCCCTCACCCGTCCCACCGGCCGCCGGCCCTTCGGCACGGCGGCACACGGCGGTGCCCGGGACGCGGCCCCGACCGGCGTCGGGCGCGATCGGCCGGGCACGGACGGGCGCTCGACCGGAGGGGCACGAGACGGGTGTAGGCCGGGGCCCCGGTCGTATTCTTGAGGTATGTACGCCCGGCGGCGCCGTACCTACTTCCTCCTGATGGGCGTGTGTCTGACGCTGTTCATCACCAGCTGGGCGGTCGTGCGCCTCTGGTCGATCCCGGCGGCCGTCGCGATGTCCGCGGTCGCCATGGTCATCCCGCCCTTCGCCGCGATCGTCGCCAACCGCCGGGGCCCCGAGGACCGCTGGTGGGACGAGACCGGGGACCGGCAGTCCGACGAATGGTGGCGGGAGATCGACCGCCGGGAGTCGCGCTGATCCCAGCGGTCGGCCGTCCCCGGGAAGCGCCCGGTCAGTAGACCAGCGCCTGCACCCCGTCCGGCATGATCTCGCTGACGAAGACCTGCGCTCCGGCGATCCGCACGCCCTCGATGAGATCCTGCTGCTCGATCCCGCGCCGCGCCGCACACTGCGTGCACACCGTGATCGAGCCGCCCACCAGGATGCCGTCGATCAGATCCGGCAACGGCGCCGCGTGCGGCAGCTCGAACTCCGCAGCCCGCCCGGGCAGCGCGAACCAGGACGACTCGCCGGTCAGCCAGAGCGAGACCTCCACGCCGCTCGCCACCGCCACCGCCGCCACCGTGAACGCCTGCGAACACCGCTCCGGCGCGTCCGCGCCCGCGGTCACCTTGATCACCAGCTTCTTGGCCATGCACGCACTGTAATCCGCCACCGCCGGGTACGGACCCGCCGCACATGCCGCCCACCTCACAGCACCGCCGGACGAGCCGCCGACTAGACTCGGGTACGGTCCGTAACACCTCACTCCGTCCGAGGAGCGCGCTCGTGCTTGAGGCTTTCTTCACCGCCCTGCTGGTCCTGGTTGCCGTCGCCGTCATCGGTTTCGCCGGGCTGACCTGGAAGAAGCTGTACCAGGGCCAGCGCTGACCCCCCTCCCGCCCCTCTCCAGAGATCGCCTGAATCCATGATCGAGATCCCGTCCGACCTCCACCCGGACCTGGTCCCCCTCGCCTTCCTCCTCGGCAACTGGGCAGGTGCCGGCGTCGCCGACTTCCCCGGCTCCGAGAAGTGCAACTTCGGGCAGGAGGTCACCTTCAGCCACGACGGCCGGGACTTCCTCGAGTACGTGTCGCACAGCTGGGTGCTGGACGACGAGGGCAAGAAGCTCCGCCCGCTCGAGACCGAGTCCGGCTACTGGCGCATCGACAAGGACCGCAAGGTCGAGATCGTGATGATCCGCGACCAGGGCGTGGTCGAGGTCTGGTACGGCGAGCTCGCGGACAAGAAGCCGCAGATCGACCTGGTCACGGACGCGGTGGCACGGACGGCCGCCTCCGGCCCGTACTCCGGCGGCAAGCGGCTGTACGGCTACGTCAAGGGCGACCTGATGTGGGTCGGCGAGAAGGCCACCCCCGAGGTGCCGCTGCGCCCCTACATGTCGGCGCACCTGAAGAAGGCCGTCACGCCGGAGGAGGTCGCGGCCTGGGCCAAGGACCTGGGCGACCTCCCGGACGACGGCATCGCGTTCTTCCGCTGAGCCGGACCCCCGCCTGAGGGATCGAGTGGGACCCGGGCCGGGTTTCCGGTCCCGGGCGTACGGCCGGATCCCGCCGTACGGGATCCGGCGAACCGCCGTGGCCGGTCGGCACGCCCCAGGCCACCCGCCCCTTCCCGGGCGGGCTGTGCGGGGGCCGCGGCGCCCTACACTGGGCGGGTGGCTACCACCGACTGGAAGACGGACCTTCGGGAGCGCGGCTACCGGCTGACCCCGCAGCGTCAGCTCGTGCTGGAGGCAGTGGACCACCTGGAGCACGCCACCCCGGACGACATCCTCACCGAGGTGCGCCGTACCGCCAGCGGGGTCAACATCTCCACCGTCTACCGCACGCTGGAGCTGCTGGAGGAACTGGGCCTGGTCAGCCACACCCACCTCGGGCACGGCGCGCCCACCTACCATCTGGCCGACCGGCACCACCACATCCACCTGGTCTGCCGGGACTGCACCGAGGTCATCGAGGCGGACCAGTCGGTGGCCGACGCGTTCACCGCCCGGCTGCGCGAGGACTTCGGCTTCGACACCGACCTCAAGCACTTCGCGATCTTCGGCCGGTGCGCCGACTGCCGGACCGGTCGGCCCGCCGAAGACGCCCCCGAGAGCGCCGCCGGCGCGTCGTAGGCTGGCTCCATGAAGAGCCCTTTGCTGTCGCTGCCCGGCGCCGTCCCCGCCGAGGGCCCCGACGAAGGCGTCGCCGCCCACTACGGCGACCTGTTCCGCGAGCAGCGCTCGCTCGCCGACGGCACCGGTTTCGTGGACCTCTCGCACCGCGGTGTGATCACGGTCAGCGGCCCGGACCGGCTGAGCTGGCTGCACCTGCTCCTCACCCAGCACGTCAGCGAACTGCCCCCCGGGCAGGCCACCGAGGCCCTGATCCTCTCCGCGCACGGCCATGTGGAGCACGCGCTCTACCTGGTGGACGACGGCGAGACCACCTGGGCCCATGTGGAGCCCGGCACCCAGGAAGCGCTGCTGGCCTACCTGGAGAGCATGAAGTTCTTCTACCGGGTGGAGACGGCCGACGTCACCGAGGCGTACGCCGTCGTCCACCTGCCCGCGGGCAGCATCGCCCCCACCCCGGAGGGCACCGTGGTGCGCGAGACCGCGTACGGCCGCGACCTGTTCTGGCCCCGCGCCGAGCTGGAGTCCTTCGCCGCCCAGCACGCGCCGGCGATCGGCGTGCTGGCGTACGAGGCGCTGCGGGTGGAGGGGCACCGGCCCCGGCTGGGCCTGGAGACCGACCACCGCACCATCCCCCATGAGCTGGGCTGGATCGGCACCGCGGTCCACCTCCACAAGGGCTGCTACCGCGGACAGGAGACCGTCGCCCGGGTGCAGAACCTGGGCAAGCCGCCGCGCCGACTGGTCTTCCTCCACCTGGACGGCAGCGAGGTGCAGCTGCCCGGGCACGGTGCGCCGGTGCGGTTGGCCGCCGACGGGGAGGACGGCCGGCAGCTGGGCTTCGTCACCAGCTCGGCGCGCCACCACGAACTGGGGCCGATCGCGCTCGCCCTGGTCAAGCGGAACGTCCCGGTGGACGCGACACTGCTGGCCGGCGGCACCGCGGCGGCCCAGGAAGTGGTGGTCGAACCCTGACGCGGCGGCCCGGGCCGCGGGTGGGGCAAGTCCTGACCGGCGGCCCGGCCGCCAGGGAAGTCGGGC
Organism: Streptomyces palmae; assembly: GCF_004684805.1. Classification (GTDB taxonomy): domain Bacteria; phylum Actinomycetota; class Actinomycetes; order Streptomycetales; family Streptomycetaceae; genus Streptomyces; species Streptomyces palmae. The sequence goes on from NZ_SRID01000240.1 coordinate 4,761, forward strand.
GACCGTCCTCAGACCTCGACGATGATCGTGAACGGACCGTTGTTGGTGAGCGAGACCTTCATGTCCGCCCCGAAGCGCCCCGTCTCCACCTGGGCGCCCAGCGCCCGCAACCGCGCCACCACCTCGTCCACCAGCGGCTCGGCGACCTCACCGGGGGCCGCCGCGTTCCAGGTGGGGCGGCGGCCCTTGCGGGCGTCCCCGTAGAGCGTGAACTGGCTGATCACCAGCAGCGGCGCGTCCAGGTCCGAGCAGGACTTCTCTTCCGCCCGTCGCCCGCCACCACCCTCAACCGAAGGCCCTTCGGGCCCTGCCTCGCCATCGAAGATCCGCACCGACCACAGCTTGCGGGCCAGCTGGGCCGCCTTCTCCGGGGTGTCGTCATGGGTCACCCCGACCAGGACGCACAGTCCCTGCCCGACGATCTCGCCGACCACCTCCCCGTCCACCACGACGGATGCCCCGTTGACTCTCTGTACCACAGCACGCATGCGCTCCATGATGCCGTGCGTCCATCCGGGGGCGATCGGGCGCACAGCCGCCCCGGCCCGGCGGCCGCAATGGCACGATGCGTGCACCTAGTGCGTTATGTGGACAACGCGGCCGGAAGCCGCGTACCGAGGGGACGGACACGCATGAGCACACCCGGCACCGGGCACGCGCCCGGGCCCGTACCGGTCCGCACCGAAGAGCGCGGTCACGGACACGACCTCCGCGAACACTCCCGCCCCGCCGGCCCCGGCCGGCCAGGCGCCTCCCGGACCGAGGCACCGGAGCCGCCGCCACCGCTGTTGTGGGACGGCCTGAGCCTGGCCGAACTTCGCGAACTGCGCCGCGCCTCCCAGCAGGAGGAGGCGGACCTGAGCTATGTACGGCGGCTGCTCCAGGGCCGGATCGACATCCTGCGGGCGGAGTTGCACCGGCGGGCCGCTCCGGACGCGCCGATCGTGGACCGGCTGGCGCAGATCCTCGCCGACGGGCCCTCGCGGCACCGCAGCTCGGCCCGGCATGTGACGCTCGGCACCCCGCACAGCGCGGAGTACCGGCGGCTGGCCGAGACCATGCTGGCCGAGGTGGAGCTGTCCGACCTGCGGGCCCGCACGGAGGACGAGCTGCACGGCGCCATGGGCCGGCTGAACCGCTATGAGCAGCAGGTCTCCGAGCGGCGGCACCGGCTGCAGCTGACCGCCGACGAGTGCAGTGCGGAAATCGCGCGCAGGTACCGTGAAGGGGAAGCACAAGTAGACGACCTCCTCGCATAGGCCCGCCCACGGGGCCGGGCGCGGGCGGTCGGCGCACCATCCCCGGAAGGCCGTCCATGACCTCCTCCTCCACCGCCATACGCCCGGTACTCGCCGAGGTCGTGCGCTCCGGCTTCGTCGAAGGGCAGCACCGGGGTTCCCTGGTGGTCCTGGCCGCGGACGGCAGCGTCGAGCGGGTACTGGGCGACGCGGACGCCCCGGTCTTCCCCCGCTCCAGCAACAAGCCCATGCAGGCCGCGGCGATCCTGCGGGCAGGACTCGACCTCACCGGCGAGCGGCTGGCGCTGGCCGCCGCCAGCCACTCCGGGGAACCGTTTCACCTCGATCTCGTCCGGACCATGCTGAGCGAGGCCCGGCTCACCCCCGACGCCCTGCGCACCCCGCTCGACCTGCCGCTCGACCCGGTGGAGGCGGAGACCTACCTGGCCGCCGGCCTCGTCCGGGACCGGCTCACCATGAACTGCTCGGGCAAGCACGCCGCCATGCTCGCCGCCTGCGCCCTCAACGGCTGGCCGCTGGAGAGCTACCTCGACCAGGACCACCCGCTCCAGCAGCTGGTCCTGGAGGCGATCGAGGAGGCGAGCGGCGAGCGCGTCCGGCACATCGGCACCGACGGCTGCGGCGCCCCGCTGATGGCGCTCTCGCTCACCGGCCTGGCCCGCGCGTTCCGCCACTTCGTCATGGCCGAGCCGGGCACCCCGGAGCGCCGGGTGGCGGACGCGATGCGCGCGCACCCCGAGTACGTGGCGGGCACCCGCCGCCCCGACACCTGGCTGATGCGCGAGGTCCCCGGCACCCTCGCCAAGATGGGCGCGGAGGCGGTGCAGGCGGTGGCGCTGCCGGACGGCCGGGCGCTGGCCTTCAAGATCGACGACGGGGCCACCCGGGCCCTGGGGCCGGTGCTGGCCCGCGCCCTGGAGCAGCTCGGCGTCTCCTCCCCGGTGCTGTCCCGCATCGGCGAGGCCCCGCTGCTCGGCGGCGGCGAGAAGGTCGGCGAGATACGCGCGGCCTTCTGACCCAGGCCCGGGGCGGCCCTGAGGTCGCGAGGCCCTCGCTCACGGCGCGGGCCCTCCCGGCGTCCTCAGGGCCATGGCCCCCGAGAGCGCGGGTCCTCCCGAGGGCTCGGGCCGGTCTCCAACGGGGCGTACGGCGCGGGGTTTTCCCCGCACACTCGGCGCCGTACGCCCACCGGCACCCAGGCGTGGCCACCCCGCGGAAAATGCGGTGCGGGGAGGTCGGGCGGGCCCTAGCGTGACGGCATGGGACTCGATATCCGCGCCATCGACGACTCCGACCTGTACGACTGGACCCTGGCCCTGCGCACCGGCTTCCTGCGCGAACCCGCGGTGCAGGACGAGGAGATCGAGTTCCGCAGAGCGAAGATCGACCTCTCGCGCACCCAGGGCGCCTTCGACTCCGGGACCGGCCGCTGCGTGGCCACCTACCGCAGCTTCACCCAGGAGATCACCGCGGTCGGCGGCGCGGCGGTGACCGCCAACGCCATCGCCAACGTCACCACCTCGCCCACCCACCGCCGGCGCGGGCTGCTCACCCGGATGATCGGCAACGATCTGCGGGCCGCCAAGGAGCGCGGGGACCTGCTCGCCACGCTGATCGCCGCCGAGTACCCGATCTACGGCCGCTTCGGCTTCGGCCCCGCCACCTGGGTCTCCGACTGGACGGTGGAGGTGTCGCGCACCGGCCTCGACCCGCGCTACTCGGGCCCGGCCGACGGGGGCAGCACCGAGCTGGTGGACTGCCCGACGGTGGCCGCCCTGGGGCCCGAGCTGTACGAGCGGGTGCGCGCCGTCCAGCACGGCGCCATCGACCGCGACAAGTTCTGGTGGCAGCAGCTCACCAGCCGCACCCCCGGCTACCCGTGGACCGAGCCCTTCTGCGTGGTCCACCGCTCGCCCGAGGGCTCGGTGGACGGGCTGCTGGTCTACACGGTGCAGTACGCCTGGGAGGCGGGCCAGCCGCAGAACACCGCGACCGTGCAGGACCTGATCACGGCCACCCCCGCCGCGGAGCGGGCGCTGTGGCACTATCTGCTCTCCGTCGACTGGATCGCCCGGGTGGAGACCGGCCATCGCGCGCCGGACGCCACCCTCCCCGAGCTGCTGCCGGACGCCCGCGCGGCCAGGATCGCCGCGTACACCGACTTCCTGTGGCTGCGCCCCCTGGACGTACCCCGGCTGCTGGAGGCCCGCAGCTATCCGATCGAGGGCTCGCTGGTGCTCGGGGTGCACGACCCGGCGGGGCTCACCGAGGGGCGCTACCTGCTGGAGACGGGTCCGGACGGGGCCAGTTGCGTGCCCACCACGGAGTCCCCCGACCTCTATCTGGACGCCGGCGAGCTGGGATCGCTCTGGCTGGGCGACGCCTCCGCGGTCCGGCTGACCGCGCTGGGCAGGATCGCCGAGGAGCGGTCCGGCGCCGCCGCGCGCGCCGACCTGCTGCTGCGCACTCCGCGCCGCCCCTGGTGCCCGGACACCTTCTGACCACTCGCCGGCCTCGGCGCGGTACGCCCTCCGGGGGCCGGGCAGCCGCCCAGCGGCACGGCCCCCTACGTCCTGAGCAGTCGGCGGGGCCCCGCGCCCTCCTCGGCGAGCTTGTCGTAGGGGTTGGTCAGCACGCACTTGCTGATGGACAGGCAGCCGCAGCCGATGCAGTCGCTCAGGTGGTCGCGCAGGTTCTCCAGTTGCTCGATGCGCTCGTCGAGGTCCCTGCGCCAGCACTCCGAGATCCGCGCCCAGTCCTCCTTGGTGAGCACATGGTCCTCGGGGAAGAGCGCCAGCACGTCCCGGATCTGGGCGAGCGGCATCCCCACCCGCTGCGAGGCCCGTACGAAGGCGACGCGGCGCAGGGTGTCCCGGGTGTACCGGCGCTGGTTCCCGGTGGTCCGGCGGCTGTGGATGAGTCCCTGCCGTTCGTAGAAGCGGAGCGCGGAGGCGGGTACGCCGCTGCGCTCGGAGAGTTCGCCGACCGTGAGTTCTCGGGTCTTCCAGGAAAGTGGGGCCATGATCGCGACTCTAGCTTGACTTCAACCTTTGTTTAAGTCTGATCCTTGCGGACATGAACAACACCACGGATTCCTCGTCCTCCCCCCTCCGCCTCGCCGTCATCGTCGGCAGCACCCGTGAGGGCCGCTTCGGCCCCGTCGTCGCCAACTGGTTCACCGAACGGGCGCGGGTCCACGGCGACATGGACGTGGACGTCATCGATCTGGCCGAGACCGAGCTGCCCGCCCGGCTCAGCCACACACCGGACCCGGAGGCGGCCGCCGCGCTGGGCGCCCTGAGCCCGCGCCTGGCCGCGGCCGACGCCTTCGTGGTCATCACCCCCGAGTACAACCACAGCTACCCCGCCTCCCTGAAGACCGCCATCGACTGGTTCCGTGACGAATGGCAGGCCAAGCCGGTCGGCTTCGTCTCCTACGGCGGCCTCTCGGGCGGCCTGCGCGCCGTGGAGCATCTGCGCCCGGTCTTCGCCGAGTTGCACACGGTCACGGTGCGGGAGACGGTCAGCTTCCACACCGCCTGGAACCGGTTCGACGAGAACGGCCACCCGCTGGACGAGGCCGGGGCCAACGGCGCGGCCAAGACCATGCTCGACCAGATCGCCTGGTGGGCGCAGGCACTGCGCACCGCGCGCGCGGTGCGCCCCTACGGCTCCTGACCGGCCGGGCCCGGTGGCGGCGCGGCGCGAGCCCGTGCCGGGACCGGCCGGCAGGGCCTCGTACACCGGCCGGGCCCGGCCGGTGGGACCTCGGCCCGGCGGGCCGGCCTCGCCCGTGCCCGGGAGCCGCGGGCCGCACGGATCGCCTGGCGCCCTTGGACCGGTCAGCGGCCCATCGGGACCGCCCGCAGCTCGTGGTCGGACGGCGGCGGCAGCGGGCGGCGGGCCACCTCGGCCGCCTCGTCGGCCGGCATCCCGAGCATCCGCAGCATCAGTTCGGCCATCTGCTCGCATACGTCGTCGTCCAGCGCCGGGCTGGACATCTTCAGCTCCACCAGCCCCAGCAGGGAGCCGCTGATACCGGCCACCGCCACCCGGGGATCGCCCACCCGGAAGCGCCCGGCGGCCAGACCGCGCTCGATGACCCGCAGTCCGCGCGGGACCAGCACATCGCTGATGTGGAGGCAGTTCAGCCCGGAACCCAGCAGGATGCGGGCCATCTGGGGATGGGTGTCCACCAGGCGCCCGGTCAGCCGCACCCCGGCGGCGAACGCCTCGGCGGGATCGGTCAGCCGGGAGGTGCGCTCCTCCAGCAGCGCCCGGTACTCCTCGATGGTCTCCGCGACCGCCGCCTCGAACAGCTCGGTCTTGCTGGCGAAGTGGTTGTAGAAGGAGCCGAAGCCCACGTCCGCCTGGTTGGTGATCTGCTGGATGCTGACGTCCACGGATCCCTGCTCGGAGAGGATCGCGCGGGCGGCGGCGATCAGCGCGCCCCGGGTACGGGCCCTTCTGCGGTCCGTACGCGTCCCACCGGCCGCGCGCTCCCTGGCCTTGTCCGATGAATTCCCCTGATCCCGCACCGCGTTACCCCCCGTCATCCCGTCCCGCGCTCCACTTTCAGCCTACTGTCACCTGCCCGGGGCAACTGTGACAACCTCGGCGGATCCAGCCATTCCGGCACTCCCATCCCC
>NZ_SRID01000241.1 GCF_004684805.1 Streptomyces palmae
CCCCCACCGCGCCCTGCGGAGACGCCCGTACCCCCCAAAGACGCGACAGTTCGACGCGGAATCGAATGCGGCGGCGGAATCCACCCGATGGTGTGAACTCACCCCGGGTGGCTGACCGTTCACCGTACGTACCGCAAATATGTCAGGCGTCGAGGCCGTCGGCATCCGCGAAGTCCCCCGTGGTGCGATGCCGGCGGCTCCAAGTCTCTTGTGGGGGTTCCACACACGTGTCCTGTTCCACCAACTCACTCTTCGGCGTGCCGACCCGCCGCCTGGCCACCGCTGCCGCCGCCACCGCGGCCACGGTGCTGATCGGCGCGGCACCCGTACACGCCGCCGGCGGCTCCGAGGCCGCCAGCGGCAGCGGCGCGGCGGGCCGGTCCGACGCGACCGTGCTGCGCACCGGCCTGAACGTGTCGCTGCTCAACAAGACCGTCCAGGTTCCGCTGAACCTGGCCCTGAACGAGGTGAAGGCGCCCGCCTCCGCCAACAAGACCCTGCTCAACGCCACCCTGGACGGGGTTGAAGGGGGCAAGCCCGTCCAGGTGCTGCGTGCGGACGTGGCCACCGCCCGCGCCACCGTGGACCGCAAGCGTGCCGAGGGGTACGCCAACCTGGCCCACGCCAAGGTCCACGTGCCGGGTCTGCCGCTGCTCTCGCTGATCGAGGTGGACGCGGTCACCGCCAAGGCGGTCTGCGAGGTCGGCAAGGCCCCGCGTGCCCAGTCCAGCCCGCTGGCCAGCGCGCTGGTGCTCGGCCAGCGGGTCAAGCTCGGCGCCTCCGGCACCACCAAGGTGGACGTGCCCGGCGTCGGCACCGTCCGCCTGGACCTGGGGCGTACCGCCACCACGTCCCGCTCGGCGGCGGCCACCGTGCTGGAGCTGAACGTCGCCGTGGACCCGCTCAAGCTGGGTGTCGCCAAGGTGCAGGGCAAGGTCACGCTCGCCGAGGCCAGCTGCCACACCCCCGCCGGCTCCACCGCGCCGGGGGATGACACTCCGGGCAAGCCGGGCGACGACAACCCGGGCCACGAGCAGCCGGGTCAGGACAAGCCCGGGGACCCCGGTCAGGACCCCAAGGACCCGGGCAAGGGAAGCGATGTGCACTCCCAGACCGGTTCGGGGGATGACCTCGCCGAGACGGGTGGCAGCTCCAACACCCCGTACGTGGCGGGCGGGGCGGCGGCCCTGGTCGCCCTCGGCGGCGGTTCCCTGGTGTGGGCCCGCAAGCGGCGTGCGGCTGCCGTGCGCGAGCACGGCTGAGCGGCGGCATCGCCGTAACGGCTGACCTCTAGGCGGGCCGGAGCGCGGCCGGGTGAACCAACCCGGCGGCGCCCCGGCCCGTTTCGCCGTGTGGCCTACGGCCCGTTTCGCCGAGCGGTACGTGGCCTGTTCGGACGCGCGGCCACGGCCTGTCCCGGCGTGCGGGGCCAGCCTGTTTCGCTGTGCGGTCCCTGGCTGGTCGCCGTTGCGCGCGAGAGCCCGTTCGTCCCGCGGCGTCCAGGTCCGTTCCGCCGCGTGGTCGTCCGGCGCCACGCCCCGGCGTCAGACCGTGTCGAGTACCTTCTCCAAGGCTGCGATGAAGCGGTCCGTGGTGGCCGGGTCGCGGACCGCCAGGCGCAGCCACTCCGGGCCGAGACCCGGGAAGGTGTCGCCGCGGCGCACCGCGAATCCGTGCCCGCGCAGCCGTTCGCGGACCAGGTCCGCACCCTCCAGCCGGATCAGCAGGAACGGGCCGGCCGCCGGTCCGCACACCCGGATCCGTTCGAACTCGGCCAGCCGGGCCACCAGATGGGCCCGGTCGTCGGCGATGGTCCCGGCGGCCCGTGCGGCCTCGGCCAGCGCCGGCTCCGCGCAGCACGCCTCCGCCGCGGTGAGCGCCGGAGTGGAGACCGGCCACAGCGGCTGGGCACGCTCCAGGGCGGCGATCGTCTCGGGCGCGCCCAGGACGTAGCCGATGCGCAGCCCCGCCAGCCCCCAGGTCTTGGTGAGGCTGCGCAGCACCACCAGACCCGGCAGGTCCGTCCGTCCGGCCAGCGACTCCCGCTCCCCGGGTACCGCGTCCATGAACGCCTCGTCCACCACCAGAGTGCGGCCCGGCCGGGCCAGCGCGGCCAGTTCGGCGGCCGGGTGCAGGACCGAGGTGGGGTTCGTCGGATTGCCGACCACCACCAGATCCGCGTCCTCGGGCACCCGCTCGGCCCGCAGCCGGAAGCCGTCCCGCTCCTCCAGGACCAGCCGCTCCACCCGGTGCCCGGCATCCCGCAGCGCCGCCTCGGGCTCGGTGAACTGCGGGTGCACCACCAACGGTCGGCGGACCGGCAGCGCCCGGGCCAGCAGCACGAACGCCTCCGCCGCGCCCGCCGTCAACAGCACCCGCTCGACCGGCAGGCCGTGCCGGTCGGCGACCGCGAGCCGGGCGGCGCGCCCGTCCGGATAGCCGGCCAGACCGTCCAGCGAGGCGGCGATGCGGGCCTTGAGCCAGGCCGGGGGAGTGCCCTCGCGCACATTGACCGCCAGATCGGTCAGCGCGGCGTCCGCGCCCAGCACCTCCGCGTCGCCGTGGTGGCGCAGGTCGAACCCGTCCGCCGCCGACCGGGTGCCGTGATCCGAGGTGAGTGGCGCGGGCAGGATGGTCACGGAATCTCCTCGGACACGGTGGCTCCCCTCGGGCAGGGCCCGCGGGGGCGGCGCTGGGCGGCGCACGGCACGCTGGCACGAGCACGCCGAACGGGGTTTCCCCCAGACGTTACTGAGGCGCCGTGCGCCCCGCCCACCTGGGGTGACCTCCACAAGCGCCGAGGGACGCGCCGGCGGCTCCCCCCCACCGTCCCCTCCCGAGGCGGTACCTCCCGTACCGGTCTCAGCCGACCGTGAAGCGCCGGTGCGCCGCGCCCCGCAGACGGCCGGCCGGGAGCTTCCGGCCGAAGAGGGCCAGCAGCAGGTCCCGCGCCGCGCCGGTCACCGGCGTCCCGGCGCCGAAGGACCAGTCGAGGCCGTCGGCCCGCAGCTCGACGCCGCGCACATCGGCGCCGAAGTACCGGGCGCTGCGCGGTGTGACGCCGTCCAGCACCACCCGCAGCCGGTCCTCGGGGACCCGGCGGTCCAGGCCCAGCGCGACCGTGATGTCCAGGCCGTGCACCACATCGTGGCCCAGCGCCCGGTCGTAGCCGCTGAACGGCGGTTTCCAGGGGTGGCCGGCGGCTCCGCCAGCGCGCCGGCCAACTCGGCCGGGGACAGTACGGCGGTGTCCCGGTGGGCGAGCCGGTCGGCCATCCGGTGGATGCCGCCGCCCGCCGTGACGAGCTCCTGGTCCGCAGCACCGCACACAACGAGAATCCGCCGCCTCCTGCCCGCGGAGGATCCCCGCGCGTGAGGCCGGGCCGCCGGACGCGGTCTCAGGGCCGCGCCGCGGCCACGGCGCAGGTGGCGGAGGCGAGGGCGCCGGGTGAGGGTGTCGACTTCCGTTTGCGGACCAGGAGTTCGCCGTCCGGGCCGGCGGCCAGCAGCGCCGCGGCCTCGGCGACGCTCGGGGTGCCGGTGGCGGCCCGTACCCGCGCCGAGGGGCTCGGTACCTGGACGGAGGCGAGTCGGGTGGCGGCGAAGGCCAGCAGGGGGACGCCCAGACCGGCCGCCACGGCGGTCAGCCCCGGCTCACCGGCCCTGGCCGCCGTGGTGGCGAGCGCGGCCACCGCGGATGGTGGCTGCCCGGCCTCGGCGAGGGTACGCAGGACCAGCTCCCGCACCTCCGCCTCGGCCACCCCGGGCCGCGCCCCCACGCCCACGGTCAGCGGGCGGCGCGGACTCACCCCGCGCACCGGCCCACGAAACGGGCGGCGACCTGGGGCGCGGCGGCCCAGTGCACATGGAGGTAGGAGGCGTGCACCGGGTCGGGCGCGAAGCCCTCCACGCGGCGCGCCGGGTGGACCAGGCCCCAGGCCGGTTCGGTGCCGGCGCCCGGCTCCAGCACCGTGCGGTGGAACTCATGGCCGCGTACCCGGGTGCCCGCGGTGGCCAGCACGTTGTCGTGCAGGGCGACCGCCTCCCGGTAGCCCAGCGTCAGCCGCTCGGTCATTCGCGCCGCGGCGGGTAGCACCCCGCACATCGGCTTGCCGTCCAGCGAGCGCGCCAGATACAGCAGGCCCGCGCACTCGGCCGTGATCGGCCCACCGGCGGCGGCCAGATCGGCCACCGCCGCGCGCAGCGGCTCGTTCGCGGACAGCTCGGCCGCGTACACCTCGGGGAAGCCGCCGCCGATCACCAGCCCACCGGTGCCCTCCGGCAGCCTCTCGTCGCGCAGCGGATCGAAGCCCACCACCTCGGCGCCGGCCGCGGTCAGCAGCTCGGTGTGCTCCGCGTAGCCGAAGGTGAACGCGGCACCCCCGGCCACCGCCAGAACCGGCCGCCGCCCGGCCGAAGCCGGCACCGTACCCGCGAGTTCCGGCACCGTGTCCGCGAGTTCCGCCACCGGATCCCAGGCGGGGCCGGTCAGCGGTGGGGCGCTGCGGGCCAGTGCCAGCAGCCCCTCCAGGTCGCAGCCCGCGCGCACCCGGGCCGCCAACTCCGCCACCGCGTCCACCGCTTCGGTCCGCCGTTCGGCCACCGGCACCAGCCCCAGGTGCCGGCTGGGGGTGCCCACCGAGGCCGTCCGCCGCAGCGCCCCCAGCACCGGCACCCCGGAGCCCTCCAGGGCCTCCCGCAGCAACTCCTCGTGCCGCTCGGAGCCGACCTTGTTGAGGATCACCCCGGCCAGCCACACCTCCGGGTCCCAGGACGCGAAACCGTGCACCAGGGCGGCGACCGAGCGGGACTGCGAGGAGGCGTCCACCACCAGCACCACCGGGGCCCGCAGCAGCTTCGCCACCTGCGCGGTGGACGCCAGCTCCCCCTGGTTGCTCGCCCCGTCGAACAGACCCATCACGCCCTCGACCAGCGCCAGGTCGCAACCCCTCGCACCGTGCAGGAACAGCGGCTCGATCCGCTCCGGCCCGCACAGGTAGGCGTCCAGGTTCCGGCCGGGGCGGCCGGTGGCCAGCGCGTGGTAGCCCGGATCGATGTAGTCCGGGCCCACCTTGTGCGGGGACACCGCGAGACCGGCCTCGGTGAACGCCGCCATCAGCCCGGTGCTCACCGTGGTCTTGCCGCTGCCGGAGGACGGCGCGGCGATCACCAGCCGGGGGATCCGGTGGCCGGAGGCCGGGCGGGGAGCGCCGGGGACGGTCACCATTCGATGCCCCGCTGGCCCTTCTGCCCGGTGTCCATCGGGTGCTTGACCTTGGACATCTCGGTGACCAGATCGGCGAAGTCCAGCAGCGGCCGCGGCGCGTTCCGCCCGGTGATCACCACATGCTGGGTGCCCGGCCGGTCGCGCAGCACCGAGACCACCTCCTCGGGGTCCACCCAGCCCCAGTGCATCGGGTAGGCGAACTCGTCCAGCACGTACAGCCGGTAGGTCTCGGCCGCCAGATCCCGCTTGACCTGCTCCCAGCCCTCGCGCGCCGCCTCCTCGCTGGAGGCAGGGTCGCGCTGCACCCAGGACCAGCCCTCGCCCATCTTGTGCCAGGCGACGGTGCCGCCCTCGCCGGAGTCGCCCAGCACCCGCAGCGCCCGCTCCTCGCCCACCCGCCACTTGGCGGACTTCACGAACTGGAACACCCCCACCGGCCAGCCCTGGTTCCAGGCCCGCAGGGCCAGCCCGAAGGCGGCGGTCGACTTGCCCTTCCCGACCCCGGTGTGCACCAGCACCAGCGGACGGTTGCGGCGCTGGCGGGTGGTGAGCCCGTCGTCGGGAACGGTGATCGGCTGTCCTTGCGGCATTACGCGGCCCTCCGGGTTCGCTGAACGGTCCGTACCTCGCGTACCAGGGCGGTCACCTGGTCCGCGCGAAGCTCATCAAGGGTGATCGCGGTGCCGCGCAGATCCTGGGCCAGCCGGGCCGCCAGGCCCAGCCGCACCGGCCCGCTCTCGCAGTCCACCACCACCGAGGCGATCTGCTCGGCGGCGAGCAGGCCCGCCGCACGGCGCGCCCGCGCCAGCGGCTCGCCCGCGCCGCTCCCCGCGGCACGCCCGCGGGTGCCCGCGCCCCGGCCGTCGGTCGCCCGGCCGTCGGTCACCACCACCAGCAGCGGGCGCCGCGCGGGATCCCGCATTCGCTCGACGCGCAGCACCTCGTGCGCCTTCAGCAGCCCGGCGGCCAGCGGCGTCCGGCCGCCGGTGGGCAGCCGCTCCAACCGGGCCGCCGCCGCGTCCACCGAGGAGGTGGGCGGCAGCGACAGTTCGGCGCCCGCCCCCCGGAAGGAGACCAGACCGACCTTGTCCCGCCGCTGGTAGGCGTCGAGCAGCAGGGAGAGCACCGCACCCTTGACGGCACCCATCCGCTGCCGGGCCGCCATCGAGCCGGAGGCGTCCACCACGAAGAGCACCAGATTGCCCTCCCGGCCCTCGCGCACCGCCTCCCGCAGATCGCCGCGGCGGATCACCAGCCCCGCGCCGCTCCGCCCGCGCGCCACCTGGTGCGGGGCGGCGGCCCGTACGGTGGCCGGCAGATGCAGCGCCGACACCGGGCCGCTGGGCAGGCGCGCCCCGGTGGTACGGCCCTGCCGGGTACGGGCCCGGGAGCGGCGCCCGGCCGCCCCCTCGCCCAGCCCCGGCACCGACAGCCTCCGGATGCGGAACGGCTCCCCGGCACCCACCGCACGCTGCTCGGGCCCCTCGCCGCCGGACACCGGGGCGCCGGGCGGGGCGTCGGCCTCCGACCCGGCCCCGTCCCGCTCCGCCGGCCGCTCGGCGCCATCCGCCGCGCCAGGCTCGGAGCGCGGCCCCGGAAGGGAGGAGTCCGACTGCTCGGGGGAGGGCCGGCCATCGGCCGGCGGCGTCCGCTCCGGCGCACCGCCGCCCGGGCCGCCGCCCCCGTCGTCCCCGCCGCCACCGTCCGGGTCGTCCGGGTCGTGCGGTCCCTCCGGCTCCGGCTCCGGGTCGTCGTCCGCGAACCGCCGCAGCACCTCGTCCAGCTTCTCCTCGTCCAACCCCGGCGCGTCGAACGGATTGCGCCGCCGCCGGTGCGGCAGCGCCAGCAGCGCCGCCTGCCGCACGTCCTCCCGGGCCACCTCGGTACGCCCGGCCCAGGCGGCCAGAGCGGTGGCGGTGCGGGCGGTGACGATGTCCGCGCGCATCCCGTCCACCTCGAAGGCCGCGCACACGGCGGCGATCTGCCGCAGCGCGCCGTCCCCCAGGCGCACCGCGGGCAGCAGGGCGCGCGCGGCGGCGATACGCGCCCGCAGCGCCTCCTCCTCGGCCGCCCACCGGGCGCGGAAGCCCGCCGGATCCTCGTCGTACGCCAGCCTGCGGCGCACCACCTCGACCCGCTCCTCCGGCTCCCGGGAGGCGGCCACCTCCACCGTCAGGCCGAAGCGGTCCAGCAACTGCGGCCGCAGCTCGCCCTCTTCCGGGTTCATCGTGCCGACCAGCAGGAAGCGGGCCGCGTGCCGGATCGAGACGCCCTCGCGCTCCACGTACGAGGAACCCATGGCGGCGGCGTCCAGCAGCACGTCGACCAGGTGGTCGGCGAGCAGGTTGACCTCGTCCACGTACAGGATCCCGCGGTGCGCCTCGGCCAGCAGCCCGGGCTGGTAGGCCGTCACCCCGTCCGCCAGCGCCCGCTCCATGTCCAGCGCGCCGACCACCCGGTCCTCGGAGGCGCCGACCGGCAGCTCCACCAGGCGGGCGGAGCGGTCCACCCCGCCGCCCGGCTGGTGCGGACCGTCCGGGCAGCCCTCGTCCGGCGCGGCCGGATCGCAGGAGAACCGGCAGCCGGGGACCACCGCGACGGCGGGCAGCAGGGTGGACAGCGCGCGCACCGCGGTGGACTTGGCGGTGCCCTTCTCACCGCGCACCAGGACGCCGCCGATCGCCGGCGACACCGCGTTCAGCAGCAGACCGAGCCGCAGCTCGGCCATCCCGACCACGGCGGTGAACGGATAGGGGGTGGGGCTCATGCGGAAACCTCCTGCGAGGGGCGTCGTGGTCTGCGCGGGGTGTGCTCAGGGGCGGTCGGGGCGCCGGGAAGGGCCGAGCGGCGGTCGGGGACGGGCCGCGGCGCCGGCACCGAGGACGGGCTCACGGCGCCCCCGGCGGCACGAACGGCAGCCCCGCCGGCACCCCGTCCTCGATCAGCCGCAGCAGCGCGCCGGTGTCCGCGTGCTCCTCGATCAGGTCGCCCAGCCGGTCCAACTGCTCCTCGCGGAGCTCGCCGAAGGAGGTGTCCGGGGCCGGGACGAAGGCCCGGCCCGCGTCGGCCGCGACCCGGCGCAGGAAGGCGCGCCGGAAGCCGTCGCTCTCCAGCGAGCCGTGCCAGTGGGTGCCCCAGACCGCGCCCACCCGGCAGCCGTCCAGGAACTCCTCGTCGCCCCCCTGCGACTCGGCGACCCCGTGGTGGATCTCGTACCCGGCCACCGGCTCGCCGAGCGCGGTGCCCACCGGTCGGGCCAGCGTCTTCTCGGTCGCGAACCGCACCGTCACCGGCAGCAGGCCCAGCCCGTCCACCGTGCCGGCCCGGGATTCGACATCGTCCTCGATCCGCCGCGCCAGCATCTGGAAGCCGCCGCAGATCCCCAGCACCGGGCGGCCCTCGGCGGCCCGCCGCGCGATCGCCCGGTCCAGGCCGCGCTGCCGCAGCCACGCCAGCGCGCGCACGGTGCCGCGGGTGCCCGGCAGCACCGCCAGATCGGCGTCGGCCAGCTCCTCCGGCCGGTCCGTGAACCGCACCAGCACGCCTGGCTCGGCGGCCAGCGCGTCCACATCGGTGAAGTTCGACATCAGCGGGACGGCGGCGACCGCCACCCGCAGCACCTCCGCGCCGTGCGGCGGCGCCACCGCGCTCTCCCGCACCGTGCCGCGCAGCGACACCCGCAGCCCGTCCTCCTCGTCGATGCCCAGCCCGTGCGCGTACGGCAGCACGCCCAGGGTGGGGCGACCGGTCAGCTCGCGCAGCATCTCCAGGCCCGGCTCCAGCAGCGACACATCGCCGCGGAACTTGTTCACCAGATAGCCGGCCACATGCCGCTGGTCCTCCCGGGACAGCAGGGCGGTGGTGCCGAAGAAGGAGGCGAAGACCCCGCCCCGGTCGATGTCGCCGACCACCACCACCGGCAGCCCGGCGGCGCGGGCGAGCCCCATGTTGACGATGTCGGAGCGGCGCAGGTTGATCTCCGCCGGACTGCCCGCGCCCTCGCAGATCACCGCGTCATGGGTGCGCCGCAGCTCCGCCAGGCACTCGGTGACGGTGCCGAACAGCTCCTGCTGGCGGCCCCGGTGGTAGCCGCGCGCGCTCAGCTCGCCCACCGCTTTGCCCAGCAGCACGACCTGGCTGGTGCGGTCGCCGCCGGGCTTGAGCAGCACCGGGTTCATCAGCGCGGACGGCTCCACCCGGGCGGCGGCCGCCTGCATCGCCTGGGCGCGCCCGATCTCCGCCCCGTCCCGGGTGACGAAGGAGTTCAGCGACATGTTCTGCGCCTTGAACGGGGCCACCCGCACCCCCTTGCGGCTGAGCCAGCGGCAGATGCCCGCCGTCACCACGCTCTTGCCCGCGTCCGAGGTGGTTCCGGCGACCAGCAGCCCGCCGCCGAGCCCGCCCCCGCTCGTACGGCCCGTATCGCCCGTACTGGTCATGGCCTGTCCTCTCCGGCGGCCAGGGGCCGCACCCTCGCAGATCCGGCGGCCCGCGGCCGCACCGCCGGGCCCTCCCCGGCGGACCGTGCCCCGCGGCGCAGTCCGGTACGCGCGGCACCGGCGGCGCCCAGCAGCACGGCGGCGGCCAGTCGGCGGCGGGCGGTCGGCCCGGCGCCGCGCAGCACCGGCCGGGCGGCCACCGCGGTCGCCAGCGCCAGCACCGCCACCCGCCGCGACAGCCGGGCGGCCCGCGCGATGTCCCCGGTCTCCACCGGGCGGCCCGCGGCGTTCAGCACCGGCCGGTGCTCCACCCGGCCGCCGTAGGCCAGGGTGCCGCCGAGCCGTACGCCCAGCGCGCCGGCGAAGGACGCCTCCACCGGGCCCGCGTTGGGACTGGGGTGCGCGGCCCCGTCGGCCCGCCAGGCGCGCAGCGCACCGCGCGGATCGGGGCCGGCCAGGACGGCCAGCGCCGCGGTGAGCCGGGCGCCCGGCCAGCCGGCCACGTCGTCCAGCCGGGCCGACGCCCAGCCGAACCGCCGGTAGCGCGGCGATCGGTGGCCCACCATGGCGTCCAGCGTGTTGACCGCGCGGAAACCCACCAGGCCGGGGACCCCGCCCAGCGCCCCCCACAGCAGCGCGCCCACCACGGCGTCGGAGGTGTTCTCGGCCACCGACTCCACCACCGCGCGGGCGATCTGCTGCCCGTCCAGCGCCTGCGGATCGCGTCCGCACAGATGCGGCAGCCGCCGCCGGGCCGCGTCCAGTTCACCGGCGGCCAGCGCGTCCTGGATGGTGAGCGCCTCCCGGCACAGCGAGGTGCCGCCGATGACCGACCAGGTGGCGGCGGCGGTCAGGGCGACCTCGGCGGCCCGGGCGAGTGAGCGGGCGGCGGGAGTGGGGGTGC
>NZ_SRID01000242.1 GCF_004684805.1 Streptomyces palmae
GGGGCCGGGCCGCTCGGGGACGCGGGGGTCCCGGGTCCGACGCCGGGCACCGCGCGGCACCGGACTTCGGCCGCCGGCCGGCCGGCTACTTGGTGGGCTTTCGGCCGGTGATTCCCAGATGGACGATGGTGGCCAGGCTCGGCTTGAGCTCCGCCTGCTTCACGCCCCAGGTCTGGAACCCCTTCTGGTGCGAGGCGACCGCGGCCAGCATCGCCACCAGGGAGCCGGCGACCGCGGCCGGGCTGATGTCCTTGTCCACCTTGCCCTTGGACTGGAGCTCCTTGACCGAGTCGGTCAGCGAGTTGGTGACCGCGTTGAGGATCTTCATGCGGATCTTGTAGAAGCGCTTGTCGCCCTCGGCCGCGCCCAGGTCCACCACCCGCAGGATGGCGTCGTGCTTGCGCCAGAAGGTGAGGAAGCCGTCGACCAGCTCCTCCGCGGTCTGCCAGCCGGCCTTGCCGGTCCAGGCCCGCTCGGAGACCAGCCCGGTGAGGGCCGCGCCCTCCTTGGCCATCTCCTCGGCGATCTCCAGGACGGCGCCTTCGACATCCGGGAAGTACTGGTAGAACGTGGCGGGCGAGGTGCCCGCCTTGCGTGCGACATCGATGACTTTGACGTCTCGGTACGGGGATGTGCTGAGCATCTCGCCGAGGCAGTCGAGCAGCTTCTGCCGCGTCGCCTGCCCGCGACGCCCGGCGACCCGGCCGTCGACGGTTCGTACTTGTCCTGTCATGCCGTCAGCTTACCGAGGGGTGATCGGAGCGCTATTCGACTGCGTGCAAATGGGGTTAGCCGGTTCCGGGACCGGTTGTACCGCTGTGAACAGGCAGTTTCCGGTGATGTACGGAACGGGGTCGGCGCCCGGGGGAGGGCGGCGGAGCGGCCCCTGGGCCCCGGGCGCATACCCTGGCGGCGGCCCGGTCCACCCGATGCCGGCAACTCCCCCAGACGGGTGAATGCTCTTATCAACAGCCTGTGGACAGCGGTGGTGGAGCGGGGGCGCGGGCGCCCCGGCGGATGACGAGCGGGATCGTCCGACCCCGGTTAGCGTGGCGGGCGGAGGCTCACTGGAGCGCCCCTGTACACGGGAGGACCGGAGCCATGGCCGCGTTCGAGGACGGCGTGCCCTGCTGGGTGGACGCCTCGCTCCCCGATGTGGAGGCGGGCAAGCGCTTCTACGGCGAGCTGTTCGGCTGGACCTTCGGTGCCGGCGACCCGGCGTACGGCTTCTCCACGCAGGCATTCCTGGACGGTCGCCACGTCGCCGCACTCGTACCCAAGACGGACGGTCGGATGCCGACCGTGTGGAACGTCTACCTCGCCACCCGGGACGCCACCGCGACCGCCGCCCGGATCCAGGCGGCCGGCGGCCGGCTGATCGTCCCCCCGACGCCGGTCGGCGGCCTCGGCACCATGGCGACGGCGATGGACCCCGGCAACGCGGTGTTCGGCCTCTGGCAGCCCGGCAGCCACCGCGGTTTCGAGGAGCAGGGCGAGCCCGGCTCGTACCTGTGGACCGAGCTCTACACCCGGGACAAGGAGGCGGTGGACGCCTTCTACCAGGAGGTGTTCGGCTACGGCAGCCATGACGCCGGCGCCGGCAGCGGGGTCGACTTCGCCATGTGGTCGCCGGCCGGGGAGGCGGTCGGGCCGCGCACCGCGGTCTGCGGGCGCGCCGTGATGGACGACTCCTTTCCCGCCGAACTCCCCGCCCACTTCCTCATCTACTTCGCGGTCGAGGACTGCGACGAGACGGTGGCCGCGGCGCGCCGTCGGGGCGGTCGGACGGTGGGCGACCCGCAGGACACGCCGTACGGCAGATTCGCGATGCTGGTCGATGATCAGGGTGCCGACTTCGCGGTGATCGACACCTCAAAGGCCGCATAGGCCCGTAGAGCGGTACGAAGTGCGTGATGGTACGGTCCGCCAGGAATCCCTCTATGAGGCGACGAATCGCCCCCGGGTTCGCAACCGCCGCCTTGGGCAGAGAGAATGCAGCTTGCGTGCCGCCGGATGGTTTGTCGGTGAGACGCTGCGCGGGGCTGTTAATTTCGACGCCTACGGGGAGGTGGCAGGCAAAGTGGTGGAGCAGCTGACACAGCACGACCCGAGGCGGATCGGCCCGTTCGAGGTGCTCGGCCGGCTCGGTGCGGGCGGTATGGGGCTGGTCTATCTCGCGCGTTCGGTGGCCGGACGCCGCGTGGCGATCAAGACGGTGCGGACCGAACTCGCCGAGGACCAGCTGTTCCGGGTCCGTTTCACCCGCGAGGTGGAGGCGGCTCGCGCGGTCAGCGGCTTCTACACGGCCGCCGTGGTCGACGCCGACCCCCGCGCCCCCGTCCCCTGGCTGGCCACCGCTTACGTCCCCGCCCCCTCTCTGGAAGAGATCGTCAACGAGTGCGGTCCGCTGCCCGCCCAGGCGGTGCGGTGGCTGGCGGCCGGTATCGCCGAGGCCCTGCAGTCCATCCACGGCGCCGGACTGGTGCACCGCGACCTCAAGCCCTCCAATGTGCTGGTGGTCGAGGACGGCCCCCGGGTGATCGACTTCGGTATCGCCTCCGGGGTCTCCAACACCCGGCTGACCATGACCAACGTGGCCGTCGGCACGCCCGCGTACATGTCGCCCGAGCAGGCACGTGACTCACGCAGCGTGACCGGCGCCAGCGACATCTTCTCGCTCGGCTCCACCCTGACCTTCGCGGCCACCGGGCACGCCCCCTACCACGGCGCCAACCCGGTGGAGACGGTCTTCATGCTGCTGCGGGAGGGGCCGGACCTGACTGGGCTGCCCGACGAGCTGATGCCGTTGATCGAGTCCTGCATGCAGATGGAGGCCGACCGGCGGCCCAGCCCCGCCGACCTCCAGGCGCAGCTCGCCCCGCACCTGTTCGCCTCCGGTGGCGACGACAGCGGCACCGCCTCCGCCTGGCTGCCGTCCAGCGCCGTCGCCCTGATAGAGAGCAAGCGCGGCGGCCGGGCCCCCGGAGCCACGGCCCCTCGGCCCGACGGCGGTTCGGGCGGCGGCGCTCCCGCGCCCCGCTCCGAGGTCGGCTACCAGCCCGCCCCGGGCCCCCGGCACAGCGCCGGACCGCGGTCCGGCGGCACCGGCTGGGAGCCCTCGGCCACCGGTGACCCGCGCGGCGGGCTGCGCGCCCCCGAGGCGGCCAGCCCGGCCAGCCAGGTCAGCTCGGCGAGCCCGCCCGGACGGCATGCCGCGCCGCCCGTCGCCCAGCACGCCGCGCCGCCCGGTGCGCAGCCGCTGCCGGCCGAAGTGCCGCCGGCCGAGAACCCGGTGCGGCTGTCCGGCTCGCAGGTGCCCATCGGCCCCGGGCCGCGGGCCGTGGACACCCATGAGCCGCAGCCCCGCCACGACGCCGCGGCCGCCGGCACCGGCTGGGTGCGCCCTCCGGAAGGGGTCCCGGCCGGCCCGCCGCTGCCCGCGGTGCCTCCGCAGCCGCACCCGCCGGCCCCGGAGGCCGCGCCGGAGGCGGCCGGGCAGGCGCGCTGGCGCCCCTGGCGGTTCCGGATGTCCAACGACGTCTGGGGCACCCCGGTGGTCGCCGGCGAACTGCTCTACGTGACCTCCTTCGAGGTGCACGCCCTGGATGTGGCCAGTGGCCGGCGCACCTTCAAGACCCGGGACGTGGCCTGGGCGATGGCCGTCGCGGACGGCCGGATCCACGCCTCCGACGGGCCCACGCTGTACGCGCTGGACGCGGTGGACGGCGGCGAGCGCTGGCGGCTGTCGATGGACGGCTGGGTGTACTCGCTCAAGGTGGACCGCGGCACGGTGATCACCGGCACCCGGGGCGGCGGCGTCCAGGCATGGGAGGCCGCCAACGGCGAGCTGCTGTGGGAACTCCGCGGCGCCCAGACCGACTTCGAGACCCCCGAGTCCGGGCCGGCCATCCACGACGGCACGGTCTTCGTCTGGCAGGAGGGTCGGCTGCGCGCGCTGGAGGCGCGTACCGGCGCGGAACGCTGGTCCTACCCGATCGGCGACGCGGCCTCCTGCGGCGGGGTGCCGATGCGGCTGCTGTCGGCGCCGGACGGGGTGGTCTATGTGGCGGCGGGCACCCGGGTGCTGGCCGTCGACATCGCGCGCGGTGAGGTGCGTTGGCGCTTCGAGGCGCCCGCGGTCTTCCTGTGCCCCCCGGCGTACGCCCCCGGGCCCGCGGTGACCGGCGGCGGCCTCTACATCGCCGACTACCAGGGCACCGTCTACGCGCTGGACTCGGCCACCGGTCGGGACCGCTGGCGGATCGCGACCGAGCCGCGGCAGTCCATCGACCCGGTGCTGGTCGCCCACGGCTCGGTGCACCTGGGCAGCGGCAGCGCGCTCTACACCCTGGACGCGGTCACCGGGACGCCCAAGTGGCGCTTCGCGGCGGGCGGCGAGGTGATCGGCGCCCCGGTGGTGGCCGAGGGCCGGGTGCACTTCGGTTCGGCCGACCGCTGCCTGTACACGGTGGACGCGGCAGGCGGCGCACTGCGCTGGAAGCTGGCCACCGGCGGTGAGATCACCGGGGCGCCGGTGGTCGCCGGCGGAGTGGTCTACGCGTGCAGCAAGGACCGGTGCGTGTACGCGCTGGACGCGGCCAAGGGCACCGGGCAGTCCCGGCAGGCGCGCCAGTAGCAGAGGTGTAACGAAGCGGCGGTGACAGGGCGGTGAACGTACCGCGCTGAATGCCCCCTTGATACGGTGAGCCGCCGATTTCGGCGGTTGCCTACGGGGGGGTTGACTGTGACACGACGTCGTATCCGGCTGATGGCCGTCTGCCTGGTGGTCCTGATCACGCTGACCGGGTTCTCGACCGGCAAGGGCGGCAAGGGCGGTGGCAGCCGGGGTGGCAGTAGCCATGGCGGCGGCGGTGGCGGAGGCTGCTCCGGGCCGCACCGCTCCAGCAGCGGATCCAGCCACCACTACGACGATGACGACGGGGGCTACTCCACCGGCGGCAGCGGCGGGGGCTCCTACGACAGCGGCGAGGACTCCTACGACAGCGGTGGCGGCTCCTACGACAGCTCGCCATCGGCCAGTCCGACCCCCGAGACGCCCCGTGCGGAGGTGACCTTGGTCAAGTGCGCCCACCGCGACCGCGCCGGACGGTGGGTGGTCACGGTGCGGGTGACGAACTCCGAGGACCAGGTGGCCCCCTGGTCGGCCGATGTCGTCCTCAGCAACGCCCGGGGCCGGATGGTCGCCAGGGTGCGGGACAGCGGGGTCACCGAGGCGGGGGAGACCAAGACCGTGGACGTGCCGGTCCGCAAGAGGCTCACCGCCAAGGCGGTCAAGCGCTGCAAGATCATCTGAGGTCGGGAGACGGCGGCCGTCCGGGGGCGCCACGAGCGGGCCCGGCCCCGCGGCGCCGGCCCGCCGGTCAGGGGAGCGGTACGTGCCGGGTCCGTCCCGGTCAACGCACCCGGAACTCCCCGCCGCGGGCGGTGAACAGCTCCGCCTGCCGTTGCGGCGGCGCACTGCCCAGCGCGATCAGCGCCGGGGCCTGCGCCATCGCCTGCGCCCGCGCCGCCTCCCGGGCCGCCCAGATCGCGCGTACGGTGCCCTGCACCGCCTCGGTCGGGTGGCCGGAGATGACGCGGGCGGCGTCCAGCGCGGCGGGCAGTGCGCCACCGGCCGGGGTGACCTCGCTGACCAGCCCCGTCTGATGGGCCCGCTGGGCGGAGATCCGCTCGGCGGTGCCCATCAGCGCCATCCGGGCGACCTCCCCGAACGGCATCCGCTGCGCCATGGCGATCGACTCGTAGGCGCTGACCATGCCGTAGCTGGTGTGCGGGTCGAAGAAGGTGGCGTGTTCGTCGGCGACGATGAACTCGGCCTCGCCCAGCAGGTAGAAGGCGCCGCCGCAGGCCATCCCGGCCACCGCGGCGACCACCGGCTTCCACAGGTCGTTCGCCTTGGGGCCGATGGCGAGCAGCGGATCGTCGAGCGAGTAGGGCGAGGGCGGCTGCGGCACCCGGGCCGTTCGGTCGATGCCGGTGCTGAAGGCCCGGTCACCCGCGCCGGTGAGCACCACCGCCCGTATCGCGGCGTCCGCGCGGATCTCCCGCCACACCGCGGTCAGCCGCTCGGCCATGGCCAGGTCGATGGCGTTGAGCCGGTGCGGGCGGTCCAGGGTGACCACCGCGACCGCCCCCCGACGCTCCAACCGCACGCTCATGGCCGCCCCGTCAAGGGCCTCGCCAGCCACTCCGGCCGTATGCTCATGGCCGCTCCCTTCCGGCCGCACCGGGCGAAGGCATTCCCAGCCACTCCGGCCCTACGCTCATGGCCGCT
The DNA here is from genome assembly GCF_004684805.1 of Streptomyces palmae. Classification (GTDB taxonomy): domain Bacteria; phylum Actinomycetota; class Actinomycetes; order Streptomycetales; family Streptomycetaceae; genus Streptomyces; species Streptomyces palmae. Next base: position 6,296 of record NZ_SRID01000242.1, read on the forward strand.
CCAGCAGCCAGCGGGGGACGACCACGCCCGGGGCCATGGTGTGGAAGGCCACCCGGACCGGGGCCCCGATCCGCACGCGCTCCGGATCCAGCGAGTCCAGCGGCGCGTCCGCGGCGGCCACCAGATTGCCGACCAGCCGGATGCCCGGGGCGTCGGCCAGTTCCACCAGCACCACGGTGTACGGCGCCAGGGCCGCGTACCCGGGCAGCAGCGGAGGGTGCGGGCGCACATACGACCAGATCCGGCCCCGCCCGGTGACCCGACGCCACTCGGTGTCGAAGGACTGGCAGTGCGGACAGCACGGCCGGGGCGGGAAGCGCGGTACGCGGCAGCTCGCGCAGCACTGCACCCGCAGTTCACCGCGGGCCGTGTACGTCCAGAACGGCGCGCCGTCCTCGTCCGATTGGGGCAGCAGCAGTCCGTCCGCCCCGCGGGTGGTGTCGTTGTCGTCCATGGGCAGGCTCCCTCCCGGTGACCGGTGCCCGTGTCCTCAGTTCCGCAGCAGTAGGGCCGAGGTGGGGACCCCCTCGCCCGCGGTGACCAGGCAGGTCGCCGCGCCGTGCACCTGGGCGGTGCTGGTGCCGCGCAGTTGCCGGACGCCCTCGGTGATCAGGTTGAAGCCGTGGACGTACGCCTCGCTGAGCCCGCCGCCGGAGGTGTTGATGGGCAGCAGGCCGCCGATCTCCAGCGCCCCGCCCTCGGTGAACGCGGCGCCCTCGCCGCGCCCGCAGAAGCCGTAGCCCTCCAGGGAGAGCGGGATGAGCGCGGTGAAGGCGTCGTAGATCTGGGCCACGTCCACGTCCTCCGGTCCCAGGTCGGCGCCCTTCCACAGGTTGCGGGCGGCGGTCCACGCCGGGCCGGTGAGCGGGTCCTCGGTCCAGTAGTTGACCATGCCGTGGTGCTGGGCGGGCAGCCCCTGGGCGGCGGAGTGCACATAGACCGGCCGCTGCCGGCAGTCCCGGGCCCGCTCCGCCGAGACCACCACGCAGGCCAGCGCGCCGTCGGTCTCCAGGCAGTTGTCGTAGAGGCACAGCGGCTCGCTGATCCAGCGCGCTGTCATGTACATCTCGCGGGTCAGCGGGCGGTCGTACATCAGCGCGGCCGGGTTCTGGTTGGCCCGGTTGCGGCAGGCCAGCGCCACCTGGAAGAAGTGGTCGCGGGTGGCGCCGTACTGGTGCATGTAGCGGCGGGCCAGCATGCCGATCTCGTCGACGGGGCGCAGCAGTCCGTACGGCCGGGTCCACTGGGCGGGCACCGCCAGTTGGGTACGGGTGTCGGTCCAGGGGCGGGGCCCGCTGCCGCGCTTGCGGGACCGCCAGGCCACTCCCACGCTCGCCTGCCCGGTGGCGATCGCGGCGGCCAGATGCGCGACGGTGGCGCAGGAGCCGCCGCCGCCGTAGCCGACCCTGCTGAAGAAGGTGGCGTCGCCGGCGCCCACCGCCTTGGCCAGCTCGACCTCGTCGGTCTCCTCCATGGTGTACGAGGCGAAGGCGTCCACCTGCGAGGGGTGCAGCCCGGCGTCCGCCAGCGCGGCCAGCACGGCGCGGCAGGCCAGGGCCTTCTCGGTCTCGGGGAGGTGTTTGGCGAACCGCGTCTGGCCGATGCCGACGATGGCCGCGGCGTCCTTGAGCGTCCCTGAACGTGCCCCCATCGGCCACCTCCGCGGTCCGGCCCGGTGCTGACAGCGGGGAAGGCTACCGCTAATCTGACGAACAGTCAGCTCGTCTGCGGCCGACCGCCACCGGTCGCCGGAGGGAGGCGGCACCATGACGACAGACCCGGCCCGGCCCCGCGAGGGGCGGGGAGGCGCGCGAGCAGCGGATCCCGCCCAGGCCGCCGAGCGCGGGCGGGCCGAGGCGATGGACCCCGCCCAGGCCGCCGAACGCGGGCGCGCCGGGGCGGCGGGCCCCGCCCAGGCAGCCCAGCCCCGGGGGGCCTCCCCGGTGAACGCCGCCCAGGCCGCCGTGCCCCGTACCGTCGCGGAGCTGGTGGCCTGGGCCGCCGAGCGCCATGGACCGGCCGAGGCGATCGTGGAGGGCCGCCACCGGCTCGGTTACGCCGAACTCGGCGCGCGGGTCGAACGGGCCGCCGCGGCCTGCCTGGCAGCCGGTGTGGAAGCGGGCGACCGGGTCGCGATCTGGGCGCCGAACACCACCGACTGGATCGTCCACGCGCTGGGCGCGGTCACCGCCGGCGCTGTGCTGGTCCCGATCAACACCCGCTTCAAGGGGGAGGAGGCCGCCCAACTGCTCCGCCGCACCCGGGCCGGCCTGCTCTTCGTCACCGGCACCTTCCTGGGCACCTCCTATGTCGCCGCACTGCGCCGCGCGGCGGGGCGCGGTCCCGGGCGCGGTCCGCTGCCCGGGCTGCCCTGGCTGCGCCAGGTGGTGGTGCTCGCCGAGGACGCCCCGCTCGGCTTCCGCACCCGCCGGGAGTTCCTGGCGGCGGGGCGGACCGTACCGACCGCCCAGGTGCGGGCGCGGGCCGCGGCGATCCGCCCGGCCGACCCCTCCGACATCATCTTCACCTCCGGCACCACCGGTGCCCCCAAGGGCGTGGTGACCAGCCACGCCCAGACGCTGCGGGTCTACGACACCTGGAGCGGGCTGGCGGGGCTGACCGCGGCGGACCGCTATCTGATCGCCAATCCCTTCTTCCACACCTTCGGCTACAAGGCGGGTGTCATCGCCTGCCTCACCCGGGGCGCCGTGATGGTGCCGCAGCCGGTGTTCACCGCGGACACCACGCTGGCGCATGTCGCCGCCGAGCGGATCAGTGTGCTGCCCGGACCGCCCGCCCTGCTCCAGGCCCTGCTGGACCACCCGGACCGCCGGGCGTACCGGCTGTCCAGCCTGCGGCTGGTGGTCACCGGGGCGGCGGTGGTGCCGCTGGAGCTGGTCACCCGGCTGCGCGAGGAGCTCGCGGTGGAGACCGTACTGACCGCCTACGGGCTGTCCGAGGCGTCCGGCACCGTCACCATGTGCCGGCCCGGCGATCCGGTCGAGGCCGTCGCCGGCACCAGCGGCCGGGCCATCCCCGGCACCGAGGTGAGGGTGGTCGGTCCGGACGGGCGCGAGCTGCCGCCGGGCAGCCCTGGTGAGGTGCTGGTCCGCGGCTACCACGTGATGTCCGGGTACTTCGAGGATCCCGCGGCCACCGCGCGGGTGCTGACCCCGGACGGCTGGCTGCGCACCGGTGACATCGGGGTGCTGGACGGGTCGGGCCGGCTGCGGATCACCGACCGGCTCAAGGACATGTTCATCGTGGGCGGCTTCAACGCCTACCCGGCGGAGATCGAGCGGCGGATCTCCCGCCATCCGCAGATCGCCGAGGTGGCGGTGGTGGGGGTGCCGGACCCGCGGCTGGGCGAGGTGGGCAAGGCGTACGCGGTGCGCAGACCGGGCGCGCCGCTCACCGCCGAGGAGCTGATCGCCTGGGCACGCCGCGAGATGGCCAACTACAAGGTGCCGCGGCAGGTCGAGTTCCTCGACGCGCTGCCGCGGAACGCCGGCGGCAAGGTGCTCAAGGACGAGCTGCGGGCGCGCGGGGGTACCTCGCGGTAGCCGAATGACCGGGGCCCGTCGGTGCCTTGCGGCTGTCGAGCCGTGGGCGCGTGGGGCGCCTCGCGCCAGGGGCCCGGCCGGAAGCGGCCGCCAGGCCCGTCGAGTCCGCCGAGCCCCGTCCGGCATGCCTGAGGCCTGCCTCCTGGTCCGGTCGGGCTGGTGCCCGACACGCTCCGGGAGGCAGGCCCCGGGAAGTCAGCCGACTCTGCGAGTGTGAACGGGGCCGGGCCGTCGGCCCGGCCCCGCCCGGAGGCGCCGCACGCTCAGGAGGCGTGGCCGTCCTGCGGGGTGGCGACGCTGTCCCCGAGCTGCCCGTGGGCTTCGATGACGGATGCGTGGCCGTCCGAGAGTATGTAGCTAGACACGTGTCCGTCCTGCGGTTTGAAGGTGGCGTGGCTGTCGGCCAGGGCGGGGGATGCCGCTGCCGCGGTGAGGGCGGCGGTGAAGGCTGCGGCTACCAGGGCCTGCTTGGCGCGGGTCATTTCAACTCCTCTGTACGGGGGGCATTGCAGTTCGCAATTGGAACGTAACGATGGCACTGTGCGATGTCGGCCAAGCGGCTGGAATTGGGCGAAGCTTGGCCTGATAGTGGTCATTTACCGATCCGTCTTGCCGAGCAGGGACCGGCTGCGACGGCTCCCCCTCCGTGCCGCCGTCGCCGATCCCTGCGCTCCCCCCTCCGGGTC
>NZ_SRID01000243.1 GCF_004684805.1 Streptomyces palmae
ACAGGCCGGGGCGGGCGTAGTACCAGCCCTGGGCCGTGTCGCAGCCCAGCATCCGCAGGTGCTCGGCCTGGACGCCGGTCTCCACGCCCTCCACGGTGACCGCCAGGTCGAGGGTGTGGGCCAGCGAGACGATGCCCTCGACGATCTTCACATCGACCGGGTCGGCCGGGGCACGCTGCATGCCGCGGGTGAAGGAGCGGTCGAGCTTGAGCGTGCTGACCGGCAGCCGGCGCAGGTAGGCGAGGTTGGAGTAGCCGGTGCCGAAGTCGTCCAGGGCGATGTCCACGCCCAGGTCGGCGAGTTGCCGCAGCGGGCGCAGGGCGTCCTCGTCGGCGCCGATCAGGTCGGTCTCGGTGACCTCCAGGCACAGGGCGCTGGGGCACAGGCCGACCTCCTCCAGCACCGCCACCGTGTCCGCCACCAGGTCCTTGTGGTGCAGCTGGCAGGGCGAGAGGTTGACGTTGACCCGGAGCCTGCCGTTCTCCTCCGCCCGCCAGGCGCGGGCCTGCAGGGCGGCCTCCTGGAGCACCCAGCGGCCCAGCGGGACGATCAGCCCGGTGCTCTCGGCGAGCGGGATGAACTGGTCGGGGCCGAGCACACCGTGCACCGGGTGGAGCCAGCGCACCAGTGCCTCGGCGCCGCGCACGGTGCCGTCGGCGAGCCGGACCAGCGGCTGGTACTCGATGAAGAACTCGCCGTTCTCCAGGGCGGAGGGCAGTCGGGTGGTCAGGCTGTGCTGGGCGATGACCCGGGCGTCGGAGTCGGCGTCCGCGAGCACGTACTGGTTGCCGCCGGCGGCCTTGGCCCGGTACATGGTGATGTCGGCGCTGCGCAGCACCTCGGCGCGGCCCATCTCCCCGGCCCTCCCGTCGACCACCCCGATGCTCGCCCGCACCAGCAGTTCGCGGCCGTCCACGGTGACCGGCTCGGCGAGGGCGCCGAGCATCCGGCGGGCCAGCACGGCGGCGTCGGCCTGTGCGGTGGGCCGGGCGATCAGGGCCACGAACTCGTCGCCGCCGGCCCGGGCGACCATCTCGTCGGGGGCCGACACACAGGCCTGGAGCCGCCGGGCGACCTCCCTCAGCAGCTTGTCGCCGACCGCGTGGCCGAGGCTGTCGTTGACCGCCTTGAAGCCGTCCAGGTCCAGGTAGCAGACGCCGAACCGCTCGGTCCTGGCACCGCCGGCGATGGCCTTCTCGAGGTGCTCCAGGAACAGGGTGCGGTTGGGCAGACCGGTGAGCGCGTCGTGGGTGGCCTCGTAGCGCAGCCGCTCCTCCAGCTGCCGCTGCTCGGTGATGTCCTCCATCAGGGTCAGCTGGTACTGGGGCCGACCCGCGGAGTCGCGCAGCAGGGTGACCGTGAGGTTGGCCCACAGCACACTGCCGTCGGGGAGGGCGTGGGGCTTTTGGATGCGGAAGAAGTCGCGTTTGCCGGTGACCAGCTCGTGGTAGAGGTCGAGCGCTCCGGGCGCGTCATCGGGGTGCACCCAGTCCAGGACGTTCCGCGGGGTGTCGAAGTACTGCCGGCCGCCGAACATGTCGGCCACCGCGTCGTTGACCACCAGCACCCGGCCATCCAGGGCGGCTATGCCCACCCCGATGGCGGAGCCCTCGAACACCGCCTGGAACTTGGCCTCGCTGTCGTAGAGCGCCAGCTCCGCCTCGGTACGGGCGGCCAGCGCGGCGCGCGAGATGGCCTCCTGCTCGCTGCGGGTGCGCTCGCGCAGTTCCCGGACGAACCCGGCGGCCAGGGCGTGCTGGAGCCGGCTGCACCGGGCCCGGCGGTCGTCCTCGCCGATCTCCTCCGTCGGGAAGTACTCCACCAGGTGGGCGTCGACCACCCCGAGGATGTGCGGCAGCGCCTCGGGCTCCGAGCACTGCACGTCCACCAGTGCCGCACCGACCTCGTAGGCCGACTGGGTGTCAAACTCCGGCGCGCGCAACGCGGTTCCCAGCCGGCGGGCCAGGGGTACCAGGTAGTGCTCGAACTCCGCCAGGGTCAATGGGGTCGCGGTGGTGGGGTGGACCGCCCGGCTCCACCGGGCCGCGAAGGCATGCGGCCCGGTCTCCTGGTGGTCCTGTCTTCCGTCCGTGCCGCTTGCGCCCGAACTCATATCTTCCGTCCTACGCCCGCGATTCCGCTGTACACGACCGAGTGCTCGCCCGGTCCTCCGCCACCGCGGCCCGGGCTCCGGTGCGGCGGGGCCGCCCGCCCCGGGCGGGCCTGCTCGGGGGATGGACCGGGCCTTTTCGTCCCGCGGGGTGGCAGCACGGCGGGCGGCGTGCCCCTGCGCCGGTACACGTCTTGCACTTCCTCGCTCTCTTCCGGCTTTCCGGGGCCGCCGTCGACCAGGGCGCGGGCATCCCGCCGGCTCTCCGGTAGCCGCGGCTCGCGCGGCCCGGGCGCCGCCTGCCACGCACCGTCCCCGCCCCTGACGAAGTGGAGCACGGCGGCGACCGGCAGGGCAACCGGTCCGTGGAGATCACGGAGGCGCTCGACCTGCGCACGACCGGGAATGCCGCCGCGGGGGCCCCAGGTGCAACGCTCCATCAGTCAGTTTCTCCAGCTCGTCAGCGCGCTCGCGCCATCGTCTCACCACGGTGCTGAGCCGAGATTACTGATCGTTCGTTCGAATGGAAGCAGCAAACGGAAAACAACGGCCCACTATCGCCAAGGAGTTACGAAACAGCAGCCCACGGTTACGTTACGTACCGCGTTTTGGCTGCCCCGTCAGCGGACCCCGACGGAAGCCAGCGCCCGCTTCTGCGCCTCACTGAGTTTGACGGGGAAATACAGATAGCAAACTCCGCCTGAACCGGAGGTGACCTTTCCGCTCGCGTTGTAGCGCTTGGTGCGCAGCCAGATGTTCTCGAACTGGCGGCGCTTGTAGACGTGCCGGACGGCCTCGTCGCTGGGGCTCGCGGGGTCGTTGGCGATGACATCGCCGTCCGCGGTGAAACCGATGACCGTCATCAGGTGGCCCGCGGTGCCGTAACCCGCGCCGTCGAGCTCCTCCTTCAGGAAGGACTGCGAGGTGATCAGCGGGATGCCGGCGGCGATCAGCCGTTCGGCGTCGTTCAGCGAGCCCAGCCGGGTCACCACGCCCCGCAGGTCGCGGTAGGTGGCCGCGTAGGCGGCGTTGAAGGGCCAGTTGCCGCAGCCCTGGTACTGGTAGTCGTAGGTGAAGCGGGCGGCGTGGCACACCTGCGGGTCGGCGAAGGCGGGATCGACCCAGGCCAGGTCCGCGGCGCTGGGCCGGCGCCCCCAGTACTCCACGATCATCTGGGAGGAGGTGGGGCTGCACCAGGCCTCGCCGCCGTTGTCGTACTCGGGGTACTGGCCGACGTGGATGTTCTGCGAGTAGCGCGGCACCACCAGCTCCCGGCCGCCGGCCAGGCCGGGCACCGAGGCCGGCACCTCGAAGCGGTCCGGGACGTCCGAGGTCATCGCCCCGACGCGCCACACCGTGGGGGTGAGGGTGCTGCCCGGGGTGCGGTAGAGGGTGAGGCGCAGCCGGTAGGAGGCCAGCCGCAGGCCGCCGGCGGTGTCGTCGATGGCGAAGGTGTCGGTCCACACCGAGCTCTTGCCGTCCTTCTGGCCGTCCACCGAGGTGCGCCGGATGGACCCCGGGCCGTCGTCGGAGGTCCAGCGGCCCATCACGTACCAGGGGGTGGCGGTGCCGTCGTTGTAGCGGCCCTGGAGCTCGGCCTGCAGCCAGGTGCCGACCGGGGTGCGGGCGTTCCAGGAGACGATGGCCTCGCCGGCCGGGGTGCCCGGGGTGACGGCCGGGGAGGTCCAGGTGGCGTACTCCCAGTCGGCGGTGGTGCCGGTGTGCGGGTCGGCGTACGCGAGGGTGCCGACCGGGCGGGCGATCACCAGACCGGAGTGGGCCTCGGCGGACGGCCGGGTGCCCTGGTGGGTGCCGCCGCGCCAGTCGGCGCGACTGGTCCACCCTCGGTAGGCGACGGTGCCGCCGCCGGCCGCGGGGCGGAGCGCCGGACCGGTCGGGGCGGCGTGCGCGGCGGTGGTGGCGGCGAGGCCGGTCGCCGCGCCGAGGGCGGCGGCGATCACGGTGCGGCGGGGCGTGAATCCGGTCATATCGGGGGTCCCCCCAGTCGTGGCCCAGCGGGGCGGTGAGGCGGGCAGTCGCCCAACTATGAACGCTGCGAGCGGTTTCAGGCCAGTCATTCCCCTCTGTGGCGCGAACCAATATTGGTATAGGCCATTGGCGTGATCCGGCCCGTCCCGGCTTCCCGAGAGGCGAGGAGTCGAGGGCACCTCCCGGAGCCGGCCCGGGCACCCGGGGCCGGGCGCCGCGACGGCGCGAGGGCCCGCCGGAGAACCCCCTACGCTGAAGTGGATGGACACGTTCAGCTCACTCGCCCAGCGGCTCCGGGCGCTGCCGCCCTCCTGCGGGCCGGTGCGCCTGGTGGCAGTGGACGGGCACGCCGGCTCCGGCAAGACCACCTTCGCCGCCCGGCTGGCCGCCGCGCTCGGCGGGGCGCCGGTGGTGCACACCGACGACCTCGCCACCCATGCCGAGCTCTTCGCCTGGACCGAGCGGCTCGACCGGCAGGTCCTGCGCCCGCTCGCCGAGGGGCGCCCGGCCCGGTTCGCCGCCTACGACTGGACCGCGGCCCGCTTCCCCGAGCCGCGCGAGGAGGTGCCGCCCGCGCCGGTGGTGCTGATCGAGGGGGTGGGCTGCGGGCGCCGCGCCCTTCGGCCGCACCTGGCCCGCCTGCTGTGGATGGACGTGCCCGAACAGCTGTCCTGGGCCCGCGGACAGCGGCGCGACGGCCCCGAGCAGTCCGGGTTCTGGGCCGGCTGGCTGCCGGCGGAGCGCGCCCACTTCGCCGCCGACCCCTCCCGCCCGCACGCCGACCTGCTGGTGCGGCAGAGCGCCACGGGGTACCAGGTGCTGCCGGGCCCCGCGGCCGCGAACCGACCGCACGAGGATCACCCTGCGTGACGCCCTCGCCAGGGCGCGGGGCGCCGGGGGTCCGACCCGTGACAAGTGCCCCAACTCGGCTTGACCTGGGACCCATACAGGACTTACGTTCTGAATGTGCGGCTCGTACGAGTCGCCCAGAGCGCGGAGCCCCCGGTCGTTCCCCCGTGACCGGGGGCTCCGTTCTGTACGCGGTGGGCGATTGGACCAGATTTGCCCCTCCGCTCTCCATCACCCTCGGTCACCACTCCCCCGATCCGCCCGGCACCCCGCGATCCGGGCCGTGATCGGTGCTGCGGCACCCTCGGCTGGTGCCGCCTGCGCAGGTACGATGCGAAACGGTGCACCGTCGCGGGTAGGTACGCGGCGGCGGCATACCGGCCGATCCCCGGCCACGGCACGGCGGTTCGTACGGCGGCCGGCACACGCCCGGTCGGCACACCACGGGGGCACGGTTTGTGGGGGACGTGATGGACTTCGGCATCCAGGGCTCGCACGCCCCGGCCGAACTCGCCTGGCTGCGCGGCGTCGACGCTTACACCATGGGCGCGTACGCACAGGCCGAGGAGGAATTCCGCACCGCGGTCCGCGAGGACCCGGGCATGGCCGACGCCTGGCTCGGGCTGCACGCGCTGCGCGCCGACACCGCGAACGCGCTGCTGCGCATGTACCGCCACCGGGACCGCTTCGGTGAGCAGCGCGCCCGCCACCGACGCTCCCTCAACTCCTGGTACTGGCTGGGCTGGTGGGTGCAGCCGGTCCTGGAGACCGGCCGCGACCTGCTGCTGGCGCACGCCTCGCACTGGCTGGACGGCCGCCATGTGGCCGAGCTGGACCGGGCGCTGGCCGGCTGCCCGCCGGTGGAGGCGGACCCCCAGGCCCGCTTCCTGCACGCCTGCCGCGCCTATCTGGTCAAGGACTGGGAGCAGTTGGTGCGGTACACCGATCCGCTGCTCGACGATCCGCTGCTGGGCATCGAGGCCGGGCTGTTCGGCGGCATGGCCCGGGTCCGGCTGGAGATGTACAGCCAGGCCGAGCCGCTGCTGTCCGCCGCGCTGATGCGCTGCCGCAGCGAGCAACCGCAGCGCAAGGAGTTGCGTTACTGGCTGGCGCGCGCCCATGAGGGCACCGGGCGCTCGGCAGCCGCCCTGCCGCTGTACCGGGCGGTGCACCGGGTCGACTCCTCCTTCATGGACACCGCCGCCCGGCTGGCCGCCATCGCCGAGGACGGCCTGGACGAACCGGCGGACCTGGCCGCCGTCCCCTCGCTCGCCGGGGTGGTCCAGGACGTCCCGGACAACCGGGAGGGGCCGGTCCCGGTGGTCACCGAACCCGAGCCGCCGGGCGCGGGGCCCGACCCCGTCGAGGGGCGCGATCTGCTGGCCCCCGGCGGCCCCGACCCCGTGTTGCCGCCGCTGGGCGCGGGCCCGCCCGGGCCGCGGGAGAAGAGCAAGGGCCCGGCCCGCCCCGGCCCCTCCGATCCGGCGCTGCTGGAGAGCGCGCTGCGGGAGCTGGAGCGGATGGTGGGCCTGGAGCCGGTCAAGCGCCAGGTGCGGGCGCTGTCCGCGCAGCTGCACATGGCCCGGCTGCGGGCCGAGGAGGGCCTTCCGGTGCAGCCGCCCAAGCGGCACTTCGTCTTCTCCGGCCCCTCCGGGACCGGCAAGACCACGGTGGCCCGGATCCTCGGTCGGGTGTTCTACGCGCTGGGGCTGCTCGCCGGCGACCATCTGGTGGAGGCGGGGCGGGCCGATCTGGTCGGCGAGTACCTGGGCCAGACGGCGGTGAAGGCCAACGAGCTGATCGACTCGGCGCTCGGCGGGGTGCTCTTCGTCGACGAGGCGTACAGCCTGTCCAACTCCGGCTACAGCAAGGGCGACGCCTACGGTGACGAGGCGCTCCAGGTGCTGCTCAAGCGCGCCGAGGACAACCGCGACCGGCTGGTGGTGATCCTGGCCGGCTATCCGGAGGGCATGGACCGGATGCTGGCCGCCAACCCCGGTCTCGGCTCGCGCTTCACCACCCGGGTGGACTTCCCCAGCTACCGTCCGCTGGAACTCACCCGGATCGGCGAGGTGCTGGCCGCCGAGAACGGCGACCGCTGGGACGAGGAGGCGGTGGAGGAGCTGCGCAGCATCAGCGGGCACGTGGTGGACCAGGACTGGATCGACGAGCTGGGCAACGGCCGTTTTCTGCGCACCCTCTACGAGAAGAGCTGCGCCTACCGCGATCTGCGGCTCTCCGGTTGGACGGGGATCCCCACCCGTGAGGATCTGGCCACCCTGCGGCTGCCGGACCTGATGCAGGCCTACGGTGAGGTGCTCAGCGGGCGCGGCCCGCACAACCCGCCGTCCTGAGCGCTCCGCTGGATTTCTGGTGCGCAGGCTGCGGGCCATCGCGGTCGGCACGGTGCGGGCCGGCTGCGGCTGGTGGCGCGGCTCTCCCCCAGAGTCCGTCCGGGAGGTGCCCCAGCGCTCCTTACGGGCGCGGTACGCCCTCCCCCGGCCCCGACCGGGGCGAGTTCCAGGGGGAGGGCGTACCCCTCAGACCACGCTGACCGGGAGCGACTTGCGGCCGTCCTCGCTGCCTTCGGCGCCCGGCGCGGTACGGGGTCGCACCGTGCTCCGGTGCGCCGGGTCGCGCACCTCGCCGACCAGCTTCTCCAGCACGTCCTCCAGGGCCACCAGGCCCAGCACCCGGCCCGAGGCGTCCGCCACCGCGGCCAGGTGGGAGGCCGCCCGGCGCATCACGGTGAGCGCGTCGTCCAGCGGCAGCTCGGCCCGCAGGGTCTCGATCGGCCGCCACACGTGCTGCGGTACCGCCCGCTCCCGCTCCTCCAGGTCCAGGACGTCCTTGACGTGCAGGTATCCCATGAAGGCACCGCCAGGGCCACGCACCGGGAAGCGCGAGTAGCCGGTGCGCACGGTCAGCTCCTCGATCTGCCGCGGGGTCACCGCGGGGTCCACCGTGACCAGTCGGGCGGAGTCCAGCAGCACATCGGTGACCGGGCGGCTGCCCAGCTCCAGGGCGTCCGCGAGCCGCTCCCGCTCCTCCGGCTCCAGGAGGCCGGCCTGCCGGGAGTCGTCCACCAGATGGCCCAGCTGCTCGCTGGTGAAGACCGCCTCCACCTCGTCCTTGGGCTCCACCCGGAACAACCGCAGCACCACCCGGGCGCAGGCGCCCAGTCCCGCGGTGACCGGGCGGCACACCCGGGCGAAGGCGACCAGGCCAGGAGCCAGCCACAGCGCGGTCCTCTCCGGCGCCGCCATGGCCAGGTTCTTCGGCACCATCTCGCCGATCAGCAGATGCAGGCAGACCACGGCGGCCAGCGCGATCGTGTAGCCGAGCGGGTGCACCAGCTGCTCGGGCACGTGCGCCAGGTGGAAGACCGGCTCCAGCAGGGTGGCGACGGTGGGTTCGGCGACAGCGCCCAGGGTCAGCGAGCAGATGGTGATGCCGAACTGGGCGGCGGCCATCATCTGCGGCAGGCTCTCCAGCCCGAAGAGCACGGTGCGGGCACGGGCCGAGTCGGCCGCGAGCGGCTCGATCTGGCTGCGGCGCACCGAGACCAGGGCGAACTCGGCACCCACGAAGAAGCCGTTGGCCAGTACCAGCAGTACGGCGAAGAGCAGTTGTACGGCGGTCATCGGTCCGCTCCCACCGGGGCCGGGGCGGTGCCGGTACGGACGATCCGCACCCGCTCCGCGCGATGGTGGCCGACCTGCCGGACGGCCAGTTTCCAGCCGGGCAGTTCGGCGATGTCACCGGGGGCCGGGATCCGCGCCAGCAGATCGGCGACCAGTCCGGCCACGGTCTCGTACGGTCCGTCCGGGACCTCCAGGCCGATGCCCCGCAGGGTGTCCACCCGGCAGCTGCCGTCGGCCTCCCAGGCGGGCCGGCCGTCCTCGACCGGCAGCGGGGTCAGGTCGGGGGTGTCCGCCGACTCGTCGTCGTGCTCGTCGCGGACCTCGCCCACCAGCTCCTCGACGATGTCCTCCAGGGTGACCACGCCCGCGGTGCCGCCGTACTCGTCGACCACCACGGCTATCGGCTGCTCGCTGCGCAGCCGCTGCAGCAGCGGCTGCACCGGCAGGGTCTCGGGCACCAGCAGCGGGGGCTTGGCGACCCGGCGGACCGGGGTGCGGCTCCGCTCGTGGGCGGGCACCGCCAGGGCGTCCTTGAGGTGGACCATGCCGACCACCTCGTCGAGACGCTCGTGGTAGACGGGGAACCGGGACAGCCCGGTGGCCCGGGTGAGGTTGAGCACATCCGCCGCGGTGGCGGTGGACTGCAGGGCGCTGACGCGCACCCGGGGCGTCATCACGTGCTGCGCGGTCAGTTCGCCCAGCGACAGGGTGCGTACGAACAGGTCGGCGGTGTCCTGCTCGATGGCGCCGGCCTGGGCCGAGTGGCGGGCGAGCGAGACGAGCTCGCCGGGGGTGCGGGCGGAGGCCAGTTCCTCGGTCGGCTCCACCCCCAGGGCCCGCACCAGCCGGTTGGCGACGGCGTTGAGCAGGGCGATCAGCGGCCGGAAGAAGCGCGAGAAGGCGTCCTGCGGTCCGGCGACGAACCGCGCCACCTGCATCGGACGGGAGACCGCCCAGTTCTTCGGGACGAGTTCGCCGACGACCATCTGGACCGCCGAGGCCACCAGCATGCCGGCCACCACGGCCACCCCGGGCACCGCGCCGCCGGGCAGTCCGGTGGCGGCCAGCGGGGCGGCCAGCAGCTCGCCCAGGGCCGGCTCGGCGAGCATGCCGACCACCAGGGAGGTGATGGTGATGCCGAGTTGGGTGCCGGAGAGCTGGAAGGAGAGTTCGCGCAGGGCCCGCACCACGGTGCCGGCCCGCCGGTCGCCGTCCGCGGCGGCGCGCTCGGCGTCCGCCCGCTCCACGGTGACCAGGCCGAACTCCGCGGCGACGAAGAAGCCGTTGGCCAGGATGAGCAGAAGTGCTGCCGCGAGCAGCAGCAGGGAGAGGGTGATACTCATGCCGCCGCCTTGGTATGAGGGGCGGCGCAGGTACTACAGGACGATCCGTCCATCGCTGGAGGGAATCACTCCTCGGGTCGCAGGGGGCCCGGTTCAGGGCGGGGCGCGCGGCGCGCCTTGGACAACAGGGTAATCACGACGATCAGCCGTGCGAAGCCGTGCCGTACTCCTCGACCAGCGCACGCAGCGCCTTGGCGTCCCGGATGGCGTGCTGCTTGGCGATGCCGGGCTGGATGCCCAGGGCGGCCAGGCTGGTGCCGTCGGCCAGGTCCAGATAGACCCAGGGGTCGCCGACCCGGAGGTTGACGCGGAGCACCTGCGGCCAGGCGAGGCGGTGGACGGAGACCAGGTTGACCACCGTCACCCCCTCCTGGTCGGCGACCACCTTGGGCCGGCTGAGCATCAGCAGTCCGCAGAAGAAGAGCGCCCCGGTGAAGATGAAGGAGACCTTCTCCCCCGGGTTCAGCCGGCTGAGTGTCAGCGCGATCGCCGTGATGACGGCGAACAGCACCACTCCGATGGTGAGCAGCACCGCCCGGGTACGGGTCGGCCGGAAGGTGACGGGGAGGTCGGGAAGGGGCGCGGGGGCGGACACGGC
>NZ_SRID01000244.1 GCF_004684805.1 Streptomyces palmae
GGGTCGGGGTGGGGCACCAACCGAGTCGCACCCTGACCTCGACCCCCAGGGGCCCGGCGGAGGCCAGGGCGCACAGGCCCGGCTCCACCACGCGGCCGTCGGCCGGCGACGCGGCCCCCGCCCCGGCGAGGACCAGCGCCGCGGTGGCCAGACCCGCGCACCCCGCGCGCTTCCATCGGTTCACGGGGAACATCGTGAGCGGCGCCGGCGACGCTCAGCCGTACAGCCCAAGGGATTCCCCCGATAGGTGGAAAACCCTCCACGATCGGGGGACATGATGTTTACGTCGGCTCAATTCGGGATCAGGGGCACCCTGCCGCGGAACCGCCCGGCGGGAGGTCAGTCTCCGCCACTGCCCCGAGTGCCGGCGGGACCAGTGAAACCAGTGAAACCAGTGAAACCAGTGGAATCAGTGAGATCAGTGGAGTCGGCGAACCCGCCGTGCCGCCCGGCTCCGGCGGCGAAACGCGCCGCTCCGGTCAGCCCCTGGGCCAGCACCGCCTGACCGCCCGCGAGTTCGGCGGCCATCGCGGTCTCCTCCGGCAGCCCCTGCTGGTCCAGCAGCGCACCGCGGTCGGCCCGCAGGCAGGGTTGCGGGAAGCGGGCGATCTCGGCGGCCAGCCGCTCCGCCTCGGCGCGCGCCCGGCCCGGCGGCACCAGTCGGTTGGCCAGGCCCATGGCGTACGCCTCGGCGGCCGGCACCGGACGCCCGGTCAGCACCAGGTCCATCGCTCGGCTCAGGCCGATCAGCCGGGGCAGCCGCACCGTGCCGCCGTCGATCAGCGGCACCCCCCAGCGGCGGCAGAAGACGCCGAAGACCGCGTCCTCCTCGGCGACCCGCAGATCGCACCAGAGCGCCAACTCCAGCCCGCCGGCCACCGCGTGCCCACTGACCGCGGCGATGACCGGCTTGGACAGCCGCATGCGGGTGGGACCCATCGGCCCGTCGCCGTCCGGAGCCACCCGGTTGCCGCGCTCGGTGCCCACCGCCTTGAGGTCCGCGCCGGAGCAGAAGGTGCCGCCCTCACCCCACAGCACCGCCACCCGGGCACGGGGATCGGCCTCGAAGGCGCGGAAGGCGTCCGCGAGCGCGGCGGCGGTGGACCCGTCCACGGCGTTGCGCACCTCGGGGCGGGCGAGCACCACCGTGGTGACCGCGCCCACCCTCTCGGTACGGACCGGTGCCGGGACCGTCACCGCGCGTCCTTGAGCCGCACCCGGTCCAGGATGCGGCCGGTGTCCACGCCGGGCGGCAGCGTCCCGAAGGCGTGCCCCCAGTCCCCGTCCAGCCGGGAGGCGCAGAAGGCGTCGGCCACCGCCGGATCGCTGTACCGCACCAGCAGACTGGCCTGCAGCACCAGCGTCAGCTGCTCGGCGAGCCGGCGGGCCAGCAGCTGGGCCCGCTGCGGATCGTCCAGCCGTCCCAGCAGCCGGTGCAGCCGGGCCACCGCCGCGTCCAGCCGGGCATCGGCACCCGCGGCGGCGTCCACCTCGGCCAGGAACGCCTCCAGCGCCCCCTGCTCCCGACCCAGCGCGCGCAGCACATCGAGCGCGGCCACATTGCCCGAGCCCTCCCAGATGGACAGCAGCGGCGCCTCCCGGTAGAGCCGGGGCATCCCGGAGTCCTCCACATAGCCGTTGCCGCCCAGGCACTCCAGCGCCTCCGCCGCGTGGGCGCTGCCCCGCTTGCACACCCAGTACTTGCCGGCGGCCAGCCCCAGCCTGCGGAACGCCGCCTCCGCCGCGTCCCCTGCCTCGGCCCGGTCCAGCGCCGCCGCCAGCCGCATCGCCAAGGCGGTGGCCGCCTCGGACTCCACCGCCAGGTCGGCCAGGACCGAGCGCATCAGCGGCTGCTCGACCAACTCGGCCCCGAACGCCCGCCGGTGCTCGGCATGGTGGAGGGCCTGCCGCAGACCCGCCCGCATGCCCGCGGCCGAGCCCAGCACGCAGTCCAGCCGGGTCATGTTGACCATCTCCACGATGGTGCGCACCCCTCGGCCCGGCTCGCCGACCCGCCAGGCGAGGGCCTGTTCGTACTCCACCTCGGAGGAGGCGTTGGAGCGGTTGCCCAGCTTGTCCTTGAGCCGCTGCAGGCGCAGCGCGTTGCGGGTGCCGTCCGGCAGCACCCGCGGCACCAGGAAGCAGGTCAGTCCCTCCGGAGCCTGAGCCAGGGTCAGGAAGACATCGCTCATCGGGGCCGAGGTGAACCACTTGTGCCCGGTGAGCCGGTAGCTGCCGTCCGAGGCCGGAACCGCCGCCGTGGTGTTGGTCCGTACGTCCGAACCGCCCTGCTTCTCGGTCATCGACATGCCGGCGATCAGCCCCCGCTTGCCCAGCGGCGGACGCAGCCCGAAGTCGTAGACGCGCGAGGCGAGCAGCGGCTCGTAGGCGGCGGCCAGCTCCGGCTCGGCGCGCAGCGCGGGGACCGCGGCGTAGGTCATGGAGATCGGGCAGCCGTGGCCGGGTTCCGCCTGGGCGAAGGTGTAGAACTTCGCGGCGCGCACCAGATGCGCGCCGGGCCGGGTCTCGCGCCAGGCCGCCGCGTGCTGTCCGCTCTCCACCGCGACGGTCATCAACTGGTGGTAGGCCGGGTGGTATTCGACCTCGTCGACCCGGTGCCCGAAGCGGTCGTGGGTGTGCAGCACCGGCGGCTGCCGCTCCGCCATCCGGGCCCAGTCCTGCACCCGCGCCGAGCCGGCCAGCGCGCCCAGCTCCCGTACCTCCGGCTCGCCCCACCCGGCCCCGTGGCGGTGCAGGGCCTCCAGTACCGCCGGGTCGTCCGCGGTCGTGAAGTCGATCAGCGGTGGAGCCTGGTTGAGGACCTCGTGCGTCGCGCTCACTGCTACCTCCGGCACGCTGGGACGCCAGGAACTGGCCATTACGTTTCCATCATGCGTGATGGAGAACTGTAAGGGATAGGGTTCCCACCAACCATGGAACACACCGCATCCGCCTGGTCCGCCCAGTCCGCTCGGTCCGCCCGGTCCGGCTCGGGCGCCTCCGGTCCGCGCCCCGGCGGCACCGGCCGGACCGGCGCCCGCCCGCTGACCGCGCGGTCGATCGTGCTCAGCACCCTGCTCGGCCACCATCCGCCGCAGCTGCCCGCACGGGCCCTGGTCCGCGTCGGCGCCCTGTTCGGCACCGCCGAGGGCACCATCCGAGTGGCCCTCACCCGCATGGTCGCCGCCGGTGACCTGGAGCAGCGGGACGGGGCGTACCGGCTCACCGAGCGGCTGCTGGCCCGGCAGGCCCGGCAGGACGACAGCCGCGCCCCGCGCACCCGCCGCTGGCACGGCGGCTGGGAGATCGCGGTGGTCACCTCGGACCGGCGCCCGCCCGCCGAGCGCGGCGCGCTGCGCACCGCCATGGCCGGGCTGCGCCTGGCCGAGCTGCGCGAGGGCACCTGGCTGCGCCCGGACAACCTGGTCCGGTCGCATCCGGCCGTGGTGACCGAGCAGTGCACCCTGCTGGGCGGTGCCCCACGGGACGATCCGGCGGCCCTGGCGGCACGCCTGTGGGATCTGGACGGCTGGGCCCGGCAGGCCCGCGAGCTGCTCGCGGCCCTGGAGCGGGCGCAGGGCCCGGCCGGCCGCTTCACGGTGGCCGCGGCGATCCTGCGGCACCTGGTCACCGACCCGGTCCTGCCCTCCCGGCTGCTGCCGGCCGACTGGCCCGGGGCGGAACTGCGCGCCCGCTACGACGACTTCGAGCGCGAGCTGCGCGCACTGCTGCCCCGGCACACCAGGACCTGACCGGCGCGGCGCGGGTCAGGTCCTGGTGTGCCGGGGTGGGGGGCCCGGTGGGACGACGGGCGGTCAGCCGGCCTGCCGCGCCAGCAACTCGGCGTGGTGCCGCCTCGCCACCTGGGGGTGCGCCCGCAGCCAGCCCTTGAGCTCATTGCGGCCGTACTCCGCGAACAGCGGATTGGCCGGGTCCTGGGTGGTGCCCGGGGCGTACTCCGCGTACGCGAAGGGCAGCGGCTCGATCCGGGCGTCCAGCCGCGGGTTGTAGAAGAACGGCACCGAGAAGCGCTCGCGTTCACCCGGCGGGCTCACCACCCGGTGGTGGGTGGCCTTCAGGTAGCCGTCGGTGGCCACCTCCAGCAGCTCGCCCAGGTTGACCACGAAGGCTCCGGGCAGCGGCGGCACATCGTGGAACCGCCCGTCGGAGCGCTCCACCTGGAGCCCGCCGATGTCGTCCTGGAGCAGCAGGGTGAGGAAGCCGTAGTCCTTGTGCGCGCCCACCCCCTGGTCCGCGCCGTCGGGGGCGCGCCCCGGATAGCGCACCATCTTCAGGTGCAGATGCGGCTCGCTGCCGAAGGCGTCGTCGTAGAAGTCGGGCGGTGCCCCGATGGAGGCCAGCAGCTCGTGCAGCAGCCGGCCGGCGACCTCGCTCAACCGGTCCACCCAGGACAGGGCGGCGGTGCGCAGCTCGGGCAGGGCGTCCGGCCACTGGTTGGGGCCCTCCAGCCACCAGTATCCGGGCTCTCCCGGCGCCGGTACGCGCGGCGGCCGCTCGGCGCCGATGTCCAGCTGGTCCCGCCAGTCGCGGCTGCCGCCGGTGTGCTCGTCGCCGATCCGGGTGTAGCCCCGGAAGTGGGGGGAGCGCAGATTGGATATCGCCAGGCGGTCGGCCTCCGGCAGGGCGAAGAAGGAGCGCATGGTGCTCAGCAGGTGGGCGGTCTCGTCGGCGGTGATGCCGTGCCCGGTCAGCTGGAAGAAGCCGACGTCATGGGCGGCCGAGTGGAGCTCGGCGTGGAGCCGGGCGCGCTCCGCCGGGCCGCGCTCGGCGGCGGACAGGTCGATCACCGGGAGTTGCTGGGAAGACATGGTCACGTCTCCGGGCTAGGCACCCGGCGGCCCGCGGTACGGGCCGGCCATGGCCGCGCCCGGGTAGGGCGGGGCCATGCGGCCGGGTGGGGTGAGAGCCGGCCGGGCTACACGGGGATCTGCGACATCCCGGAACCCGGACGGCGGAGGAGAAGGAGGGCCGGCCCGACGAGGGGCGGCCAAGAGGCGCACGTCAGCTGAAGTGCGGACAGGACATGCTCGTAACGCGGACGAAGTCCACGTGGCGGCGGCGCACGAGCAGAGTCATGGGGGACAGGTTACTGCGTGGCGGCCGATGCGTCGATGATGATGTGGATCACTGCGGGGCCCCGCACGGCGCGCCGGCCTGCGGATCCGGTCAGACCAGCCCGGCCAGGGCCCGGGCCCGGCACCGCCCCGGGGCACCCCAGGCGCCACGCAGTGCCCGCGCCTTGCCCAGCCACAGCGACAGGTCCAGCTCCTGCGTGTAGCCG
This sequence comes from Streptomyces palmae, assembly GCF_004684805.1. Classification (GTDB taxonomy): domain Bacteria; phylum Actinomycetota; class Actinomycetes; order Streptomycetales; family Streptomycetaceae; genus Streptomyces; species Streptomyces palmae. Next base: position 5,303 of record NZ_SRID01000244.1, read on the forward strand.
ATCGCGCCGTGCAGCTGCAGTGCGGCCCGGGCCGCCCGGTACACGGCCTCGCCCGCCGCCGCCTTCGCCGCCGCCACCTCGGCACCCGCCGTGGGAGCGCCCGCGGCCAGCGCCACCGCAGCCCCGTACAGCAGCGGCCGGGTGAACTCCAGGTCGATCAGCACATCCGCCAGCCGGTGCTTGACCGCCTGGAAGGAGCCGATCGGCCGGCCGAACTGGGTCCGCCGCCGTACGTGCTCCACCGTGCGCTCCAGCAGGGCCAGGCCCACCCCCAGGCACTGGGCGGCGGTGGCGAAGGCGGCCCAGTCGCCGGCGTCCCGGACGGCCGCCGCCGGCGCGGCGCCCACCGCCAGCAGCAAGCCGCCCGGCCCTGGCCGGTGCAGCCGCCGAGCCGGGTCCACCGAGCGCCGCGCCGGCCCGCACCCGGCACCGGCGAACAGCCGCCGGCCGTCGTACACCAGGGCCGTGTCGGCGGCCTCCGCGTCCAGGACGTACGGACCCGCCTCCGGTGCGCCGAGGGTGACCATCGCCCGGCCGTCGGCGATCCGCGGCAGCCACTCCTCCGCCGCGGCCCGTGCCGCCTTCCCGTGGCCGGCCAGCGCGCCCAGCAGCATCGCGCCGGCCACCGTCTCCACCACCGGCCCCGGCACCGCGTACCGCCCCAGCTCCTCGCAGGCGACGGCGAGCTCGACCGGCAGCCGACCGAGCCCCGCGTACTCCTCGGGGACCGCGAGCGCGAAGACCCCGGCGGCGGCCAGCCGCCGCCACAGCACGCGGCCGGCGGCGAAGTCCCCGGCCGCCCAGGACCGTACCGTCGCGGGCACCTCGGCGGTGCTCAGCAGGCGGCCCAGGGTGTGCCCGAACTCGGTCTGCTCGGCGTCCAGGGCGAATCTCATGTGCGCCGGCCCTTCGGCAGGCCGAGCAGCCGCTCGGCGATGATGTCCCGCTGGATCTCGTTGGTGCCCGCGTAGATGGGGCCGGCCAGCGCGAAGGTGTGACCGGCCGCCCAGCCGCCGTGCGCCGGCGCCTCCGCGGCCTCGTCGGCCAACTCGCCGCAGGCGCCCAGCAGGTCGAGCGCGGCCTCGTGCAGCGCGATGTCCAGCTCCGACCAGAAGACCTTGGTCAGGCTGGCCGCGGCCCCCGGCGTGCCGCCGGCGGCCCGTGAGGCGGCGGCGTAGCCGTACAGCCGGTAGGCGCGGGCCCGGATCACCGCGTCGGCCACCCGGTCCCGCAGGGCGCCGTCCGCCGCGCCGTCCCACCGCGGGCCGCACCCCGGGCCGTCGCCGTCCGCCGCCCGCGCCCGCCACAGGGCGGCCAGCCGCGTGGCCGTCGCGGTGAAGCGGCCGGGGCTGCGCAGGGTCAGCCCGCGCTCGTTCCCGGTGGTGCTCATGGCGACCCGCCAGCCCTCGCCGGGCACGCCGATCACATCCGCGTCGGGTACGAACACGCCGTCCAGGAAGAGCTCGGCGAAGGCGGGCTTGCCGTCGAGGCGGCCCAGCGGCCGGACCGTCACCTCCGGCGCGTCCAGCGGGAACATCAGGTACACCAGCCCGCGGTGGGGTGCGGCGCCGGCGCCGGACGGCTGCTTCGGGGACCGGAGGCGGAAGAGCCCGAAGGCGCGGTCGGCGAAGGCGGCCCGGGAGGACCAGGTCTTCTGGCCGTGCAGCAGCCAGCCACCGGTGGTCCGGGTGGCGGTGGAGCGCAGCGCGGCGAGATCCGAACCGGCCTCCGGCTCGGACCACGCCTGCGCCCAGACCACCTCGCCGCGCGCCATGGGCGGCAGCAGTCGGGCGCACTGCTCGGCGGTGCCGAACTCCATCAGGGCGGGCGCCAGCAGGCCGATGCCGTTCTGCGAGACCCGGCCGGGCGCCCCCGCCGCGTAGTACTCCTCCTCGAACAGCAGCCAGCGCAGCAGCGAGGCACCGCGCCCGCCGTACTCCGGCGGCCAGGCCACCACCGACCAGCGGTCGGCGGCCAGGGTCCGCTCCCACTCCCGGTGGGCGGCGAAGCCGGCCTGGGTCTCCAGCGAGGGCAGCGGTTCGCGCGGCACCCGGGCCGCCAGCCACTCCCGCGCCTCGTCCCGGAACTCCGCGTCGCCGCGGGAGAGTTCGAGGTCCATCGGCACGCCGCCTCTCTATCTAACAAGCGTTTGGCAGGTTACCGTTCGGGTGTGACGGACAACAAGGCGCGGTACGTCCCCGGACACGGCCTGCTCGCCGGGCGCTCGGCGGTGGTCACCGCCGCGGCGGGCAGCGGAATCGGCGGCGCCACCGCACGCAGACTCCTGGAGGAAGGCGCCAGTGTGGTGCTCGGCGACGCGCACGCCACCCGGCTGCGCGAGACCGTCGCGGCCCTGGGTGCCAGGTTCGGCACCGACCGGGTGGCCGGCCTGCCCTGCGACGTCACCCGCGAGGCGGAGGTGGCCGCCCTGCTCGACCTCGCCGAGGAACGGCACGGCGGCCTGGACACCCTGGTCAACAACGCCGGACTCGGCGGCACCGCGGACCTCGCCGACATGACCGACGAGCAGTGGCACGCCGTCCTGGACACCAGCCTGACCGGAACCTTTCGCTGCACCCGCGCCGCGCTGCGCCGGATGCGCGCGGCCGGACGCGGCGGCGCCCTGGTCAACAACGCCTCGGTGCTCGGCTGGCGGGCCCAGCGCGGCCAGGCCCACTACGCGGCGGCCAAGGCCGGCGTGATGGCGCTCACCCGGTGCGCCGCCGTGGAGGCCGCCGCCTACGGGGTACGGGTCAACGCCGTCGCCCCGAGCCTGGCCGCCCACCCGCACCTGGCCAGGACCACCACCCCCGAGCTGCTGGCCGAGCTCGCCCGGCGCGAGGCGTACGGGCGCCCGGCGGAGCCCTGGGAGGTGGCCAACGTGATCGTCTTCCTGGCCAGCGACTACTCCTCGTACATGACCGGGGAGACGGTCTCGGTCAGCAGCCAGCATCCGTGAGGCGACAATGACCGGGTGCCGAAGACGAGCCAGAACACCAGCCAGACCACCAGCCGGAGGACCGGGGGCCGCCGGCCCGCCGACCGCGAGCCCCGGCAGGCCGCGGTGAGCGCCGCCCCGGAGCGCCGCCAGGAACTCCTCGCCGTCGCCGCCGAGGTCTTCGCGGCCCACGGCTACAACGCCACCACCGTCCGCCGGATCGCCGACGAGGCCGGACTGCTCGCGGGCAGCCTCTACTACCACTTCGACTCCAAGGAGTCGATGGTCGACGAGATCCTGGCCACCTTCCTGGACGAGCTGTGGGCCGGCTACGACGCCGTCCTCGCGGCCGGGCTCGGCCCCCGGGAGACCATCGAAGCCCTGGTCACCGAGTCCTTCCGGCAGATAGACCGGCACCGGGCGGCGGTGGCGATCTACCAGAAGGAGTCCCGGCACCTGGCCGCCCACCCCCGCTTCGGCTACCTCACCGAGTCGCAGCGGAAGTTCGAGGCGGCCTGGCTGGGCACCCTGGAGCGCGGAGTGTCCGACGGGACCTTCCGCGCCGACCTGGACACCCGGCTCATCTACCGGTTCGTCCGCGACACCGTCTGGGTCGCGGCCTCCTGGTACCGGCCGGGCGGACGGCACAGCCCCGAAGAGGTCGCCCGGCAGTACCTGTCGATGGTGCTGGACGGGATCGCCCTGCGCGAGTGACAGCATGGACACGAGGGAGCGGACATGGCCGAGGCATACATCGTCGAAGCGGTACGCACACCGGTCGGCAAAAGGGGCGGCGGACTGTCCGCCGTGCACCCCGCCGACCTGGGCGCCCATGTGCTGCGCGCCCTGCTGGACCGGTCCGGGGCGGACCCGGCCGCGGTGGAGGACGTGGTCTTCGGCTGCCTGGACGCGGTCGGCCCGCAGGCCGGGGACATCGCCCGCACCTGCTGGCTGGCCGCCGGGCTCCCCGAGCACGTCCCCGGGGTGACCGTGGACCGCCAGTGCGGCTCCTCCCAGCAGGCCCTGCACTTCGCCGCCCAGGCCGTGCTCTCCGGCACCCAGGACCTGGTGGTCGCGGGCGGGGTGCAGAACATGTCCCAGGTGCCGATCGGCTTCGCCAGCCGGCAGGCCGCGGTCCCGCTGGGCCTCACCGACGGGCCGTTCGCCGGCTCCACCGGCTGGCGCGCCCGCTACGGCGACCGCCCGGTGAGCCAGTTCCACGGCGCCGAGCGGATCGCCGCCGAGTGGGACATCTCCCGGGAGGCGATGGAGGAGTTCGCGCTCCGCTCCCACCAGCGCGCGCTGGCCGCGGCCGACCAGGGCAGGTTCGACCGGGAGACCGTGCCCTTCGGCGAGCTGAGCCGGGACGAGGGGCCGCGCCGGGACACCTCGCTGGAGAAGATGGCCGCGCTGCGCCCGCTCCAGGACGGCGGCCGGATCACCGCCGCGCTCTCCTCGCAGGTCTCCGACGGCGCCGCGGCCCTGCTGATCGCCTCCGAGGCGGCGCTGCGGGACCACGGGCTGCGGCCGCGCGCCCGGATCCACCGACTGGCGGTCCGCGGCGAGGACCCGCTGCGGATGCTCACCGCCCCCATCCCCGCCACCGCCCACGCCCTGCGCCGGGCCGGCCTCGGCATCGACGACATCGACCTGGTGGAGATCAACGAGGCCTTCGCCCCGGTGGTCCTGGCCTGGCTCAAGGAGACCGGCGCCGATCCGGACCGGGTCAACGTCAACGGCGGTGCCCTCGCCCTCGGCCATCCGCTGGGTGCCACCGGCGCGCGGCTGATGACCAGCCTGCTGCACGAACTGGAGCGCACCCGGGGCCGCTTCGGACTCCAGACCATGTGCGAGGGCGGCGGCCAGGCCAATGTGACCATCGTCGAACGCTTGTGAGGCACCGGCGCGGCGCCGTCCCGGACGGCCGCGGACAGGGCTGCGGGCACGCCGCGGTGTCAGTGGCCGCTGCGATGCTGACCGGCATGGACGAGGCAGGCTGGCGCCGGGTGTACGGCGCCGATCACGAGGACCCCGGGCCGCGGCCCGGGCGCGAGTACCGGGAGCTGGTGGCCGGCCCACTGGACGGGCTGCTGCTGGACGTCACCGGATGGAGCGAGCAGCGGCTGGGGGAGGGCGCCGCGCTGCCCACCGAGATCGCCGCGCACGGCCCCGGCGGACGCGCCCTCTACAGCCCCCGCCCGGGGGATCCCCGCCGCTGGGACTGGCGCGGGGACACCCGCTGAGAAGTCGTGCGCGGGCTCGCCGGGACCGGCTTTTCGGGGT
>NZ_SRID01000245.1 GCF_004684805.1 Streptomyces palmae
CCACCCCCCTCCCGCCCGAGCTGGAGCAGATCCGCGCCGCGGAGGCCACCAAGCTCTACGGCGACTCCGCCGAGCGCCCCCTGGACCAGCGGAAGACCTCGCTGATCTCGCTGGGCGACAGCGAGATCTCCGGGGAGGGCGTGGGCACCTACGAAGCGGGCACCAACGGCCCCGACAACTGGTGCCACCGCTCCCCGGACTCCGCCATCCACCGCACCGGCATCGCCGCCGACGTCACCTACAACGTGGCCTGCTCCGGTGCCAACACCACCAACATCCGGATCGGCGGCGGCAAGCAGTACGCCGACGAACTGGTGCAGAGCGACAGCCTGGCCATCAAGGCCCGCAACACCAGGATCAAGATGGTGGTGCTGGTCGCCGGCGCCAACGACGACCTCCAGTTCGGCCCGGTGATGACCGACTGCGTGGTCCGCTGGCTCACCCTCCAGGGCGCCTGCGCGCCCAAGTACCAGCCCGGCTGGCAGTCCCGGGTGGACGGCCTGGTCCCCAAGGTCGAGACGACGGTCCGGGACCTGCGCACCACCATGCGCGACGCCGGGTACGCCGACCAGGACTACAAGCTGGTCGTGATGGGCTACCCCAGCCCGATCGGCCCCGACGTCGAGGACAACCCGGACTACCCCGGCAAGATCCCCGGCGGCTGCACCGGATACGAGTCCGACACCGCCTGGGCCCGCGACAGCGCCGTACCCGCCTTCGAACGCGGCATGCGCAAGGCCGCCGCGGACACCGGCGCGATCTTCCTGGACAACTCGCGCCTCTTCCACGGCCACGAGGTGTGCAGCGACAACACCTGGGCCCGCGGGCTCTACATCGACCTGAGCAAGCCAGGACTCCCGGACGAGAACTCGGTCCGGCAGTCCTTCCACCCCAACAACCGCGGCCACGCCGCCTTCGCGGCCTGCCTCACCCAGCTCTACAACTCCTCGCTGCGCGAGGCGAGCTGCGCGGACGTGAACTCCAGCGGTCAGCCCAAGCTGTTCCCGATGGCCTGGGACGACGTCTACCGCCCGCTGCGCAACGAGGCGACCGGCAGCTGCGTGGACGCCTCCGGCGCGGTCAGCCGCAACGGGACGGCGGTGGTCGGCTGGGACTGCCACGGCGGCCGCAACCAGGGCTGGTGGTACGACGCGGCCCGCGGCACCCTGCTCACCGAGCTGTCCCAGGACCGCTGCGTGGACGTGCCCGGCGGCAAGTACACCGCCGGCACGGCCCTGGTCCTGTGGGACTGCCACGGCGGAACCAACCAGAAGTTCACCCGCGACGGCGCCACCCTCCGCCCGACCGCGGCACCGGACCTGTGCCTGAGCCTGGCCTCGGCGAAGGACCCGGTCCGCCTCCAGAAGTGCGACGGCTCGGCGAGCCAGCGATTCGCCTGACGGCACCCGGACGACCACGCGTGCGGGCCCTCCCGGTGGGGGCCCGCACGTCGTGGGCGGCACCCCTCGGGGCCGACCGGGAGACCCGGGGCCCGGGCGGGGCGGGCCGCCTGCGAACGGGTCAGCCAGGTTCTGGCAGGGCGGCTGCCATGACCAGATCAGCCGGACCCTGGCCGACCCGCGTATGCCAAGCTCTCCCACCATGGAGTTCCGCACCGCCACCCGCGCCGACCTACCCGCGATCATCGCCCTGCTCAGGGACGAGGAGAAGGTGGTCGACCCCGCCACCGTGGAGGTGGACGAGGCGTACGCCCGGGCCTTCGAGGCGGTGGACAGCGACCCGCGCAACGAGATGATCGTGCTGGTCGACGGCGACGGCACGGTCCTCGGCTGCCTCCAGCTCACCTACATCCCGGGCCTGGGCCGCCACGGCCAGGAGCGCGCCCTGATCGAGGCGGTACGCATACGGGCCGACCACCGCGGCGCCGGGCTCGGCCGCACCCTGCTGAGCTGGGCCATCGACCGCGCCCGCGACCGCGGCTGCACCCTGGTCCAACTCACCAGCAACAAGCGCCGCACCGAGGCCCACCGCTTCTACGCCTCACTCGGCTTCGCCCGCAGCCACGACGGGTTCAAGCTGGTGCTCTGACGGGGTGGAGGCGCTTCGCCTCAGACCGCGCCGAAGTCCAGGCCGCCCGCCTTGACGTCACCGATGAAGGCGGCCCAGGCAGCGGCACCGAACACGAGCGCGGGCCCGTCGGGGTCCTTGCTGTCCCGCACGGGGATCACTCCATGGAGGTTGTCGGCGATTTCGACGCAGTCGCCGCCGTCGATGTTGCTGTAGCTGCTCTTGCGCCAGTTGGCGGTGCTCAGGTCCGGGGTGCTTCGCATGGTGTGCAGTCCTCCATCGCCGCTCGGATCATCGCCTCGGAGTCTCGGGGCGACAGGGCCATGGCCCTGAGCAGATCGTAGTTGTCCCGTCGCTCTGCGACGTCCTTCGGGTCGTCGAAGACTTGTCCGCACCGGATGCCTTCCAGGTACGCCACCTGCTGCTTCGGATGCGAGTAAAGGTTGAGTGACCCGCCGAGTGCTGGGTGTTCGCCCGCCTCGAAGGGCAGCACCTGGATGGTGATTTGGGGCTTGGTCCCGTTCTCGATTAGGGACATGAGCTGTGATCGCATCACGTCCGCGCCGCCCACCGGACGTCGGAGTACCGCCTCGTCGAGGATGAACCAGCAGCGCGGTGCTTCCGGACCGTACAAGCGGGGCTGCCGGTCCATTCGGGCCTTCACCAAGGCCGCGATTTCCGCGTCAGGGGCATTCGGCTGGCCGATGCGCATCAGCCGATCCGCGTACGCGGGTGTCTGCAGCAAGCCGGGAGCAGTGGCGCACAGGTATTGCTCGATCACGGTCGCCTGGGCCTCGATCTCCAATGCCCGCCGGTACTTGGAGGGAAAGGGTTCCTTCTTGGCTGCGGCGTGCAGGCGGACGAAGAGCCCGTTCGTACCGAAGCAGGCGTCCAGCATGGCCGGGAGGTCGTCGTAGGGCAGAGCCTCCCCCGCCTCGTACCTCGCCAGCTGGGACTTGCTGTACTTGAGCACATCGGAGAGCTGCCGTAGCGACATCCCCGCCTTCTCGCGGTGGTAGCGCAGCTCCGCGCCGAACAGGTCGCGTACGGAGTGGTGCGGCGTGAGTTCACGCGGCTGGAATTTCATGGGCCCGCCCTTCCCGTCCCCTGGCGGCGCAGGGGACGCCTCAATGCTGTTGAGGCTAGGTACGGGTGCGTCACGATGGGCGCACTCAGGGTCATGACCACTCACGTGGGGGACCCCGGCGACCGGTCCCGGGGCATGGCCACCAGCTAATACACAAGGGCTGATGACATGTTCGACTCTATCCATCGACTCCTGCTCGCGTTAGGCCGGTTCTTCGCCCCGCGAGGACGCCATCGGGCCAACGGGGTGGCAGCCTGCCGCTGCCAGGGGCCGCGCGTGGTCCTCGTGCGGCCGTGGGACCCGCCGCGCCACCCCGTCGCCCGGCACCGCCGGAACCACGTCCCGCCGATCGACGGGGACGCCCTCACCCTGGCCCGTCCGTATGTCCTCGCGGGGGAGAGGCGGTGGGGCGGATGACGGACTACGGACCGGCGGCGCCCCGGCAGCGGTTGATGACCCTGCGCGTCTACTGGATCAGCCCCAAAGGGATCATCACCGAGGAGCGGCCCGAGGTGGAGATCAGGGCCGGGGACCACCTGCCCCCGCTGATGTCCCACGCGTACCCGCCCTGCGCCTGCCTCCGCTGCCGGGACCTGGGCCGGTCACCCAGAATCCACGATCACAGGGAGTCGGAGCCCGGTTAGGGAAATCCGTGAACCCCTGTCCGGGGACCGGGGAATAGAGGGTGAACGTCTCAGCGGGTGCCGCCCCGGGACGACGGAACGAACGGAGCATCAGTGACCGCCCATTCCCGGCTCACGCCAGACCGGGCACGTACCGACGACGCCGCACTGATCGAGCAGTCCGCGGCGGACCCGGAGGTCTTCGCGACCCTCTACGACCGCCACGCGGCCACCATCCACCGCTATGTGGCGCGGCGCCTCGGTCAGGATCTCGCCGATGACCTCGTCGCCGACACCTTTCTCATCGCCTTCCGTCGGCGCGGCGGCTACGACCTGAGCCGCCCCGACGCCCTGCCATGGCTGTACGGGATAGCCGCCAACCTGATCGGCAAGCACCGAAGAGCCGAGGTGCGTGCCTATCGAGCACTGGCCCGCACCGGCACCGACCCGGTGGCCGAGTCGTACACCGACCGGATCGACGGACAGGTCAGCGCGCAGGCCTCCAGCAAGCAGCTTGCCGCGGCACTCGCCGCACTCTCGGCGAAGGACCGCGATGTGCTGCTGCTCATCGCCTGGGCCGAACTCACCTACGACGCGGTCGGCCAGGCCCTCGGCATCCCGATCGGCACCGTGCGGTCCCGGCTGAACCGGGCCCGCAAGAAGATGCGCGCGGCGCTCGGCGGAATCGACCCCACTCTTGTTCAGGAGGTAGCCACCCGTGGATGAACTGCAGGCAGTACGCGAGATGCGCCCGTCGGCGCCGGAGCCCGACGCCGCCCGGCTGGCCCCGGGGCGCCGCTCCCTTCTCGCCGCCGCGGCCGGGGCGGACGCGCGGAGCCGCAGCGGGGCCCCGCGATGGCTGACCGGATGGGGGAAGCCCTGGCGGCTGGCCATCCCCGTGGCGGTGGCGGCGAGCGTGGTCGCCGGTGCGCTCGTCGTCGCGCCCGGGGACAAGGGATCGCCTCAGAAGCAGCAGGTGCAGACCGTGACCGTGGCCCAGGTGATGGAGCGGGCCGCCGAATCGGTGCGGCACCACAAGGTCATCCGGCCGCGTCCCGACCAGTGGATCTACAGCAAGATGGTGCTGCCGGAGCCGATTGATGTCGAGTCAGAGACGTGGGAGCGGTTCGACGGCAAGAAGTACGCCGAGCGCGACGAGCACGGCAAGATCGTCATCAGCGACGAGGAGCTGCCTCCCGGTGACATGGGCGACGAGGACCTGCCTTCCGATGACATGGCCGGTACCGAGCCGCAGGGATCCCAATCCTCGGAGGAGTTGCTCGACAACATCGCCAAACTGCCGACTGATCCACGGAAGCTGCTGGAGCAGATCCGCTCCGATACATCTTTCGACAGCGAATTCGATACCGACTTCCTCGACCAGACGGGACGGAAGAACCGCGAATTCCGGAGGATTTCCAACATCCTGCTCACGGGGTCCGTGCTGCCACCCGAGCTGAACGCGACCCTGTACCGGGCACTCGCCCTCATCCCCGGAGTCGAGGTCTTGGAGCAGCGGGTCGACGACGCCGCCGGCCGGAGCAGTCTGGCCATCAGGAGCATCGAGCGGGTCAACGGGAAGAACACTGCCGATTACCTCTTCCTGGACCCCAAGACCTACGCCTTCCGGGGGGCCGGCTGGGATGCCTCGGTGACCGGGAGGGACCCGAAGTTCGGCTGGGAGATCGCGGTGCTGGCCAACGCGGTGGTCGACAAGCCCGGCCAGACGCACTGACGCATGACGGACCCCGGCCGGAACCGGCCGGGGTCCGTCACTGCCCAGGTGCGCCTGCGGTGATCGCTGCGCAGCGATCGGTCAGTTGCCCAGTACGGAGCCGAACTCGCCGTTGCGGTAGGTGAACCCGAAGGACTTCTCGCTGAAGGAGGTGGCGCGGGTCGTGGTCATCCCGTCCTTCGAGCCGCGCAGCACCCAGTCCGCGCCGTCCACACCGGCCTTGGTCGCACCGGCGAAGACGTCCTCGCCGCGCGCGGCGACGACGACATCCGCCTTGCCGTTGCCGTTGATGTCGATCACGCGGACCCCGGAGCCGAACCAGTCGTACGCCTCCGACGCCCCGGGCACGCCGCTGGTCGCCTGGTGGAAGGCCTGGGCGCCGTTGCCGGTGAGACCGGCCGCCGATCCCTTGAACAGCACGACCTCGCCGGTCTGCTTGACACCGCCAACGGTCTCGCCCGGGGCGCCGGCCACGACGTCGTCGTAGCCGTCGCCGGTGACATCGCCGACGGCCACCGAGGCACCGAGGCGGTCGCCGTTCTCGTTGACGCCGGGCACCCCCGCGGTGTTCTGGTCGAGCTTGGCGGTGCGGTCCGCGGTGAGGCCGTCCGCGCTGCCGTAGCGCACGTAGACGTAGCCGGCGTTGTTGTAGCGGGGGTCTTCGTACGCCGCCTGGCCGGTGACCAGGTCGGTGAAGCCGTCGTGGTTCACGTCGCCCGCCGCGGCGGAGAAGGTCTCGTGGTCCCCCCCGTTGGGCCTGGCGCTGGGCACCGGGAGGGCCTTCTCCCGGACGACCTTTCCGTCGGCGTTCGCCCCGTACACCGCGGCGTAGTAGCAGGCGGCGTCGTCGCAGTCCGTCTCGCCGGTGACCGCCAGCTGGTCCCGGCCGGTGCCCTGGAAGTCGCCCGCGGTCAGTGTGGCGAACTCGAACTCCTGGCCACTGAGCACGGCCGTGGGCGAGGTGGTGCGGGTGAAGCCGTTCCCGTAGGTCCACAGCTGGCTGTCGGAGACCACGGCGAGCTGGTCGCGGCCGTCGCCGTCGAAGTCACCGACCGCGACCTGACGGCCGAACGCGGCGTTCCAATTGGGGTCGGCCTTGGCCGGGTTGCCGACGGCGATGCCGCCCCGGGTGAGGCCCTTCGCCCCGCCCCACAGGACGGTGACCGTGCCCGTGGCCCGATTGCCGGACGGCTGCTTCTGCCCGGCCGCCCCGACGACGAGGTCGGTGTACCCGTCGCCGTCGAGGTCACCGGTGGCGTAGGAGCTGCCGAAGCGGTCACCCGGCTCGGCGGTGCCCGGGACACCGGAGGAGTTCTGGGTGATGGTCACCGAACGGGCGGGGGACACACCGTTGGCGGAGCCATAGGTGACGGTCACCGAGCCGGCACCGGCGGACCCGCCGACGCGGGCGCCGGGGCTGGCCACCACGAGGTCGGCGATGCCGTCGCCGTTGAAGTCACCGGCCTTGGCGGTGACCGCGACCGCGCTCGTGGTGGGGGCCAGGGCCAGTGTCAGGCCCGCCGTTGCGGCGGCGACGGTGATGGCGATGGCCGAAGTACGTATCCGCAAAACACTCCACCTTCAGGAGACGAACTCTCAGGGCTGAAGCGGACCTTGGAGGATCCATCCGCTATGACCTTGGAGGTGAACGGATGGTTGTACGTCGGCGGTGGTGCGTTCACGCCAAGGTGAACGTTCGTACGCGGCCCAGCGCCCGAGCGTGAACCCGCTCCCCTCGGGCAGTACCGGGGGGCGGCGGTCGGGGCCCCGGGGAGGCGCTCGCAGGAGAGGCGGTGGCCAGGGTCGGGCACCGGCGCGAGGTCCACCGCGACCTGTAGCCGTGACAGGCCCCGCGCGCGGGGTCCGTCACCGGTCGGACGGGGCGGTGCCGGGCACGGGAAGTCACCCGGACCAGTGGGGGTACGAGGTCACCAGTGGAGGCCGGGTGCGCTACCTGGCGGATGAGGACAAGCGCACCGTCATCCTGGTCTATGCCTCTCCTCGGCACCCCAAGGACACCGAGCAACGCCCCCGCTCCCACGGGCCCCGTGCGACCGGGGCCCGTGGCCGGGGTGGCGGTGGCCGCCGGAGGCGTTACGCGCCCTGGCGGACCGGGATGGTGGTGACGAACGGCTGGGCCGGGCCCGGGTCGGTGAAGAAGTCGTTGCCCTTGTCGTCCACCACGATGAACGCCGGGAAGTCCTCGACCTCGATCTTCCAGACCGCCTCCATGCCCAGCTCCGCGTACTCCAGGACCTCCACCTTCTTGATGCAGTCCTGGGCCAGGCGGGCCGCCGGGCCGCCGATGGAGCCGAGGTAGAAGCCGCCGTGCGCGGCACAGGCGTCGGTGACCTGCTGGGAGCGGTTGCCCTTGGCCAGCATCACCTTGGAGCCGCCGGCGGCCTGGAACTGCTCCACGTAGGAGTCCATGCGGCCGGCCGTGGTCGGGCCGAAGGAGCCGGAGGCGTAGCCCTCGGGGGTCTTGGCCGGGCCCGCGTAGTAGACCGGGTGGTCCTTGAGGTACTGCGGCATGCCCTCGCCCGCGTCCAGCCGCTCCTTGATCTTGGCGTGGGCGATGTCGCGGGCCACCACCAGGGTGCCGGTCAGCGACAGCCGGGTCTTGACCGGGTGCTTGGTCAGCTCGGCCAGGATGTCGTCCATCGGCTGGTCGAGGTCGATGGCGACCGCGTCGAGGTCCGGGCCCGCGCCCTCGGTCAGCTCCTCCTCGGTGGTCTCCGGGAGGAAGCGCGCCGGGTCGGTCTCCAGCTGCTCCAGGAAGACGCCCTCGGCGGTGATCTTCGCGACGGCCTGGCGGTCGGCGGAGCAGGAGACCGCGATGGCGACCGGGCAGGAGGCGCCGTGCCGGGGCAGGCGGACCACGCGCACGTCGTGGCAGAAGTACTTGCCGCCGAACTGCGCGCCGATGCCGATCTTCTGGGTGAGCTCGAAGACCTTCTGCTCCAACTCCTTGTCGCGGAAGCCGTGGCCCAGCGGCGAGCCCTCCGCCGGCAGCTCGTCCAGGTAGTGCGCGGAGGCGTACTTCGCGGTCTTCAGGGCGTACTCGGCGCTGGTGCCGCCGACCACGATGGCCAGGTGGTACGGCGGGCAGGCAGCGGTGCCCAGCGAGCGGATCTTCTGCTCCAGGAACTTCATCATGCTCGCCTCGTTGAGCACGGCCTTCGTCTCCTGGAAGAGGAAGGACTTGTTGGCCGAGCCGCCGCCCTTGGCCATGAAGAGGAACTTGTAGGCGCCGCCGTCGGTGGCGTACAGCTCGATCTGGGCCGGCAGGTTGGTGCCGGTATTCTTCTCGTCCCACATGGTCAGCGGGGCCATCTGGGAGTAGCGCAGGTTCAGCTGGGTGTAGGCGTCGTGGATGCCGCGGGACAGGGCCTCCTCGTCACCGCCCTCGGTGAGCACGTTCTGGCCGCGCTTGCCCATCACGATCGCGGTGCCGGTGTCCTGGCACATCGGCAGCACGCCGGCCGCCGCGATGTTCGCGTTCTTCAGCAGGTCCAGGGCGACGAACTTGTCGTTCGCGGACGCCTCCGGGTCGTCGATGATCTTCCGGAGCTGGGCCAGGTGGGCCGGGCGCAGGTAGTGCTGGATGTCGTGGATCGCTTCGGCCGCCAGCTTGCGCAGTGCCTCCGGCTCCACCTTGAGGAAGGTGCGGCCGTCCGCCTCGAACGTGCTCACACCGTCGGCGGTCACCAGGCGGTACGGGGTGGTGTCTTCGCCGAGCGGCAGCAGGTCGGTGTAGGCGAACTCGGGCTGGGCGGGCTGGGAGTCGGCGGGCATCAGGGGCAATCCTCACTCGGCGGGCGGCGGTGGCTGGCTTCGTCGACAGCGCCCTCCAGCGTAGAACGCGGCTCCGGGTGCTCGGGGGTGAGGTTGCACTCAGCGGCGAAAGGGCCTTCGGCGGGCGAGCCGGCCGGTGGCAGCCGGTGTGTTGTCGCTATCGCGACCTATCGCGTTTCGCTAGGCTGTTCGGGTGGAAGAGCAGCAGCCGGTGCCATTGACCAAGCCCCTGCCCCTGTCGCCCGCGGCCGACCCCGAGTCCGCGGCCGTCCCCGAGTCCGCGGCCGACGCTGAGCCCGCGGCCGTCCCCGACACTGCCGGCGCTGTGCCCGCGGCAGCCACGGCGACCGCGGCCGAACCACGCGCGGTCGCGGGCGACTCCGCGGCCGGGGGAGCCGTGCCCACCGCCGAAGGCGCCGTCGCGGCCGTGCGAGCCGCGGGGGCGGTCGGGAAGAAGGGCGGGGAGCCGGCCGGAGAGAAGCCTGCCGAGAAGGCTCGGGGGGAGTCCGGTGCGAGGGCCGAGGAGGCCGGGGGCGAGCCTGCGGCGCCGGGGGTCATGGCCGGTCCCGAGGGGGAGCCCGACATCCGCGCCTCGGACGCGGACCGGGACCGGATCGCCGACATCCTCCGCGAGGCGCTCGCCGAGGGCAGGCTCGACGCCGAGGAGCACGCCGAGCGGATCGACGCCGTCTACCGGGCCCGGACCCGCGGTGAGCTGCGACCGCTCATCCGCGACCTGCCCGCCTCGGGGGGCTCCGCCGCGCCGGCCGCCGGCGACGGGGGCGGGCCGCCCCGGTCCGTACCCGCCACCCAGAACCTGGTCGCGGTGTTCGGCGGGGCGATGCGCCGGGGGCGTTTCCGGGTGGGCTACCGCACCAACGCCCTGGCGGTCTTCGGCGGGGTGGAGATCGATCTGACCGAGGCGGTCTTCGAGCAGCAGGAGATCACCGTCAACGTCTGGTCGCTCTTCGGCGGTGTGGAGATCAAGGTCCCGGAGAACGTCTCGCTGCGCGGCACCGGCACCGGGATCTTCGGCGCCTTCGACGTGGCGAGCTACGAGGCGCCCGATCCGCAGGCGCCGGTGATCCGCATCCGGGGGATCGCGCTGTTCAGCGGGGTGGAGGCCAAGGCGGTGCGGGGCAAGCGGTTGAAGAACCTGCGCGCCGGCTGAGCCCCCCGGCGGGCGGATGCGCACGAAATCTTCACATCCCCGTGCCGGCTCTGGCGCGAGGGCGGGGCGGAGGC
>NZ_SRID01000246.1 GCF_004684805.1 Streptomyces palmae
GGCAGCGTAAGATTTTTAAAAGAGACAGGGAATCCGTACGGGCCGGGACGGATGCCGCCGAGCGGTCGGGGGTGGCGATGTCCGGTCCGGGCCGGCCGGCGGCGGCGTTCGGGCCGCCTTGGACGGAGGCGGCGTCACCCGAGCCACCGCCCGCCGGGGCGGACGGCTGCCAGCCGGGGCCGCCGAAGACACGGCCCGCGCGCTCGCGCCAGTCGTTCGCCGCCCGCAGGTCGCGGGCGATGGCGGCGTACTCGTGGGTGGCGACCCGCAGCGGGTTGAAGGTGTCGATGTTCTTGGTCAGCCCGTACACCGGCCGCTCGGTCTCCGGGACGAAGGAGCCGAAGAGCCGGTCCCAGACGATGAGGATGCCGCCGAAGTTGCGGTCCAGGTAGCCGCCCTGGGAGGCGTGGTGGACGCGGTGGTGCGAGGGGGTGTTGAAGACGAACTCGATCGGGCGGGGCAGGGTGCCGATCCGCTCGGTGTGGATCCAGAACTGGTAGACGAGGCTGACGGAGTTGCAGAAGGCGACCGCGGCGGGATGCACCCCGAGGGCGACCATCGGCACATAGAACGGCCAGTTGGTCAAGGAGGTCCACGGCTGGCGCAGCGCGGTGGAGAGGTTGAACTTCCGGCTTGAGTGGTGGACCACATGGCAGGCCCACAGCACGCGGATCACATGGTGGCCGCGGTGCTGCCAGTAGTAGAAGAAGTCCTGCGCCAGCAGCATCAGCAGCACGGTCCACCACAGGACCGGCACATGCAGCGGGGTGAGCTCGTAGACGGCTGTGTAGATCGCGACAATCGGGATTTTCCACAGCAAGTCGAACCCCAGGCTGCCGAGACCCATGGTGATGCTGGTCGCGGCGTCCTTGGTCTCGTATCCCTGGGCGTTCTCATCGGGGTGGAGTCGGTAGCTGACCAACTCCACCGCGGTGAGCAGGACGAAGGCAGGTACGGACCACAGCACTACATCGGGCAGGTGCGGCATGTTCGCAACATAAAGCGCCCGGGCCGTCACCGCTAGGGGTCAGTTACTGGCAGGTATGCGAGAACGTTCGTCAGCAGCAGGTTTCGCCATTCTCGACGGATAACAAATGCCCTATAAGGTTTCGCAACATCACATAGCAGACATGCCCCCTCGGTGACGTGTCGGTGGCGGCCCGTATCCTCAGTGACCATGCTCGAAGACCGCACGCCAGCCGCACCGCCGACCGCGCCGTCCTCCTGGCCGGCCGGGTACCCCGCCGGGTACGCGGTGGTCGACGTGGAGACCACCGGACTGGCCCGCGACGACCGGATAGTGTCGGCCGCCGTCTACCAACTGGACGCCCGGGGCGAGGTGCAGGACCACTGGTACACGCTGGTCAATCCGCAGCGCGATCCGGGCCCGGTGTGGATCCACGGTCTGACCAGCGAGGTCCTGGCCGGCGCCCCGCTGTTCCGGGAGATCGCCGAGGAGCTGTCCGAGCGGCTCGCGGACCGGGTGCTGGTGGCCCACAACGCGGCCTTCGACTGGTCGATGATCGCCCGCGAGTACGCCCGGGCCCGCGCCACCGCACCGGTGCGCCAGCGGCTGTGCACCATCGCGCTCTCCAAGGAGCTGCGGCTGCCGCTGGCCAACCACAAGCTGGAGACCCTCGCCGCGCACTACGGCGTGGTGCAGCGGCGCGCCCACCACGCCCTGGACGACGCCCGGGTGCTGGCCGAGGCCTTCCAGCCCAGTCTGCGGCTGGCCGCCCAGGCCGAGCTGCGCCTGCCGCTGCTGGCCTGCCAGCCGCTGACCGAGTGGACCGACAGCCCGGCGGGCGGCGGCTCGCCGGCGATCGGGCGGCAGCGCGGTTACCCCTCGGGCAGCTGGCGGCCCAGCCGCAAGCGGCCCCCGTGCCCGTACCCCAACCCGGGTCGCTACGTCCCGGGCGAGCAGCTGGTCCAGGGCATGCGGGTGGCCTTCTCCGGGGACACCTCGGTCGACCGCGAGCTGCTGGAGGACCGCGCGGTGGAGGCCGGCCTGCACGTGGCCACCAGCGTCTCCCGGCTCACCAGTCTGCTGGTCACCAACGATCCGGAGTCCCCCACCTCCAAGGTCGCCAAGGCGCGCTCCTTCGGCACCCCGGTGGTCGACGAGGCGGCGTTCATGCAGTTGCTCCAGCACGTCCGGCCCGCTCCGGGAGCGGCATCCGGCTGAGCCCATCCGTCGTACCAGCCGACAATCAGGTGAAGTCCGGGCGACGCGCCCGGGCTCGGCTCGCCGATCACCGCAGCGCCCGGCAGGCTGTGGCATATGGCACGTTGCGAGGTCTGCGGAAACGACTACGGCATGACGTTCGAGGTGCACGCGCAGGGCGCGGTGCACGTCTTCGACTGCTTCTCCTGCGCCATCCACCGCATGGCGCCGATCTGCGAGCACTGCCGCTGCCAGGTCATCGGGCAGGGCGTGGAGGCCGACGGGCACTGGTACTGCGGGGCGCACTGCGCCCGTGCCGAGGGGCGGGTGGGCATCGTCGACCGCGTCTGAGCGGCTCGCCTCCGGGCCCGGCGGCCGCCCGGGGTACCCACCGGCGAGGGGGCGGGCCCGGACGGGTACTGTCTTGGGTCGTGTACCGCTTCCTGTTGACCCGGCAGTGGGTGATCCTCACCCTGGTGGGGCTCCTCCTCATCCCGGTCATGATCCGACTGGGCTTCTGGCAGCTCCACCGCCACCAGCACCGGGTAGCGCATAACGAGCTGATCGCCGCCAGCCTGAACTCACCACCCGTCCCGGTCGGCAAGCTCACCGCGCCCGGGCGCGAGGTGAGCCGGGACGACACCTGGCGCACCGTGACCGCGCGCGGCCGGTACGACGGGGCGCACGAGGTGGTGGTGCGCCAGCGCACCGGCAAGGACGACCAGTCCATCGGCTACTTCGTGGTCACCCCGCTGCTGATGGCGGACGGTCGCGCGGTGCTGGTCAACCGGGGCTGGATCCCGGCGGGCGGCGACCTGACCAAGTTCCCCGACGTACCCGCCGCCCCGCGCGGCGAGGTGACCGTCACCGGGCGGCTCAGGGCCGACGAGACCAGTGGCAGCAGCGGTATCCGGGACAAGCAGGGCCTGCCCGACCGGCAGGTGATGCTGATCAACAGCGAGCGGCAGGCCAAGTCCCTCTCCCGCCCGCTGCTCGGCGGCTACATCGAACTCGCCTCCTCCTCCCCCAAGGGCAGCCACCAGCCCACCCCGGTGCCGCCCCCGGACCACAGCAGCATCGGCCCGCACATCGCGTACGCCATCCAGTGGTGGCTGTTCGCCGCCGGGGTGCCGGCCGGCTGGATCGTGCTGGTGCGCCGGGAGCGCCGGGACCGGGTGGCGGCGGCCGAGAAGGCCGCTGCCGAGGCCGCCGAGGCCGCCGAGGACAAGGCCGCCGACGAGGCGGCCCCCGCCGCGGCTCCCGCGAGCTGACCCGCGGCCGACCCGGCACCTGCCGCCCGATCGCCTCCTGCTCGCGTCGCCGAGATCCGGCCACGGCAGACTGAGGCCATGGATCTGGGACTGAAAGACCGTGTGTACATCGTCACCGGCGCCACCCGCGGGCTGGGCCGGGCGACCGCGGCCGAGCTGGTCGCCGACGGCGCCAAGGTGGTCGTCACCGGACGGGACGCCGAGCGGGCGGCCAAGGCCGCGGCCGAACTGGGCCCGAACGCGGTGGGCGTACCGGCCGACAACGGCGACCCCGGCACCGCCGAACGCCTCGTCGCCCTCGCCCGAGAGCGCTTCGGCCGCTTCGACGGCATCCTGGTCAGCGTCGGCGGACCGCCCGCCGGGCTGCTGGCGGACAACACCGACGAGCAGTGGCAGGCCGCGTTCGACGCGGTCTTCCTGGGGGCGCTCCGCCTGGCCCGGGCCGCCGCCGGGGAACTGACCGAGGGCGGGGTGATCGGCTTTGTGCT
Organism: Streptomyces palmae; assembly: GCF_004684805.1. GTDB lineage: Bacteria > Actinomycetota > Actinomycetes > Streptomycetales > Streptomycetaceae > Streptomyces > Streptomyces palmae. The sequence continues at coordinate 3,924 of NZ_SRID01000246.1, forward strand.
CTCCGGCTCGGTGCACGAACCGATCCCCGGACTGACCATCTCCAACGGACTGCGCCCCGGGCTCGCCGGGCTGGCCAAGTCGCTCTCCGTGGAGCTGGGCCCGCGCGGCATCCGGGTCGTCGGGCTGCTGCCGTCCCGTATCGACACCGACCGGGTGCGCGAGCTGGACGCGCTCTCCGGTGACGCGGAGGCGGCCCGCCGCCGGCACAGCGAGGCGATCCCGCTGCGCCGCTACGGTACGCCGGAGGAGTTCGGCAAGGCCGCGGCCTTCCTGCTCTCCCCCGCGGCCTCCTACCTCACCGGCCTGATGCTCCCGGTGGACGGCGGCGCGCTGCACGGCTTCTGAGGGACGGCGCGGCGTACCGCGCGGAGCCCGGTGGCAGGCCCCGGTCACTCCCGGGCGGCACCCCGGGGGACCGGCCCCGTGGTCAGGTCACCCGTTCCGCGCGGTGCCGCTCGGTCCGCAGCCGTACCTCGGCCGGCAGTCGGGCCAGCCCCGCCGAGCCGCGGGCCTGCTCCAGCACCTCGGCGCGCAGCCGGTACAGCGCGCTCGCCGGCTGGCAGCGGGGGGTCAGCAGCAGGCCCAGCCGGGCCCTGGGGGCCGTGCGGCGCCCGCGCAGCCGCGCCCGGGCCCGCTCCACCCCGTCCAGTGCCTCCGCCTCCGCTTCCAGCACGGTCTCCAGGGCCCGGCCGCGTACCACCGCCTCCACCCCCTCGTCGTCGGCGACCAGCACCTCGCCCAGCCGGTGCCGGCGCAGCTGGGCCAGCAGCCACCACAGGGCGAGCAGCAGTGCGGCGCCGAGCCCCGCGATCACGGCCGGCCACCACCAGCTCTCGTTCCGCCAGCGCTGCCGGTCGGCGCGGCTCAGCAGCACATCGTGCGGCCCGTGGAAGGGCCACCAGGAGGGGGTGCCGAACCCCCAGTGCCGGGGCAGGTCGAGCCCGGAGAGCAGGACGGCGCCGCCCACGGCCAGCAGTACCAGCCCGGCGAGCGCCACCAGGACCCGGTTGACGGCTCTCAGCACCCTCGGTCACCCCTCTTGTACGGCTCTCTCTGCACTGCCCTTGGCGCGGCGCCTGCCGCCGCCTCGTGCGTCCGCGGGCGCGGCGCGCCGGGCCTATCGCTTCTTCTTGGGCGGACGGCTGACCTGGAGGGAGAGCCTGAGCGGACGGGCCAGGCCCAGTTGCCGGATGCCCTCGGTGAGCGCCGCCTCCACATCGGAGCGCACCTCCGCCAGGTCGCGGAAGTGGGCCTGGACACGGGCCCGGGCGCGGTGCCGGCCGACCGCGACCCGTACCGAGCGGACCCCGGAGACCTCCATCGCACGGTCGCGCAGCACCATGCCGGCCGCCGGACGGTCCAGCCCGGCGCGCAGATCGGCGGTGTCCCGGCGTATCGGCAGCACCCGGCGCAACCCGGGGGTCAGCGCCAGGACCAGCAGCCACAGCCCCAGGGCCATGGCCACCGAAGCGCCGCCGATGACCCAGCCGTCGTCCAGCGGCCGGGTGGCCAACTCCTCGGCCAGCTTGCGGCGCCAGTACATGCCGGGCTGTCCGGCGCGTACCGAGACCACGTCGTACAGCAGCAGACCGACCGCCCCCAGGGTGATCGCCGCGACGATGCCGGCCGGGATCCGGCGCACCGACCAGAAGCGGCCTGCCCGGGGGGCGCTGCCAGGTGGGGCCGCCAGGTGCGCCCCGGTGGAGGCGGACGACGGGGGTTCCGGTTTGCGGAGGTCCACGGGGCCGGTCGAGCTCATCGCACCCGCTCCTGGCCGGCGCCTCCCAGGTGCGGTGAGCGCAGCCGCTCCACGGTGATCGCCACCTCCCGCACCTCCATGCCGGTCAGTCCGGCCACCCGGCTGCGGACATGCCGGCGGACCGCGCCGCAGTGGGTGCCGATGTCCAGGGGGTAGCCGAGTTCCAGGGCGATCCGCACCCGGGCGGTGCGGTCCCGTACCGAGACCGCGGCCTCCGGCCGGGGCGTGCGCGGGAGGGCGGGCAGCGCCTCGCGCGCCGCCTGTGCGGCGATCTTCGCGACGACCCGGTCCGCGACCCGGATCGCACCCCGCTCGGCGGGCTCGCCCGGCCCGCTCACCGCCGTCGCTCGCGGTCGTGACTGTGGAAGAGACTGCCGAAGTCCCGATGGCCGTCCACCCATCGGCCGACCACGAAACCGATCGCTCCCAGCGCTGCCACCAGGAGGAACGCTCCGAAGCCGCCGAAGTAGCCGGCGAACGCGAGGGCAATCCCGGCGATCATTCCGACCACCGCCATGTTCATGTCGCGCACTCCCCTTACCAGCGGTACGCCGGTCGCCTACTGGACCCGCGTCTCCTGCTCCTCTTCGGGTTCGTCGGGCAGCTTCACATCGCTCACCGCGATGTTGACCTCGACGACCTCCAGTCCGGTCATCTGCTCGACCGCGGAGACGACGTTCTCCCGCACGGCCCGGGCGACCTCGGAGATCGAGACGCCGTAGACGACCACGATCTCCAGGTCCAGTGCCGTCTGGACCTCGCCGACCTCGGCCTTCACTCCGCGGGTGACCGATCGGCCGCCGCCGGGGACCCGGTCGCGTACCGCGCCGAAGGTGCGCGCCAGACCGCTGCCCATGGCGTACACGCCGTCGACGTCCCGCGTGGCGAGTCCGGCGATCTTCTCCACGACGCCGTCGGCGATGGTGGTCTTGCCCCGGACACCGGATTCGCCCCCGGCGCCGCGGCGGGCGGCGGTCGCCTCGTACGGCCTCCGCTCGGCCTCGGTGCCCGAGCTGCCGATTCCGGTCCGCTGCGTGGTCTCCGTCATCGCCGATCAACCCTTTCGAACGGAATCCCCTCTGGCTCCTTTTGCCACAGTAGGCGGGATATGTCGTTCTTGCTTCCGGGGTGCGGCAGATGTACGAAGGCGACCGCCGAACTTCCCCCGGCCCCCGAGGTGGGGCGGAGGCGTTCGGCGGTCGCCTTCGATGATGGGGCGGGCGGCTCCGGGCGGCTCCGCGGCAGGTCCTGCCTACCGGCCCGGCGCCGCCCGCACCGCGCGCCGCGGCGCCGGGCTACTCGGCCAGGCCCGCCAGGTCGCGCAGGCGGCGGCCCTGGGCGGCCCGCTCGGCGGTGCGCTGCTCCTCGTAGGTGCGCCCGGTGGCGCCGCGCAGCAGCGCCTTGGTCTCGATGACGGCGTTCCGGGGCGCCGCCAGCAGGGCCGCCGCCAGGTCGCGGACCGCGGCGTCCAGCTCGGCGCCGGGCACCACCAGGTTGGCCAGTCCGACCCGCTCGGCCTCGTCCGCGTGGACGAAGCGGCCGGTGGCGCAGATCTCCAGCGCGCGGGCGTAGCCGACCAGTCCGATCAGCGGGTGCGTACCGGTGAGGTCGGGCACCAGGCCAAGGCTGGTCTCGCGCATCGCGAACTGCACGTCATCGGCACAGACCCGCAGGTCGCAGGCGAGGGCCAGCTGGAAGCCGGCGCCGATGGCATGCCCCTGGACGGCGGCGATGGAGACGATGTCGTTCCGCCGCCACCAGGTGAAGGCCCGCTGGTACTCCTCGATGGTGGCGTCCAGCTCGGCGTCGGAGCCGCGCGCCATGTCCAGGAACGACGGCTCCCCGTCGAACCCCTCCGGGGTGAACGCCTGCCGGTCGAGGCCGGCGGAGAAGGACTTGCCCTCTCCGCGCAGCACCACGACCCGCACGGTGCCCGGCAGCAACTGCCCGGCCTCGATCAGCGCGCGCCACATGGCGGGGCTCTGCGCGTTGCGCTTGGTCGGGTTGGACAGGGTCACCGTGGCAACCGCGTCATCGACGGTGAGTTGGACGCCGTCCTTGTCAAGCAGGGTCACTGGGAGCCTCCGGTCGGCCGCAGTCAGGTTAGTGACTGCACAGTAACCACCCGGTCGACCGACCGATCAACCGGGTGGCACTGCCCATACCCGCCAGTAGGAAGGTCAGGCGGAGGCGGCTTTCTTGCCTCGCGTCGCCCCGCCGCGACCACGCAGCGTCACTCCGGATTCGCTGAGCATCCGGTGCACGAAGCCGTAGGACCGGCCGGTCTCCTCGGCCAGCGCCCGGATGCTCGCACCGGAGTCGTACTTCTTCTTCAGGTCTGCCGCGAGCTTTTCGCGCGCGGCGCCGGTCACCCGGCTGCCCTTCTTCAGAGTCTCGGCCACCCGTGCCTCCTCATGGGAAGTGCGCTCTGGACTTCTCATGATCACCCCTTCACGGCTTCCTGGCCACCCATTCGGCAAGGTCCATGGCACAAGACTTCCCCGGAATTCCGGGCTCGGCGCCGCCGGAAGCCCAAATTCCGGCTGCCGCCGGCGATGCCGCCATTCGGTGATCCACACGAAGTGGCAGGTCAGAGAGGAGGCCACGGGGAGGTGAGGGAGGAGCCCCGGCGCACACACCGCGGCGCGCGCCGAACCGGTGCGGCGCGCCGCGGTACCAGCCGCTCTCACTCAGATGATGGATCACCTGTCGGCCGAATGATCCATCACTCTTGATCGCACCCGGCGGCCACGGTGCGTGTCCGGGACCGTCGGAACCAGGTACCGGATCAGGCGAGCGCCACCAGATCCGCGTAGTCCGCGCCCCAGAGGTCCTCGACACCGTCCGGCAGCAGAATGATCCGCTCCGGCTGGAGCGCGTCCACCGCGCCCTCGTCGTGGGTGACCAGCACCACCGCGCCGGTGAAGGTGCGCAGCGCGCCCAGGATCTCCTCGCGGCTGGCCGGGTCCAGGTTGTTGGTGGGCTCGTCCAGCAGCAGCACGTTGGCCGAGGAGACCACCAGGGTGGCCAGGGCGAGCCGGGTCTTCTCGCCGCCGGAGAGCACCCCGGCGGGCTTGTCCACGTCGTCGCCGGAGAACAGGAAGGAGCCCAGCGTCTTGCGGATGTCCACCAGGTCCAGGTCGGGCGCGGCGGAGCGCATGTTCTCCAGCACCGTGCGGTCCGGGTCGAGGGTCTCGTGCTCCTGCGCGTAGTAGCCGAGCTTGAGGCCGTGGCCGGGGACGACCTCGCCGGTGTCCGGCTTCTCCACGCCGGCCAGCAGGCGCAGCAGGGTGGTCTTGCCGGCGCCGTTGAGGCCGAGGATGACCACCCGGGAGCCCTTGTCGATGGCCAGGTTCACATCGGTGAAGATCTCCAGCGAGCCGTACCACTTGGACAGGCCCTCGGCCATCAGGGGCGTCCGGCCGCACGGGGCGGGGTCCGGGAAGCGCAGCTTGGCGACCTTGTCGGAGGCGCGCACCTCGTCGAGGCCGGCGAGCAGCCGCTCGGCGCGGCGGGCCATGTTCTGCGCGGCGACCGTCTTGGTGGCCTTGGCCCGCATCTTGTCGGCCTGCGCGTTGAGCGCGGCGGCCTTCTTCTCGGCGTTGGCCCGCTCCCGCTTGCGGCGCTTCTCGTCGGCCTCGCGCTGGGCCTGGTACAGCTTCCAGCCCATGTTGTAGACGTCGATCACCGAGCGGTTGGCGTCCAGGTAGAAGACCTTGTTCACCACGGTCTCGACCAGGTCCACATCGTGCGAGATCACGATGAAGCCGCCGCGGTAGGTCTTGAGGTAGTCGCGCAGCCAGCTGATGGAGTCGGCGTCCAGGTGGTTGGTCGGCTCGTCCAGCAGCAGGGTGTCGGCGTCCGAGAAGAGGATCCGGGCCAGCTCGACGCGGCGCCGCTGACCGCCGGAGAGGGTGTGCAGCGGCTGGCCGAGCACCCGGTCGGGCAGGCCGAGGCTGGCGGCGATGGTGGCGGCCTCCGCCTCGGCGGCGTAACCGCCCTTGGTGAGGAACTCGGTCTCCAGCCGCTCGTACTTCTTCATCGCCCGCTCGCGGGTGGCGCCCTTGCCGTTCGCCATCCGCTCCTCGTTCTCGCGCATCTTGCGCAGCACCACGTCCAGGTCGCGGGCGGACAGGACGCGGTCGCGGGCCAGTACGTCCAGGTCGCCGGTGCGCGGGTCCTGCGGCAGGTAGCCGACCTCGCCGGAGCGGGTGATGGTGCCGGCGGCCGGGATGCCCTCGCCGGCCAGGCACTTGGTGAGGGTGGTCTTGCCGGCGCCGTTGCGGCCGACCAGGCCGACCCGATCGCCCTTGGCGATGCGGAAGGAGGCGGACTCGATGAGGACGCGGGCGCCGGCGCGCAGCTCGATGCCGGATGCGGTGATCACAGGGGGTTGACTCCTGGGCAGATGGACGGCGATGGGGTCCCCGCGGCCGGGGCCGGGGATGGGCTGACGGGATGCGGACCGCGCCGTCTAATGCGCGAGGAGAAATGCCATGAGAAGCAGTTTACCGGGGCCCGCAAGGCGGTTTCCGGGACACAGCGGCCTGTCCTGGGGCGTTGTCCGCGCCCGGCGCGCGACTGTGCGGAGGATCACATTCGCCTCCGCAAAGCCTCACGGCCGGGTTCCGGGGCGCGAGACCGCGGCGTACGGCGCCGCACTGGGCCCCTGCGGTGCGCGAGGGGCTCCTCCTGGGGCCGGAGGGGGTGCGCCGCCGCGGTGCGCCGCTC
>NZ_SRID01000247.1 GCF_004684805.1 Streptomyces palmae
CTCGGCGGGCGTCGGGGCATCCAGGACGGGCAGTGCGGCCACCGCGGGCGCGGCGCCACCGCCCGGGGGTAACCCCGCCAGTGCCCAGTACGCCTCGGCGGGGCCGGGCGGCCGGTCGCTCTCGTACACCAGGCCCGCCTCGCACAAGCGTTGGACGATGCGCGCGCCCTCCCGGGCCGGCACCTGGGGTGCGGCGTCGGCGAGGACCCGGCGCAGATCACGGGTGCCGTCCAGCAGCGGTGCGAGCACGGCGACGGGGCGGCCGTGCAGTGCCGTCACGCCGCGCTCCGACACCAGATACACGGCTTCGTCCGGTACCGGCTCCACCCGCAACTGCGGTGCGAAGCGCAGCGTGCCCATCAGGCGGCGGCGACGGTGCAGATGCAGATGCTCGGCTGCGGCAGCCGCGCGGGTGCTTCGGCGAGGTCTTCGATCAGTATTCCGTCAAGCTCCGTTGACAGGAGGGGGTCTGTGAGGGGAGGTGTGTCGGTCGGCTGCCCGGGCACCTCCACAAGGCTCGGCCTGGGGGCGTTCACGCTGTTCATAGGGGGTTTCTCCTCGTAGTTCGGGGTGGTCCCGACAAGGTGTCCACAGGAGGAATGCACTGCGGACCGGTGACCCTTTCATCACCAGGGTGTGAGCTTGTCATGGGTCTTGCCACCCAGGATTCACACCGAGATCGGGAAACCGGCACTGGCCGGGCACCCCACCCCCGCGCGAGGCTCGTATGTGCCTCGATGGCAGACCGCGGCCAGAGGTATCCGACGTATGTGTGACGGGTGACGGAGGTACCGATCCATGGACATCAAGCTGTTGGGGCCACTGAGCGTCGAGGCGTGTGGTCAGTCGATCGTGCCCAGTGCCGGGAAGCCGCGGCAGATCCTTGCACTGCTGTCCGTCTACGCCAACCAGATGCTGCCCGTTCCCACTCTGATGGAGGAGATCTGGGGCAGCGATATGCCGCGCAGCGCGCTCACCACCATGCAGACGTACATCCTCCAGCTGCGCCGCCGGCTGGCCGCCGCGTACGGGCCCGAGGCCCCCGAGGCGTCCAAGGCGGTGCTGGCCACCCGGTACGGCGGCTACCTGCTGGAAGCCGACCCGGGTGCGGTGGACGTACACGAGTACGACCGTCTGGTGGCCGCGGGGAACGACGCGCTGGAGGGCGGGGACGACGCGGAGGCCTCGATGCTCTTCCGCGAGGCGCTGACGGTCTGGCGCGGCCCGGCCCTGGTGGACGTGCGGGTCGGCCCGGTGCTGGAGATCGAGGTGGCCCGGCTGGAGGAGAGCCGGCTGGGCGTACTGGAGCGCCGCATCGAGGCCGACCTGCGGCTGGGCCGCCATGCCTCGCTGCTCACCGAACTCACCGAGCTGACCGCCCGTCACCCGCTGCACGAGGGGCTGCACGCCCAGTGCATGGCGGCGCTCTACCGGGCCGGCCGCCCCTGGCAGGCGCTGGAGGTGTACCAGGGGCTGCGGGCCCGGCTGGTGGAGGACCTCGGCCTGGAGCCCTCGCCGCGGCTGCAGAAGCTCCAGCAGGCGGTCCTCGCCTCCGACCCGGCCCTCGACCTGGAGTCGGGCGGCCGTTGGCGGCGCCCGGTGCTGGACCTGTTCGCCGCCTGACCAGCCACCGTGAAACGCCCGGCTACCCCCTCCCCGCCGGGCCGGCCGCGGCCCCGCTCCCCCTCCGGCACGGGCGAGCGGGGCCGCGGCGTGTGTGCGGGCGGGCCTGCGGCGTGTGTAAGTGAGGTTCTGGCGCGTGTGCGGGCGGGGCCGTGGCTGTGTACGGAACGAGGTCGTGGCGCGTGCGCCGGGCGAGGCCGCGGTGTGTGTACGGAGCGGGGTGCGGCCCGTGTGCTGGGTGGGCTGCGTGTGTGTACCTGGGCGAGGCCGTGGCGTTGTGTACTGGGCGGAGTCCTGGCACGTGCGCCTGGCGGGGCCCTGGCGCTCGGTACGGCGGTGGCGCTCACGCACCCGTATCGGACGGGTGCGGGTGTGCACGAGAAAGGCCCTCCACCGTGGTGGAGGGCCTTTCTCTGTCGGTGCGCCGCCAGGGACTCGAACCCCGGACCCGCTGATTAAGAGTCAGCTGCTCTAACCAACTGAGCTAGCGGCGCCTGCTGACGTAGAAGACCTTAGCACCCGGATCCGGCGAAGCGAAAATCGGTGCCCGTGGCCCTCCGCTCAGCCCGGGAACAGGGCGGGCTCCCTGGTCACGGGGGCACCCAGGACCGGCTCCACGGTGGCGCGGGCCGCCCGTACGCAGGCCCACAGCAGGACGTCGGCGCCGGGCAGCCACGGGGCGTGCCGGTCCGGGGCCACCAGCCAGCGGGAGCCCTCGGTGCCGCCCGGGCCGTCATCCACCGCGGAGGACTCCTCCGAAGCCGAGGACGGAGCCGGGTGCGGCGGGGGTACGGTCACCGCGTCCCCCGGCCCGTGGCACAGCAGCGGCGGGGCCGTCGGATGCCACTCCTCCCAGCGCAGCAGCGCGGGGAGCCGCTGCGCGGTGCCCGGGGCGGCGAACAGCAGCAGCCGGCCGCGCTGCGCCGCCACCGGGCCGGTGCCCGGGCCGTCGGCCCATAACCGGTTCACCATCCGGCGTCCGAACAGCGCGGGGGCGCTGATCACGTCGAAGGAGGCTCCGCACGGCAGCACCACCGGGGCGGTGGGGTGCTGGGCCCACAGGGCGCGCACACTGCGCGGGAAGGGGCTGGCCGAGGCGAGCCAGTCGGCTCCGGCGGGGGTGATGCGGTCTGCGGTCTGCTGGGTTTCCCGGGGCCATCTGCTCATGCACACCAGGTGTAGCGGGGCCCCGCGTTCCGGTTCCGTCGAAGAGGGAAAACCGGGACAGGGCCGGCTCGGGCGGAGTATCTTGCCCGGGCGCACATGCCAACGGCCCATGATGCGGTCATGGGCCGATCGGGCTGCGGGGGTGCGTCAGCCGGTCCTGTCCGGGGCTGTCACCAACGGGTTCCGCCCGGTGCCGTCACTGCGACCGGCCGCCGTGGCGCAGCAGCTCCTCGCCGAACTCCACCATCTTCCGGGCGTAGTCCTCGGTCCACTCCGCACGCTCCGCGATCATCGCGAGCGGCAGCCGGTCGAAGCGCTGCGGATCGGCGAGCTGGGCGGCGGCCATGGCCTGGAACTCCATCGCCCGGTCGGTGGCCACGCGGAACGCCAGGGCCAGCTCCGTGGAGCGGGCCAGCAGCTCGCCCGGGTCCTCGATCGACTCCAGGTCGAAGAAGTGCTCGGGGTCGGCCGCGGCGTCGGCCGGTTCGAAGAGCAGCGGTGCGGGTTTCAGCCGCCGCTCGGAGCCGGTGCTCGGATGTGGAGCCGCCTGGGGCTCGGACATGTACGTACCTCCCGGATCGTCTGCCGCATTCCATTGTCCCGCCCCGCGCAAGTGGCCCTGGCAACTGCCAGAGCGTCCTTCGCCCCGGGATCCGAGAGCCCGCGGGGGGGGCGCCGGCCGTACGAACGGCGGCCCTCCGCGAGCGCCCGACATGGTGAGTGCCCGGGCGAACCCCGTCCGGGCCTCGCTGGAAATCTCCCCTGTTCGGGCCGGTGCTACGCGCTGCGGCCGGTCGGCCGTCCGGCGCGGGGCGGGGTGAGTGCCGCTAGGCGCGGTCAGGGCGCGCTGCCCACGGCGGCCGGCGGCCGGTGCTCCGGTGGCGGCATGGCGGGCCGGGAGCGCCTCGCTACGGCCGCCAGCTCACGCGGTGCTCCGCCAGGTGGGCCAGGACCGCGTGGTGGGCCTCCCAGCCGTCGGGGAACCTCACCGCCACGCCCAGCTGGACCGGCTCGGTGGAGGGGTGCTCGTCCAGCAGCTCGGCGACGCCGGCGCGGCACACCACCACACAGGCGTGCCGGTGCCGGGAGGCCAGTACGCACAGGCGGCCGGTCTCCAGGTGGAAGGCGGTGGCGTCCGGGCGGCCGGAGAGCGGGTGGAGGACCACCGTCACATCGAACTCCCGGCCCTGGAGCCGGTTGGCGGTGTCCACGGTGACCTGGGAGATCCCCAGCTCGACCAGGGCCGCCCGGACGGCCGCGGCCTGGTCGCGGTGCGCGGTGCCGACCGCTATCCGGTCGGCCGTCACCGGTACTGGATCCGGGCCCCGCTCGCTGGTCGCCGCCGTGCCCCGGTCCAGCAGCCGCCGGACCACCAGGGCCACCGCCCGTACCGCCTCCGGATCGGTGCGCGGGGTGCGGCGGGCGGGGAGTTCCAGCAGCCCCCAGCCGGACTCGGCGGCCTCGTCCAGCACCCGGTCGGGGCCCGAGCCGTCCGAGGGGACGCCGAAGGCCAGCCGCCGGTCCCCGGGCCCGGTGCCGCTGCGGAACGGGGTGTACGGGTAGAACGCGGCGGACACCAGGGGCGCCGCCGAGGCCGGCAGCCGCCAGGAGACCGGCAGCCGGTGCTGCGGCAGCCCGGGATTGTGCGCCAGCAACGTGGCCACCGCGCTCGCCGACGGGTCGTACGACAAGGCCGCCCACTGCTCGGTGCCCACCGCGCTGAACGGGTCCAGCTGCCCCGGGTCGCCGACGAACAGCGCCCGCTCGAACAGGCCGGCCACCGCGAGCAGCGCGTCCGAGCGCATCTGGTACGCCTCGTCCACGATGGCGTGCGGCCAGGGCTCGGCCGCCCTGGTGTGCGCCCACTTGGCGGCCGTCGAGACCACCACCCCCAGACCGGCCAGGTCGGCGGCCTTCGCGGAGGTCACCACCCGGGGGTGCCGGTCCAGCACCGGGTCGTAGGGGTGCTGGTCGCTGCTGTGCAGCCGCCCGATCGGCAGCTCCGGGTCCTCCCGGGCGAGCCGGTCCACCAGGTCGTCCACCTGGGCGTTGGTCTGCGCCACCACCATCAGCGGGCGCCCGGCGGCGGCCAGCTCCCGCGCGGCCCGCACCACCAGCGTCGACTTGCCCGCGCCGGGCGGTGAGTCCACCACCACACCGCGGTGCCCGCCGTGCAGGGTGTCGTGGAGGATGGCGTCGGTGGCCCGCGCCGCCTCCGCGCCGGGATCGAAGCCCCGGACGGCCTGGTGGGTGCCGGTCACAGGTAGTCCTCCTCGGTCACCGGGTCGGGGGCGTCGACGGCGGCGGAATCCGGCGGGCCGCCGTGCGTCCAGGGCGTACGCTCCGGGTCCGGCAGCTCCGGGCCGCCGCGCGGGGCGTGCTCGAACAGCGTCCAGCACACCCGGTCGCCCACCTCGGGCACGGTCCCGGGGTCGGGCACCTTGCCGCGCCCCATGCCGCCGGTCAGCCGCACCACCAGAGCGCCGGGCGTACGGCCGGCGAACTCCGCGAACTCCGCGGTCTGGGTCCTGCCGTCCGGCAGCGCCCGGTACAGCCGGGTGCCCCGCGACTCCTCGGACAGCTGCGGCAGGTCCTCGGTCACCACGGTGACCAGCGGCCGAGGACGCGGCACCTTCGCCTCCGACCAGGCCATCTCCACCTCGGTGACCTCCCCGGCGAACGCCTCCCCGGCAAGCCGGCGCCCCGCCATCACCAGCGGATCGTCCAGCGCCTGCTGGGCGTCCAGCTGGGCCTGCGCGGTCTCCCTGGCCATCAGCTTGCGCGCCGCGGTCACCGCGTCGTCCCGCTTGGGCTGCGGCGGCTCCCCGGCCCGGATCCGGTCCCGGTGGCCGGTGTACGACCAGCGGTCACGGGTCCAGCGCTCGGCCACCCGCGCCCCCTCGGGCAGCGCGGCCAGCAGGTCCACCGCCCGCCACACCGCGTCCCAGGTGGGCCGCAGCTGGCCGGCGACCAGCTCACGCAGCTCGGCCTCGGCCCGCCGCAGCAGGGCCACCGCCCCCGGCCGGCCCTCGGCCACCGCGGCCCGCGCCTGGTCGTAGCGCTTGATCGCCGGGGCCAGGCAGGTGTTGTCGAAGACCGGGTCGGTGGCGGGTCCGGCGGGCGGGCACACCAGCAGCCCGTCCTCGCCCCGGTCCAGCTCGGCGCTGAGCGCGGCCCGCTCCCCGCTGACCCCCGGCGGCGGATCGATCCAGCCCAGCAGCGCGCCCAGGTGCTGGTCCTCCAGCGCGCTCTGCCCGGTCGCCCAGTGCAGGGCCAGCAGACCGGTCACCGAGAGCAGCAGCGCGGAGCCCGGCACCCGGGACCGCTCGCCGTAGTGCGTCAGCCAGCGGCCCAGCAGCGGCACCCGGGGCGGCGCCGGGAAGGGGGCCAGCGGATCCTGCTCGGCGGTCCGCCGGAACCGCATCGACCGGCCCAGCAGCCGCACGTACTCCAGCCCCGCCCCGCTGGGCACCAGCAGCTGCGGGGCGTCGGTGCACAGCTCGACCTCGACCGGCACCTTCTTCCCGGTCCCCGGGTCGGTCTCCTTGCGCCGCACCGTCTCGACCCGGTCGGCGAACCCGTCCAGATACGGCAGCATCTCCTCGGCCAGCTCGGCGAGGAAGGCGAACCGCAGATCGCGGTCGCGCGGCTGCGGCACCACCAGCAGCCGGGGCGCCTCCCGCTCGGTGCCCACCAGGGCGCCCAGCGGCGCCCCCGCCTCACCCGCGGTGGTCAGCGGCACGAACACCATCGGCCGCGCGGACAGATGCCGGTGCCGCACGGTGGTCAGCGGTCGCGCCCGGCCCTCCCGCACCGCCTCCATCCGGGCCAGCGTGGTGATCAGCGACATGCCGGCTCCCGGACGCCGGCGGTGCGGTCCGCCGCGGGGAGGCCCGCGGAGGTGAATTCCGCTGCGGGGAGGCCGGCGGCAGTGAGGGATTCGGCGCGCAGTGCCGCGGCCCGGCGCAGCGCCTCGATGGCCGGGTCGCCCGCGCCGTCCACCGGGTCCGGGGCCTCGCCGAAGGCGGCGGCCAGGACCGCGCCGATGGTGGTCAGCCCGCCCAGCTCGCCGCGCACCCCGCGGCCCAGCGCCGTGACCGCACCGGCCGTCCGGGCCCGTTCCCGGCAGTGGAAGGCCAGCTCGCAGGCGGACAGGCACTCCGGTGCGTACGCGGCGGGGACCGCGTCGAGGGCGGCGGCCAGCTCCGCCGCCGGCCGGGTGGGGGTGCGGCGGTCGTCCGCCATCCGCAGGTCGAAGGTGGTGCCCTCGGGCAGGGCGCCGGCGATCTCCTCGACCCGGGTCAGCCGGGCCAGCTGCCGCCGGGTCACGGACAGCTGCGGGCGCACGTCCACCAGCTCGGCGGTGGGCAGGTTGGAGAAGTCCCTCGGGCAGACCAGCAGCGCCCGGTGCCGCACGCGCCGCGCCGCCGGGGCGGGCCGCGACGGGGCGGCGACGCGCTCGGCCACCCGCTCCAGCGCCAGGACGTACACCGCGGCCTGCCGGGCCGCCGCCCCCACCTTGGCCGGGTCGGCGGCACCGTCCACCACGGGGAAGGACTTGATCTCCACCACCGTCCAGCTGCCGTCCGGGTGCACCACCACCGCGTCCGGCTCCAGGAAGGCGGCGGAGCCCGCCACGTCCAGGCTGACCATGGGGTGGTCCAGCAGCGTCCAGCAGCCGGCCGCGGTGGCCTCCCGCAGGGCCAGCGCGGTGCGGGCGGTACGGCCCTCGGGGCCGATGGCGGTCAGCTCGGGAGTGCGCACCTCACCGGGCCCGGGCGGCTCGCCGGCCGCCCCGCCCAGCCGCTCGCACAGCAGCCGCACCAGCTCGGCGCCGCCGTCGCCCTTGACCCGGCTCTCGAAGACGTTGCCCCGCTGGATCGCGAACTGCGACTGGCCGAAGCCGGCCGGGGCGCCCAGCGCCCCGGCCAGCGCCCGCTTGTCCACCCCGGCGCCGTCCAGCAGGGTGCGCCGCCGGCAGCCGGGGTTGGCGGCCAGCGCGGCGAGCGCCCGCGCGTCCAGCGGCTGCGGGGCGACGGCCGGGCCGCGCAGCTCAGCGAGCCGCTGCCGGAGTGCCGTCGTCGGCCTCGGCACCGCCGTCGGCGCGCTCGGGCCGATCCGCGGCGGATCCGCCGCGGGCGCCTCCGCTGGACTGTCGGGGGATGCGTTCGCGTTCACGCGCCGAAGTCTCGCATCCGGCACTGACAACGGAGCGGGACTCGCCGTTTTCCAGGCGCCCGGGAGCGCCGTCGGCGCCCGCCGCGGTGTCGTCGCCCGGGGCGGCCGGGGCGGGGATGCGCACCGCCGGGGCGGCCTGTGCCGGGACCGTGTCGGAGGGGCGGCGGAACCGGGCGAAGATCGGCTGGGTCAGCCGCAGGGCGGGCCGGGCCAGCAGATAGCCCACGCCCATCACGGCGATCCCGGCCACCGCGTCCAGGAAGTAGTGGTTGGCGGTGCCCATGACCACCAGGATGATGCTCAGCGGGTAGACCACCGCGGCCACCTTGGCCCACACCGAGCGCCCGTGCCGCCACAGCGCCACCCCGCACCACAGCGCCCAGCCGCAGTGCAGGCTGGGCATGGCCGCGTACTGGTTGGTCATCCCGCCCATGCCGCGCGGCGCGCTCGCCTCGCCGCCCCACCAGCCGTAGTCGCTGTACTGGGCCATGGTGTCCACGAAGCCGTGGCCCAGCAGCCGGGGCGGGCAGGTGGGCAGCAGGGTGAAACCGATCAGTCCGATGAGCGTGGAGACCAGCAGCCAGGTGCGCAGCACGCGGTAGTCGTCGGAGCGGCTCCGCCAGAGCCAGACCAGTACCAGGGGGGTGACCACGTAGTGCAGCGAGGCGTAGACGAAGTCGGCGGGGACGCCTATCCAGGCGTGGTGGGTGAAGATCTTGTTGAGCGGGGTCTCGAAGTCGATGTGGAGATCCTGCTCCCAGCGGAGGATCTGCACCCCGTGGTCGACGGCGGTGGACACATCACCGCGCGCCAGCAGCCGGCCGGCCGAGTACACGGCGTACACCAGGGCGATCAGCGGCAGCTCGGTCCACCAACGGGGCCGAACGCCCTGTGATGCTCCGGTACGGGACACGGTGTCGGGCATCCGGACGCTCTCCAAAAAATCAGGCGGGCCTTCGGGCGGCGCGCATCAACCTACGGCGTGAGCGATGCATACTCTCACCGCCCTGGCTCGGCCCCGCCCTCCGTGCCCTGGAACCGGGGACGATATCTCACGGAAGTCCCACGGAGACGACACGATCCACCATTGTCGCGTATCCCTGCCTGGGCCCGAGCCGCGAGGGAAGAGACGCCGCTGCCGGGCCGCGGGTTGCTTCGCTGCGATGGTGCCGGGGTCCGGCGGGTGGTCCGGCGCGCCCGGTGCCGGGGCCAGGCGGGGCGGTAGCCCCAGCGCCCGGTGACGGGGTCAGGCGGTAGCCGAGCGCCCGGTGCCGGGGTCCGGTGAGTGCTCCGGGGTGGCCGGCGTCGGAGTCGCGCGGGTAGATCCGGGTGGCTGGTGTGGGGCCAGGCGGGTGGTCCGGCGCGCCCGGTGACGGGGTCAGGCGGGGAGTCCGGGTGCCCGGTGTCGGGCCAGGAACTCGGCCACCGCGGGGGTGCTCCGGTGCGGGTGGAGCGCCCCGGCCGCGCCGTCGAGCATCGCCCGGATCCGGCCGGACCGCACCTGCCGCAGCAGGTCGAGCGCGCGGTTGCCGACAGCCGCCGCCTCCTCGGGGTGGCGGCCGTCGGCCAGGTCGCCCGCCAGCTCCGCGGTGAACAGCGCGATGTTGCGGGTGAAGTGCGGATCCTGCAGGGCCACCGCGCGCCGGGCGTGCTCGGCCGCCCGCCGCGGGTCGCCCAGGGCAGCCCAGCACTGGGCCTCGAGGCCCTCCAGTTCGGCCTCCCCGTAGAAGCTCATCCACTCCGGGTCGGCGGACGTCGGGCCCTGCCCGAACAGCGACTGGGCCCGCAGCAGCGCGCTCTCGCAGGCCACCCGGTCCCCGAGGCCGGCCCAGCCGCCCGCCTCGCGCAGCGCCAGCAGGGACAGCAGCCGGGGCGAGGCCAGGCCGCGGGCCGCGCCCTGGCCCGCCTGCGCGGCGCGCACCGCCTCCCGGGGGCGGCCGGTGTCCCGGGCCAGGAAGGCCAGGTTGCAGAAGGCGTGCGCCTCCAGGGCCCGGTCCTCGGCCACCCGCGCGGTGGCCAGCGCCTCGGCGTAGTACGAGCGGGCGTCCGGGTACCGGCCCGAGTCATGGGCCAGCCAGCCCACCGAGATGGCCAGCTCGCCCGCGCCGCGGTGCAGCCGGCCGGTGACCGCCGGGCGGTGGGTGCCCGCGTCCAGCAGTGCGTAGGCGGTGCGCAGCGGCTGGGCGGCGCGGGTATAGAGGCCGTCCGCGCCGAAGCGATCGTCGAAGGCCCGGATCCGGCGTACCGCGTCCTCGATCGCGGCGGCCTCGGGTTCGCCGACCCGGCGGGGCGTCCGGGCCGGTGCGTCGCCCCGGGCGGGGGCGGCCAGGGCGGCCGGGCCGCCGGTCATGAAGGCGCGGCGCAGCACGTCGCTCTCCTTGCGGGGGTCGAGGGGGTGCGGTCCCAGCGGTCCCACCCCCGGTGGACAGGGG
>NZ_SRID01000248.1 GCF_004684805.1 Streptomyces palmae
CCGCAGCCCCCCGCACCGTCCGCGGCCAGCGCCCCCGCGGCCAGCGCCCCCGCGGCCAGCGCTCCCGCGGCCAGCGCCCCCCGTCCGGCGTACTGCCTCTTCCCGCGAACCGCCCGGTGCGGGACGCTCACCCTGGAGCAGATCACCAGCAGACAGCCGAACACCGAACCCGAGGTGCCGCTCAGCGGCGAGGAGGCAGCAAGTGGTCGACACACACCAGACATTCGTCATCGTCGGGGGCGGCCTGGCGGGGGCGAAGGCCGCGGAGACCCTCCGCGCGGAGGGATTCACCGGCCGGGTGATCCTGATCGGCGACGAGCGCGACCACCCCTATGAGCGGCCACCCCTGTCCAAGGGCTTCCTGCTCGGCAAGGCCGACCGGGACAGTGTCTTCGTCCATGAGCCCGCCTGGTACGCCCAGGCCGAGATCGAGCTGCGGCTCGGCCAGCCCGCCGTCCAGCTCGACCGGGCCGCCCGCACCGTCACCCTGGGCGACGGGTCCCGGATCCACTACGACCGGCTGCTGCTGGCCACCGGCGCCGAGCCGCGCCGCCTGGACATCCCCGGCACCGATCTCGTCGGCGTGCACCACCTGCGCCGCCTGGCCCACGCCGAACGACTGCGCGGTGTCCTCACCTCCCTCGGGCGCGACAACGGACAGCTGGTGATCGCCGGAGGCGGCTGGATCGGCCTGGAGGTGGCCGCCGCCGCCCGCGGCTACGGAGCCGAGGTGACCATCATCGAACCGTCACCCACGCCCCTGCACGGTGTCCTCGGCCCGGAGCTCGGCTCCGTCTTCGCCGATCTCCACCGGGACCACGGGGTCCGCTTCCACTTCGGCGCCCGGCTCACCGAGATCGTCGGCCAGGACGGCATGGTGCTGGCCGCCCGCACCGACGACGGCGAGGAGCACCCGGCGCACGATGTGCTCGCCGCGATCGGCGCCGCCCCCAGGACCGCCCTCGCGGAGGCCGCCGGACTGGAGACGGTGGACCGCGCGCACGGCGGCGGGATCGCCGTGGACGCCTCGCTGCGCACCTCGGACCCGGACGTCTTCGCCGCCGGCGATGTGGCCGCCGCGGCCAATCCGCTGCTGGACACCCGGCTGCGGGTCGAGCACTGGGCCAACGCCCTCAACTCCGGCCCGGCCGCCGCCCGCGCCATGCTGGACCAGCCCGTCTCCTACGACCGGGTGCCGTACTTCTTCTCCGACCAGTACGACCTGGGCATGGAGTACTCCGGTTACGCCCCGCCCGGCGCCTACGACCAGGTGGTCTGCCGGGGCGATCTGGGCCGCCGGGAGTTCATCGCGTTCTGGCTGAGCGAGGGCCGGCTGCTGGCCGGGATGAACGTGAACGTGTGGGACGTCACCGAGCCCATCCAGAAGCTGATCCGCTCCGGCGCCCCCCTCGACCCGGAGGCCCTCGCCAACCCCTCCGTACCGCTGGAGTCCCTGCTCCCGGAGTAAGGGGCGCGGCGGCGGACCCTCTCCCACCCACCTACCCGCCCGGCCGGGCGGGCGGCCGGGCGGCCGGCCGTAGAATTCACGCGTGGCAGGCAGGATCAACGATGACGACGTGCGGGCGGTCCGGGACGCGGTTCCGATCGACGCGGTCGTGTCCGACTACCTCCAGCTCCGCAATGCCGGCGGCGGCAATCTGAAGGGCCTGTGCCCCTTCCACGACGAGAAGTCCCCGTCCTTCCAGGTCAGCCCCAGCAAGGGGCTCTTCTACTGCTTCGGCTGCCAGGAGGGCGGGGACACCGTCGACTTCGTGATGAAGATCGACCACCTGTCCTTCACCGAGACCATCGAGCGGCTCGCCGCCCAGGCCGGCATCACCCTCCGCTACGAGCAGGGCAGCGCCACCCCGGGCCGCCAGCAGGGCGAGCGCACCCGGTTCGTGGAGGCCCACAAGGCCGCCGCCCAGTTCTACGTCGAGCAGCTGGACAGCCCCGAGGCGGAGATCGGCCGCCGCTTCCTGGCCGAGCGCGGCTTCGACCAGGCCGCCGCCCAGCACTTCGGCGTCGGCTACAGCCCGGCCGGCTGGGACCACCTGGTCCGCTATCTGCGCGGCCGCGGCTTCACCGACAAGGAACTGATCGTCTCCGGCCTCGCCCAGGAGAGCCGCCGCAACCCGATCGACCGCTTCCGGGGCCGCCTGATGTGGCCCATCCGCGACATCACCGGCGAGGTCGTCGGCTTCGGCGCCCGCAAGCTGCGCGAGGACGACAACGGGCCCAAGTACCTCAACACCCCCGAGACGCCGATCTACAAGAAGTCCCACGTCCTGTACGGCATCGACCTGGCCAAGAAGGACATCGCCAAGAGCAGCCGGGCCGTGGTGGTCGAGGGCTACACCGACGTCATGGCCTGCCACCTGGCCGGGGTCACCACCGCCATCGCCACCTGCGGTACCGCCTTCGGCGGCGACCACATCAAGATCCTCCGACGGCTGCTGATGGACAATTCGGGCGCCGAGGTGGTCTTCACCTTCGACGGGGACGCCGCCGGGCAGAAGGCCGCGCTGCGCGCCTTCGAGGACGACCAGAAGTTCGCCGCCGAGACCTCCATCGCGATCACCCCCGGCGGAATGGACCCCTGCGAGCTGCGGCTGGCCGAGGGGGACGCGGCCGTACAGGCCCTGGTCGAGGGCCGCACCCCGCTCTTCGCCTTCGCCATCCGGCACGTGGTCGACCGGCACAACCTGGACACCGCCGAGGGCCGTGCCGCCGCGCTGGACGAGGCCGCGCCCATCGTCGCCAACATCAAGAACAGCTCCATCCAGCACGAGTACGCGGTCACCCTGGCCGGCATGCTCGGCATCCTGGACACCCAGTTCGTGGTGCACCGGGTCAGCCAGCTGGCCCGCTGGGCCCGCGAACGCGGCGCGTCCGGCGGCGGCGGACGGCAGGCCCGCGGCGGCCCCCAGCGTCCCCCCGCCGCGGCGGCCCCGCAGCCCGCCGGGCCACCCACCCGGCGCGGCCCCGCACTCAATCTGCGCAGCCCCGCCCACCGGGTGGAGCGCGAGCTGCTCAAGCTCGCCCTGCAACGCCCCGAGCTGGTCTCCCCGGCCTTCGACGCCTACGGCGAGGACGAGTTCACCGGCCCGCCGTACGCCGCGGTGCGCCGCGCCATCGAGGAGGCGGGCGGCACCACGGCGGCCGACGCCGACTACCTGGCCCGGGTCCGCGAGACCGCCCCCGACGACACCGTCCGCGCCATGGTCACCGAGCTGGCCGTGGAGCCGCTGCACACCCGCCGCGACCCCGATGAGGCCTACGCGGGAGTCCAGCTGGTCGCGGTGCGGCTGGCGGCGGTGAACCAGCGCGTCACCGAGGTCCGCGGCACCCTCCAGCGCCTGGGCCAGCACGCGGACCCCCAGCAGCTCGCCGCCGTACAGAACGAACTGTGGGTACTCCAGCAGTACGGCCAGGCCCTGCGCGAACGGGGCGCGGCGGCGCTCTGACGCCCCCGGGGGGAGCCGTTCGCCGCCGGGCGGGCGGCCCGACCCACCCCGGGCAGGCCCGTATAGCCCGCGCCCATCCCGGAGACCCCGCACCGCGCGCCCGCGGCCACCCGCACCCGGCGGTGTGCCGCTCGGGTCGACCCCCGAACGGGTCATGCCGGACCGCGCACCGCGGTCACCTCGCGCCCCCGCGTAACCGCCCCATCACCCTCCTATAACAAAAAGTGCTCGCACGCCCCTCGTGGGCGGGCTGTGTCGTACCCCACACTGGGGCGTGCCTGAGTCCTCGGAGCACGGTGGTGTTGGCCGGGCCGGGCCGGAATCCCCGCGGATCCGCACACCGTGTACGGGACGGACGGCGGTTTGGCCGTCGCAGCCGTTCCGGATCGTCTTGCCGCCTCAGCAGCGATCACCCTGGAGGTCGCCCCGTGCAGACGCAGACCCTCACCGAAGCCCCGGACGCCGCCGAGGCCACCGATGCCCTCGGCGGCGGCGAGGAGGCCCCAGGGGTGCCACCGTGGGCGTCGGTGCGCCTGGTGGGCGAGGCGGCGCAGGGGCCGCCGGAGGGCGTGGCGGCCGAGCCGCTGGACATCGAACCGCCCGAGCCCGTCGTGCGCCTGGACACCGGGGGGCCGTCCTCCGACCTGTTCCGCCAGTACCTGCGCGAGATCGGCCGTATCCCGCTGCTCTCGGCCGCGGACGAGGTGGAGCTGGCGCGCCGGGTGGAGGCCGGGCTGTTCGCGGAGGAGAAGCTCGCCCGGGCGCGGGACCTGGACACCCGACTCGCCCTCGACCTCGACCGCCTGGTGGTGCTCGGCCGGATGGCCAAGCGGCGGCTGATCGAGGCCAACCTGCGGCTGGTGGTCTCGGTGGCCAAGCGGTACGTGGGCCGCGGGCTGACCATGCTCGACCTGGTGCAGGAGGGCAATCTTGGGCTGATCCGCGCAGTGGAGAAGTTCGACTACGCCCGCGGGTACAAGTTCTCCACGTACGCGACCTGGTGGATCCGGCAGGCCATGTCGCGGGCGCTGGCCGACCAGGCCCGTACGATCCGGGTCCCGGTGCACGTGGTGGAGCTGATCAACCGGGTGATCCGGGTGCAGCGCCGGATGCTCCAGGAGCACGGCAGCGAACCCACCTCGGAAGAGGTCGCGGACCACCTCGGCCTCACCCCGGAGCGGGTGACCGAGGTGCTGCGCCTGGCCCAGGAGCCGGTGTCGCTGCACGCGCCGGTCGGCGAGGAGGAGGATGTGGCGCTGGGCGACCTCATCGAGGACGGGGACGCCGCCTCACCGGTGGAGTCCGCCGCGTTCCTGCTGCTCAGGCAGCATCTGGAGGCGGTGCTCTCCACCCTCGGGGAGCGGGAGCGCAAGGTCGTGCAGCTGCGCTACGGACTGGTCGACGGACGCCCGCGCACCCTGGAGGAGATCGGCCGGATCTTCGGCGTCACCCGGGAGCGCATCCGCCAGATCGAGTCCAAGACCCTCGGCAAGCTGCGCGACCACACCTTCGCCGAGCAGCTCCGCGGCTACCTGGACTGAGCGCCCCCGGCGCGGGCGGGCCGGACCCGCCCCGCACCGCCGGCCTCCCCGAGCCGAACCGAGCCCAGCCGAACCGAACCGAACCGAGCCGAGCCGAGCTGGGCTGGTCAGCCCAGCGACGAGTCGAAGGCGCCGGGGTGGGTCTGCTCGCGCACCGCGACGTACTGCTGCCGGACCGCCTGCCCGATGGCGAGGTCCTCGCCCGGTTCGAAGACCTGGCTGGCCGCGGCGGGCCAGGCCGGCGGCTGCCGCAGGGAGAGCGTGCCCCGCGCCACCCCCAGCGACCACGCGGCCTGCCGGGCGGCGCCCAGTGCCGCGTAGTCCGCCGGCTGCGGCACGACCACCTGCGCCCCCAGCAGCGCCGGAGCGACGGCCCGTACCGCGGGCAGGTCGGCGGCACCGCCCAGCAGGAAGATCCGAAGCACCTCCACCCCGCGCCCGCGCAGGACGTCCAAGGCGTCCGCCAGCCCGCACAGCATCCCCTCGAACGCCGCCCGCGCCAGATGCTCCGGCTTCATGCTCTCCCGCCGCAGCCCGGTGAGGGTTCCCGCGGTGTGCGGCAGGTGGGGCGTCCGCTCGCCCTCCAGGTACGGCAGGAACACCAGCCCGGAGGCGCCCGGCGTGGACTTCAGCGCCAGCGCGGACAGCTCCTCCAGGTCGCAGCCCAGCATCTCGGCCGTGCCGCGCAGCACCCGCACCGCGTTCAGGACGTGCACCACCGGCAGATGCATCCCGGTGGCGTCCGCGTACGAGGTGATGGTGCCGCTGGGGTCGACCAGCGCCGAGTGGTGCACCGAGAACACCGAACCGGAGGCGCCGAGCGAGACCACCGCGTCACCGACACCCACCCCGAGACCGAAGGCCGCCGCCATGGTCTCCCCGGTGCCGGCCGAGATGAGCAGGCCCTCCGGGGTGTGCCCGGCCGGGTCGGCGGGGCCGATGACCTCGGGCAGCCGCACCTGGTGGCCCAGCGCCAACTCGACCAAGTCCGGCCGGTAGCCGCCGGACGCCGCAGACCAGTAGCCGGTGCCGGAGGCCGCGCCCCGGTCGGTGGTGCGCCGGGCCGGCCGGCCCAGCAACTGCCACACCAGCCAGTCGTGCGGCTGCATCAGCTCGGCGACCCGGTGCGCCGCCTCCGGCTCGGTACGGGCCAGCCAGCGCAGCTTGGCCACCGCGAGCCCAGCGTGCGGGACCGCGCCGACGGCCTGCGCCCAGGCGCTGCGCCCGCCGAGCGCGTCGATCAGATCGGCCGCGGCGGCCTGCGCGCGCCGGTCGTTGCCGACCATCGCGGGACGTACCAGCACCCCGCCCGCGTCCAGCGCGAGCAGACCCTGCTGCTGGGCGGAGACGCCGATGGCCTCCACGCCCTCCAGCAGCCCGCCCTCGGCCGCCTCGCCGAGCGACAGCAGCCACGCCTGCGGGTCGATATCGCTGCCGCGCGCCGGGTGGGGGGCGTACCCCTGCTTGAGTACCGAGCCCGTGTCCGTGTCGCATACGACGATGCGCGTGCTCTCGGACGAACTGTCCAATCCGGCGACTATCCCCATAGCCCATGATGATGCCCTATCCGGACCCCTGGGGATGCCCTATCCCGGCCCTGGGGACGTCAGTTCCCGGCCCCGGGGGATGTCCGGCCCCGGCCTCCGTCGGATGTCATGTCCCGGCGCCCTCCCGGGCTGTCCGACCCCGGCCCCCGGGGATGTCCGATCGATCCCGGGACCCGCGGGGATGCCGGGAGCGGACAGGCCGCCCGCCCGGATCCGGGCGGGCGGCGACACTCCCGTCAGGTGTTGGTGGTGCCCCACTCGTCCTCGTCCGCCGCGAGCTGGTCCCGGCGGGCGCGCACCCGGTCCGAGACGGTGCCCGGCAGCCGGTCCCGCACCACGTCGAACGTCCTGGCCGCCGCCCTGCGCCCGCTCAGGGCGGCCGACTCCGCGGTGTTGCGTACGGCGGGGTTCTGGGAGAACCGCTGCGTGGCCTTGCGCAACTGCTCGTACCGCTCACGTCCGGCCCGTGTGCCGAGTACGTACCCGACGGCCACTCCCGTGATGAACGTCAGCCGGTAGCGCATCGCTCCGCCCTTCCCGTTGTTCCGCGTGGCCCCTTTTCGGCCACGACACCTTTACCCGGGACCGTGCAGCCGCCCGCCCGGCGGGCCTGGTGTCCACCCCGTGGACGGCCACGCAGGCCACCGCGGGCATACCGATTGGCGGAGCACCCCCCTGCTTGCGCTAATGTATGTCTCGCAGCGAGCGCACGCCGTCCGGGTAACCGGGCAGGGATGCATTCGAGGCACACGGAGCAATCCCCTGTAGCTCAATTGGCAGAGCAGCCGGCTGTTAACCGGCAGGTTACTGGTTCGAGTCCAGTCGGGGGAGCTCGGTCCCCTGTAGCTCAATTGGCAGAGCATTCGGCTGTTAACCGGAGGGTTACTGGTTCGAGTCCAGTCGGGGGAGCAGAGAGAAGGAAGGACCCCGATGGGGTCCTTTTTTCGTGTGTCGGGAACCGAACGCCGAAGATCGCTGTCCCTGGAAGTGAGCATGCCGGATCACTGCCGCCCCCCGGGGCAGCAGATCGTATGACCGGCTATGCTGCGGCAGACGGCGCGCACAGTTGTACGCGACGCGCCGTACGGGGCGGTAGCTCAGCCGGTTAGAGCAGCGGACTCATAATCCGTCGGTCGTGGGTTCGAGTCCCACCCGCCCCACCGCAGGGTTCTCCCATGAGAACCGTTTCTACCTGCGGAGACGCAAGAACGGGGGCCGCCACTCCACAGTGGCGGCCCCCGTTCAGTCGTTCGGGCCAAGGTTCGCGGGGCGCGGAGTTGACGCGGCGAGGGTGGTACGCGGTCTACGTCTGATAGGTGATGGTCGCCCGTCCTGACGCACGGCGATCCGCCGGGCCTCGCCGAGGCGTGCGAAGGACACGACACGCTCGGCACGGGCGGGTGTTCGGTTCCGGAGCTTCGTTCCCGCCCCGCGCGTCGCTGCGGTCCCGGGCGCCGCCAGATGGCTCACCCTGGCCCGTGGACGGGAGTCCGAAGAAATTTCGACGGCGATGTCGAGAACCCGTGATCGGCTCCGTCCCCGCAGTGAACGCGACCAGAATGGGTCGCATCAGCGAGGAGAGAAACGATGGCCAAGTACCTGCTGCTCAAGCACTACCGTGGCGCTCCGGCCTCGGTCAACGACGTGCCGATGGACCAGTGGACGCCGGAGGAGATCTCGGCCCACATGCAGTACATGAACGACTTCGCGGCCCGGCTGGAGAAGACCGGCGAGTTCGTCGACGGTCAGGCACTGGCCCCCGAGGGGGCGTGGGTCCGCTACGACGGCGAGGGGCGGCCGCCGGTCACCGACGGCCCGTTCGCCGAGACCAAGGACCTCATCGCGGGCTGGATGGTGATCGACGTCGACAGCTACGAGCGCGCCGTCGAGCTGGCCGGGGAGCTGTCGGCGGCCCCCGGGGCGGGCGGCAGGCCGATCCACGAGTGGCTGGAACTTCGCCCGTTCCTGTGCGCGCCGCTCACCATCACGGAGTGATCTCACGGATGGACGAGGCCCTGCTCCGCAGCCTCATACCGGGTGTGCTCGCCGTCCTCGTCCGCCGCGGAGCCGACTTCGCGGCGGCCGAGGACGCCGTGCAGGAGGCGCTGGTCGAGGCGGTCCGCGTCTGGCCGGCCGACCCTCCCCCAGGCTCTCGGCTGCGCTCGAGCAGGGGAGACCCCATTCGGGATGCGAAGGGCTGGCTGACCACCGTGGCCTGGCGCAAGTTCCTCGACCAGGCCCGGGCGGACGCCGCCCGCCGCCGACGTGAGGAGCGCGTCGAGGAGGAACCCGCGCCCGGCCCCGCGTCCGCGGCGGACGACACGCTCCAGCTCTACTTCCTGTGCGCCCACCCGTCGCTGACCCCGGCCTCCGCGGTCGCGCTCACCCTGCGTGCGGTCGGCGGGCTGACCACCCGCCAGATCGCCGAGGCCTACCTGGTGCCCGAGGCGACCATGGCGCAACGCATCAGCCGGGCCAAGCGCACCGTCTCCGAGGTGCGACTCGACCGGCCCGGCGATGTCGCCACCGTGCTGCGCGTCCTCTACCTGGTCTTCAACGAGGGCTACTCCGGCGATGTCGACCTCGCCGCCGAGGCCATCCGGCTCACCCGGCAGCTCGCGGCCGCCGTCGACCACCCCGAGGTGTCGGGGCTGCTCGCGCTCATGCTGCTCCACCATGCCCGGCGCGCCGCCCGGACCGCGCCCGACGGCAGTCTGGTGCCGCTCGCCGAGCAGGACCGCGGCCGGTGGGACACCGCGCTGATCGCCGAGGGCATCGGGATCCTCCAGGCGGCCCTCGCCCGCGACCGGCTGGGCGAGTTCCAGGCCCAGGCCGCCATCGCGGCACTCCACGCCGACGCGCCCACCGCCGAGGAGACCGACTGGGTGCAGATCGTCGAGTGGTACGACGAACTCGCGCGCCTGACCGACAGCCCGGTCGTCCGGCTCAACCGCGCGGTCGCCGTCGGCGAGGCCGACGGACCGCGCGCCGGCCTGGCCGAGCTCGCGGCGCTGGACGCCGCACTGCCCCGCCACGCCGCGGTGGCGGCGTACCTCCACGAGCGGGACGGCGACCTGGCGACGGCGGCCCGACTGTACGCCGAGGCGGCCCACCGGGCGCCCAACCTCGCCGAGCGCGACCACCTGACCCGCCAGGCCGCCCGGCTCAACGCCCGCCGGCGACGCTGACGGGCCGCGCCCGGATCTCCAGCGGGCATGTCGCCGGGATCCCCCGGCACCGCGACCACTCATCCCCGGCACCGCGACCACTCACCACCGACTCCGCGGTGGGGGCCCGTTCCACCGGTCGGACCGGCGTCCGGCATGAGCGTGCGGGCTCAGCCGGCCAGGAGGGACACCTCGGTGGACTTCACCAGTGCCACCACGGGGGAGCCGGGTGCCAGGCCGAGGTCCGCGACGGCGGCCTGGGTGATGGCGGCGGTCAGCTCGCCGCCCGTGATCGCCACCTCGACGGTGGCCATGGCCGCACCGGAGGTGATCGCGGAGACCGTGCCGGGCAACTGGTTGCGGATGCTCACCCCGGAGAGCGGGCCGGTGGCCAGTGCGACCTCGGTGGACTTCACCAGGGCGGTCACCGACTGGCCCGGGGCGAGCCCGAGGTCCTCGACGGCGGCCCGGGTCACCGCCGCGGTGATCTCCTGACCGCCCCGCAGGGTGACCCGCACGGTCGACATCGCCTCGCCGTGGGTGATCTCCAGCACGGCGCCGGGGAGCTGGTTGCGGATGCTCAGGTTCATGGCCTGCCTCGCCCTGTGCGTGATCGGGATTCGGGGGTCCGACGATTCGGGGATGAGCGGATTCGGGGTGTGGGGG
>NZ_SRID01000249.1 GCF_004684805.1 Streptomyces palmae
GGCGGACACGGCGTCGGTCTTTCGTCAGCGGCTGGGGGCGGGGGTGCGGCCGGACGTCACAGGCGGCAGGCGTGGATGCCGGTGGTCAGGATCGCGCGGGCGCCCAGCTCGTACAGCTCGTCCATGATCCGCTGGGCGTCCTTGGAGGGCACCATGGAGCGGACCGCGACCCAACCCTCGTGGTGCAGCGGGGAGACGGTGGGCGACTCCAGGCCGGGGGTGAGCGCCACCGCGCGCTCCACCTGCTCGACCCGGATGTCGTAGTCCATCATCACGTAGCGGCGGGCGACCAGGACGCCGTGCATCCGGCGGAGGAACTGCTGCACCTTGGGGTCGTCCAGCGGAGCGCCGGTGCGGCGGATCACCACGGCCTCGGACTCCAGGATCGGCTCGCCGATGACCTCCAGGCCGGCGTTGCGCAGGGTGGTGCCGGTCTCCACCACATCCGCGATGATCTCCGCGACGCCCAGCTGGATGGCGGTCTCCACGGCGCCGTCCAGGTGCACCACCGAGGCGTCCACCCCGTGTTCGGCGAGGTGCTGGGTGACCAGGCCGGAGAAGGAGGTGGCGATGGTCATGCCGCCGAAGTCGCCGACGTCCTTGGCGGTGCCGGGGCGGGTGGCGTAGCGGAAGGTGGAGCCGGCGAAGCCCAGCTGCATGATCTCCTCGGCCTGGGAGCCGGAGTCGAGCAGCAGGTCCCGGCCGGTGATGCCGATGTCCAGCCGGCCGGAGCCGACGTAGACGGCGATGTCGCGCGGGCGCAGGAAGAAGAACTCGACCTCGTTGTCCGCGTCGACCAGGACCAGTTCCTTGCGGTCGGCGCGCTGCCGGTAGCCGGCCTCATGGAGCATCGCCGACGCAGGCTCGGACAGTGAACCCTTGTTGGGGACGGCGATGCGCAGCATGAGAGCGGTTTCCTTCGTGCGTCGGGGTGTTCGGGCGGTGCGGTGGGGCAGTGGGTGCGACGGCCGGCGGGCGGCGGGCGGCGGTCAGAGGTGAGCGTATACGTCGTCGAGTGAGATCCCCCGGGCGACCATCATCACCTGGAGGTGGTACAGCAGCTGGGAGATCTCCTCGGCGGTGCGGTCCGCGCCCTCGTACTCGGCGGCCATCCAGACCTCGGCGGCCTCTTCGACGACCTTCTTGCCGATCGCGTGCACCCCCTTGTCCACCAGCTCTGCGGTGCGGGAGGTGCTGGGGTCGCCGGTGGCGGCCTTCTGCCGGAGCTCGGTGAAGAGCTCCTCGAATGTCTTGTTGGCCATGGTGGTCCTAGCGTACTGGGGTCGCCGCCCGGATCAGCGCCAGGGCTCGGCGACGGTGCGCAGGGTGGCGGCGGTGGCCACCGCCGCGGTGACCGCCTCGTGGCCCTTGTCCTCCTGGGAGCCCGGCAGGCCCGCGCGGTCCAGGGCCTGCTCCTCGGTGTCGCAGGTCAGTACGCCGAAGCCGATGGGCACGCCGGTGTCCACGCTGACCTGGGTGAGGCCCTGGGTGACGCCCTGGCAGACGTACTCGAAGTGCGGGGTGCCGCCGCGGATGACCACGCCGAGGGCGACCACCGCGTCATAGCCCCGCCCTGCCAGCACCTTGGCGACCACCGGCAGCTCGAAGCTGCCGGGCACCCTCAGCAGGGTGGGTTCGTCGATGCCGAGCTCGCTCAGCGCGCGCAGGGCGCCGGCGATCAGCCCGTCCATCACCTGGGTGTGCCACTGTGCGGCCACCACGGCCACACGCAGGTCGCCGCAGTTCCTCACGGTCAGCTCGGGGGCGCCCTTACCGCTCACGTCTTTCCTCGATCCTGGTCGTCTTGTGCTGGTGGTGCTGGTGGTGCTGAGCCGTGGTCGGGCGCGCGGATGACGGCGCGCGCCGGCGGGTTCCTGGTGGCTCAGGTGCTTGAAAGGTTGTTGAGGAGTCAGGGGGTCGTGGCCGACGCGGAGGGCTCCTCGTCCAACCAGGGCAGGTCATG
Source organism: Streptomyces palmae (assembly GCF_004684805.1). Classification (GTDB taxonomy): domain Bacteria; phylum Actinomycetota; class Actinomycetes; order Streptomycetales; family Streptomycetaceae; genus Streptomyces; species Streptomyces palmae. The sequence continues at coordinate 1,964 of NZ_SRID01000249.1, forward strand.
CCCCATCCTGTCCCGCTTTGTCCGCAGATAGCGGACATTGTGCTCCCCGGCCTGGACCGGCATCGGCTCCCGGCCGGTGACCCGCAGCCCGTGCCGCGTCAGGGCGGCCGACTTGTCCGGGTTGTTGGTCATCAGCCGCAGTGACCGCACGCCGAGGTCGGTGAGCATCTGCGCGCCGGCCGCGTAGTCGCGGGCGTCCGCGGGCAGGCCGAGCTCCAGGTTGGCGTCCAGGGTGTCCCGGCCCAGCTCCTGGAGTTCGTAGGCGCGCAGCTTGGACATCAGCCCGATGCCGCGCCCCTCGTGGCCGCGCAGGTAGAGCACCACGCCCCGGCCCTCGGCGGCGATCCGCTCCAGCGCGGTGTGCAGCTGGGGGCCGCAGTCGCAGCGCAGCGAGCCGAAGACGTCGCCGGTCAGGCACTCGGAGTGGACCCGCACCAGTACGTCCTGGCCGTCGCCGAGGTCCCCGGCGACCAGGGCCACATGCTCCACGCCGTCCACGGTCGAGCGGTAGCCGTACGCGCGGAAGTCCCCGACGGCGGTGGGCAGCCGGGTCTCGGCCTCCCGGCGCACGGTGGGCTCGGAGGTGCGGCGGTAGGCGATCAGGTCCTCGATCGAGATGATCGCCAGGCCGTGCCGGCGGGCGAAGGCGACCAGCTCGGGCAGCCGGAGCATCACCCCGTCCTCGCCGGCGATCTCCACGATCGCGGCGGCGGGGCGGAGTCCGGCCAGCCGGGCGAGGTCCACGCCGGCCTCGGTGTGGCCGTTGCGCACCAGCACGCCGCCGGGGCGGGCGCGCAGCGGGAAGACATGGCCGGGCCGGGCGAAGTCCTCGGGCGCGCTGTGCGGGTCGGCGAGCAGCCTCAGGGTGGTGGCCCGGTCGGCGGCGCTGATCCCGGTGCCGACCCCGTGCCGGGCGGTGGCGTCCACCGAGACGGTGAAGGCGGTGCCCATGGACTCGGTGTTCTGCCGCACCATCTGCGGCAGGTCCAGCCGGTCCAGGTCGGGGCCCTCCAGGGTGGCGCAGATCAGGCCGCGGCACTCGCTCATCATGAAGGCGACGGTCTCGGGGGTCACCTTCTCGGCGGCGACGATCAGGTCGCCTTCGTTCTCGCGGTCCTCGTCGTCGACGACGACCACCGGCCGTCCCGCGGCGATCTCGGCGATCGCCCGCTCGACGGGGTCCAGGACCAGGTCGTCGGTCCAGTTCCGCACGGTGTCCAGGACGGTCATGCCCGGCCTCCTTCGTTGACTTCCGGCTGGCTCACGACAGCGCTCCTTCCCAAACGGGCGCCGGGGCGGCGGTACGCGCCCTGGAGCGCAGCCACCAGTCGCGGGCGCCCCACAGCACCAGGGCGAGGTAGATCACGTAGACCAGACCGGAGAAGGCCAGTCCGCTGCTGAACGCCAGCGGAACGCCGACCAGGTCCACCAGCAACCAGGCGAACCAGAATTCCACCAGTCCGCGGGCCTGGGCGACCATCGCGGCAAGGGTGCCGGTGAAGATGTACGCGTCCGGCCAGGGGTTCCAGGACAGCTGGGGCAGGGCGGTGAACAGCGCGCCCACCGCCAGGGTGCCGGCGGCGGTGCCGGCCAGCAGGGCGATCCGCTCCCGCCCGGTGGCGAACCGGACCGCCACCGCGCCGCCGGCGGCGCGGCCGGCGGCCTCGGTGCGGCCGTTCCGCCAGCGCCGCCAGCCCCAGCCGGCGACCGCGATGACCAGCAGCTGCTTGCCCACTCCGCCGCTGAGGTGCGCGGCGGAGTAGGCGGCGACCAGCACCAGGCCGGAGGCGAGCTGGGCGGGCCAGGTCCACAGGGACCGCCGCCAGCCCAGCGCGAGGGCGACCAGGCCCAGGATGTTGCCGATCATGTCCGACCAGAGGATGTGCTGGCCGAGCACCTGGCCCGCCTCGGTGTTCAGCCACCCGAGGGCGCCGGTCGTGGTGGCACTCACTCGTCCGGGTCCTTCTTCTCACGGTCCTGCGCGCGGTCGCCCAGCATCCGCTCGACGTACTTGGCGACCACGTCGACCTCCAGGTTGACCGGGTCGCCGACCTGCTTGGTGCCGAGCGTGGTGAGGTCGAGGGTGGTCGGGATGAGGCTGACGGTGAAGTAGCTGTCGGTGGCCTCGACCACGGTGAGGCTGATGCCGTCCACGGTGATGGAGCCCTTGTCCACCACATAGCGGGCGAGGTGGGCCGGCAGCGAGATCTTCACGATCTCCCAGTGCTCGGCCGGGGTGCGCTCGGCGATGGTCCCGGTGCCGTCCACATGACCCTGCACCAGGTGGCCGCCGAGGCGCCCACCCAGCTCCATCGGGCGCTCCAGGTTCACCCGGGAGCCGGCGGCCAGCGCGCCGAGGCTGGAGCGGTTCAGGGTCTCGGCCATCACATCGGCGGTGAACTCGCCGTCGGCGGTCTCCACGACGGTCAGGCAGACACCGTTGACCGCGATGGAGTCACCGTGCTTGGCGCCCTGGGTGACCAGCGGGCCGCGGAGTCGGAAACGGGAGGAGTCCTCCAGGTTCTCGACGGCGACGACCTCACCCAGCTCTTCAACGATTCCCGTGAACACGTCAGTTCTCCCTGTGCTGATCAGTGTCGGACTCAATGGCGGGTGGTACGGGTACAGCGGTGATCCGAAGATCCGGGCCGATTCTCGTGGTCTCGGCCACATCGAGGCGCAACGCCTGGGTGATCGTGGTGATTCCGGCCCCCGCCAGGGCGGCCGGGCCCTCGCCCAGCAGCACCGGGGCGAGGTAGCCCACCACCTTGTCCACGGCGCCGGCGGCCAGGAAGGCACCCGCCAGCGTGGGGCCGCCTTCCAGCAGGACGGAGCGGACGCCGCGGTCGTACAGCGCGGCCAGCAGGGCGCCGAGGTCCAGGCCGCGGCCGTCCGTGGCGCGGGGCAGCCGCACCACCTCGGCCAGGCCGGCCGGCAGTGCGGTCCCGGCGTCCGGGCCGACCGCGATCAGGGTGGGCGCCGTGCCGTCCAGGACCCGGGCTCCGGGGCGTACGGCGGTGCCCTCGGTGTCGAGCACCACGCGCAGCGGCTGGGTCACCTCGCCGTCGCCGGTACGGGCGGCCAGTTGGGGGTCGTCGGCGCGCGCGGTGCCGGAGCCGACCAGGACCGCGTCCGCCTGGGCGCGCAGCCGGTGCACATCGGCGCGGGACTCGGGGGAGGTGATCCAGCGGCTGGTGCCGTCGGCCGCGGCGCTGCGTCCGTCCAGGGTGGCGGCGTACTTCCACAGCACGAACGGCCGGCCGTGGCGCACCGAGGTGAGCCAGGCCTCGTTGCCGGCGGCGGCCTCCTCGTCCAGCAGACCGCCCTCGACCTCCACGCCGGCGGCCCGCAGGGTGGCGGCGCCGCCGGTGGCGGTGGGGGTCGGGTCGGCCACCGCGTAGACCACCCGGGCCACCCCGGCGGCGATCAGGGCCTGTGCGCAGGGGCCGGTGCGCCCGGTGTGGTTGCAGGGTTCGAGGGTGACGAGGGCGGTGCCGCCGCGGGCCCGTTCCCCGGCCGCGCGCAGCGCGTGCACCTCGGCGTGCGGGCCGCCGGCGCGGCGGTGCCAGCCCTCGCCGGCGATCTCTCCGGCGGCGTCGAGGATGACGCAGCCGACGACCGGGTTGGGGCTGGTGTGGCCGAGGCCGCGGGCGGCGAGCTCCACGGCTCGGCGCATCGCGCGGGTTTCGGCTGCGGTGGCCACCGGGTCCTCCTGCCTCAAGGGGCGCGGACTCCGGGGCTGTCGAAGGACAGAGAGCGGGAAGAGGCGTCGCCGAGGCGGCACGACCGGAACACGGAACCGTCCCTGGGGAGGGTCCGCCGGAGCGCGACGCACCGGTGCCAAACCCGCCGCGCACTGCCTCCCATCCGGACTTTCACCGTCGGTCCAGGAATTTCACCTGGTCAACCGGCCGCTGGCGGCGGACGGGTCGCGGACTGTAACCGCCGGCTCGGACTTTCACCGACCCCGGAGTGCGCTGACGTCACTGGTACGCCACCAGTGTGCCATGCGTCCTCGGCGTCTCTGCAGGCCATCACCCTGTGGCCTGGGTCACCGGGGTGGGGCGGCGCGCGGTCCGCCGCGCCGGAGGCCCCTGACCTCGTCGGACGGACGGCGCCACCTCTCGGGACGGAAGGCAGCGCGCCGCTCGCCCCGTAACATTGCTCCGATCGGCTTCGAATATTTTCGCATTTTCGATCACATTTTTCTGAAAATGAACTGGACGAAGTGGAGCAGTCATGGGCCTGGGCGTGCGCTGGACCCTGCACGGCGATGGGCGCACTCCCGCCCCGGGGGCCGTGGTCAGACCCGATGAGCGGCTCTCCTGGCCGCGTACGGCCGGGCTGGGCGCGCAGCACGTGGTGGCGATGTTCGGCGCCTCCTTCGTCGCCCCGGTGCTGATGGGCCTGGACCCCAACCTGGCGATCATGATGTCCGGCGTCGCCACCATGCTGTTCCTGCTGGCCACCCGCGGCCGGGTGCCCAGCTATCTGGGATGCAGCCTGTCGTTCGTGGGTGTGGCCGCGGTGATCCGGGCACAGGGCGGCGGCAGCGCCGCGGTCACCGGCGCGATCTTCGTGGTCGGCGCCGCGCTGCTGCTCGCCGGGCTGGCGGTGCGGAAGTTCGGCGCGCGGATCATCCACGCCGCCATGCCGCCGGTGGTCACCGGCGCGGTGGTGATGCTGATCGGCTTCAACCTGGCGCCGGTGACGGCCCACACCTACTGGCCGACGGACCAGTGGACCGCCCTGCTGACCATGCTCTTCACCGGCCTCGCGGTGGTCTGCCTGCGCGGCTTCTGGTCGCGGATCGCGATCTTCCTCGGGCTGGTCTTCGGCTATGCGCTGTCCTGGTCCCTGGACCGGATCTTCGGCAAGATCCACTCGGTGAACGGCGGCGGCGAGGCCGTGGACCACTGGCGGCTGGACCTGTCCGCGGTGGGCAAGGCCGACTGGTTCGGGTTCCCCACGCTGCACGGCCCGACCTTCCACTGGTCGGCCATCCTGGTCGCGCTGCCCGTGGTGATCGCGCTGATCGCGGAGAACGCCGGGCACGTCAAGGCGGTCGGCGAGATGATCGACGACCCGCTGGACGACAAGCTGGGCACCGCCATCTCGGCGGACGGCGTGGCGACCATGCTCTCCACCGCGGTCGGCGGCCCGGCCAACACCACCTACTCCGAGAACATCGGCGTGATGGCGGCCACCCGGGTCTACTCCACCGCCGCCTACTGGGCCGCCGCCTGCTTCGCGCTGCTGTTCGGCCTGTGCCCGAAGTTCGGCGCGGTGGTCGCGGCCATCCCGGGCGGCGTACTGGGCGGCATCACGGTGATCCTCTACGGCATGATCGGCCTGCTGGGCGCCCAGATCTGGGTGCACAACAAGGTGGACCTGCGCAACCCGCTGAACCTGGTGCCGGTGGCGGCGGGCGTGATCATCGGCGTCGGCGGCGTCGGCCTGAAGATCAGCGACAACTTCGAGCTGAGCGGCATCGCGCTGGGCACCATCGTGGTGATCACCGGCTACCACGTGCTGCGGGCCCTGGCCCCGGCGCACCTGAAGAACCAGGAACCGCTGCTGGACTCGGGCACCAGCTCCTACGACCGCTCGGACCGCTCGGAGGACTGACCACCCCTCGGCCCGCACCCTCCCCAGGACCGTCCCGCACCGCCCCGGCGGTGGCGCGGGACGGTCCTGCCGCATCCGGCGGCGCCTGTGTGCGGATCGCCCTCGCCATGACGGGCGTTCGCTCGTTACGGCGAGGCGGCGGCGCACAAGGTGTGCGGCACATGCTCACCGCCCTCGATCCGGCCACCGGCCGGCTGTACCACCGCATCCGCTCGCGCGATGTCCGCGCCGAACCGAAGACGCACTACACGGGAGCGACGATCAGACCGCTACCTGGCCGCGGTGGACGCCGGGTCCGGCCGCCGCCTGATGACGCCCGGGCCCCGGGCGGTGCTATGCAGATACACCCCGGTGGGAGGCCCATGCCTCCGTTGCCGCGAGCATCGCGGCGAGCCAGGATTCACTGGGATTCCGCTCGATGAACCGCCGGTGCATGCGCAGATCGGCCACAGCGAACACGTCGATCGCCCTCGGATCGGCACTCGTCCATGCGGTGCAGCCGGCAGCCCAGGACTCGGCGGACTCGGGGCTGTGGCCGGCGGCGATCAGCTGCACGACGAAACAGGCCGGGTCGATGAAGCCGGGCCCGCGGGTGGGCCACGACCAGTCGATAATCCACGAGCCCGCTTCTCCTACCGTCAGGTTGGCTGGGTTGATGTCGGTGTGCAGCAGGGCGTCACCGCGGAGAAGCCCTAGCTCGCCTTTGCTGCTCACGTAGGCGTCCCACCGGTCTTCCCGCCAGTCCCGTGCGACGTCGGGCAACTCCAGCCTGGCTGCCCGGTTGAGGAGGTCAACGGCGAGGGGGAGGTCCGGCGAACCCGGCTCGAAGTCAAGGCCGCGCTCCTCGATGGCCTCGAAGCCGAGGATGATCCACCCGGCGTCGTCTCCGTCAACGCTCCACAACAGTCGGGGTGAGAGAGGCTGTACGTGGGGGTTGATAGCCCGCTCCCGGAGGATGGAGGCCTTCCGCCCCCCGGGGCGGTTGAACATCGCCTTGACGAAGAACCGCCCCTTCTCGCTGTCGATGACTGCGGAGAAGTCGGAACTGAACCCCCGGGCCGGAACCCGAACGTGGGTGACTTTACCGGTGTACGGCAGGATCAGATGTCTGAAGTGGCCGTCGGGCAGGTCACCCACGTCGAGTCTCCTCGGTTACGTCAGTTCTTCGGCCTGCATTCGCTGAGCGGTGCACCCGGACGGCACGCATCGTTCGGTGCGCACCTCGGGTCACATGGGTTCTTCGGGACGCAGTCAGGATGACACGGCTGGTTCTGGCCTTGGTCGTTGTCCTTGTCCTTCTTCCCCCAGTCGGCTCGGAGGGAGTCGACCGCTTCGGAGAAGGCGGGACCGCTCAGGATAGAGGCGAGTGAGGCATCGTGGACGTTGCCGACACCCATCCAGGTGGAGAAGACACAAGGCGCGACGGTGCCGGTCGGGTCGATCACCGCCCGGCCGTCACCACACCCGCCACACAGGCCGGCCACATCCGGCTTCGGGGTGCTGGAGGCGCGTCCGAACTCCCGGACGCGGTCCGCGCCGATCCGCTTGACACCGAGCGATTCCAGGTCTCGGCGTGCTTCGGCGATCTGCTGTCCGGAATCGGCGACGATCCCGGCGCGCAGTGGGATGCCGAGCTGTACGGCCTTGTGGATGTTGGCCCGGGTGCGATCGTGGGAGCGGCGGCCGGTCCGCGCGTCGTGTTCCTCGGCCTTCGCCGAGTAGTAGGAGGTAGCCAGGGACAGGCCATCGCGCTGGAACAGTTCCCAGCGCTTCGGCGGGACGTGTACGAGGTTGCTGTAGACCTCCACGCGCAGGCCGATCGTCAGCGCATGGTCCACCAGCTCCGCGAAGTCGGGGTGCATGGTCGGCTCACCGCCAATGAACTGCACGTCGGTAACGCCGCAGCCAGCGGCCTGGTCAAGGACGCTGATCCAAGCCTCGCGGGTCATGGTGCCGTGGCGTCCTTCGGGGCCCGACTCGTTGTAGCAGTGCGAGCACGTGAGCTGGCACTTCCGGGTGAGGTCCAGCCACAGCAGTCGAATGGTGGTGGCCTCGGCTAACACTTGCGCGGTCGATGTCACTGTCTGACCCTTCTCTGTGGATCGTGCGCGGATGTGCAACCCGCCCCGGCCGGCCAGGAAGCGGCAGGGGGGGGAGTCTGGGCGCTCAGCCCGCGAGCCGAGCGACGAGGGCCGCCAGCGGTCGGCGCTTGCGGTGGAGGTGCCGCCGGGACGAGGGCCGGGCCACGTGAGAGGCCGCAGGCCAGGCAGTCAGGGAGTAACGGCCGGTGTGGTCGGTGGCGGCCACCACCACCGGCACGCCTTCCTCCAACTGTCTCAGCGCCCAAAGCTGCCGATCCGGGTCCGCACACCACTGCCGAAACTCGGTCGGAACGTCGGCCAGGGCATCCGGTACGGTGCGCAGCGATCGGCCGGCCAGCCAGGGCGTGCGCGGGTCCAGGTCCAGGCCGTCGGCGACGCGGACGGCCTGGACCCGGAGCCAGTGGAGGGCGTCTGCGGCTGACGGTGTCTGGTGCCTACCGAGGCAGACACGCTTCATGTGCCCGTCGACGGGGCCTTCAGCCAGTACCTCGGCCCGGTAGATCTGACTGCCGGTGGTGTTCACTGTGACTCCTCTGCCGGCTGCGTGTGGCGTCTTGGGGGGGAGAGCTGTCGCTTATACACATCTGAAGCTGCCGACGATCGCCTAAGTGTAGATCGAGTTGAACGCCGTATCCCTTAAAAGA
>NZ_SRID01000024.1 GCF_004684805.1 Streptomyces palmae
GATACCGGGTTGCGGGACGGGGGGCCGGCGGCAGAGGTGACGCCGCCGATCAGCGCCTCGCCGCTGTGGCCCGGATACACCCCGCAGCCCCAGCGGCCCGCCCAGACGGAGCCGACATCCGTGACGCCGTCCTATCCGCCACTGCCCGGGGTCACCGTGCCGGCCGCCGGGCTGCGTGCGGTGCCCCTGGAGAAATTGCTGAAGAACGACCCCGTCATGCCGAGGGGAGTGCTCGGTACGGCCCCAGGCGGTTGCGCGTCGCGCTGCACGATGCGCGACCCGGTCTACCGGGACCTGACCGGCGATGGCCGGGAGGAGCTGGTGGTCGCGGTGGACGAGATCGGCCTCCGGATGACGTGGGTGGAGGTCTACCGGGCCTTCGGCAACCGGGTGCGACCGGTGCTGGTGCTCTACGACCTGACGGGCCTCACCATCGAGACCTACGGCCGCGACCTGGTGGTCAACGTGGTCCGAGGGGACGGCCTGACCACCACCCGCTACCGGTGGAACGGCACGGTGATGGCCCCCGTCACACCGGGAAACGATGCTCAGGACGCAGAGGGGACCCCCACGCCATGACACCCGCCCCGCCCGCCTTCACCCCGCCCGGGTCGCCGACCGAGGCGCATCTGCTGCTGGTGGAGGACGACGAGGTGATCCGCAACACGGTCCGGATGGCACTGGAGCGGTACGGCTTCACCGTGTCCACCGCCGCCGACGGGCTGACCGGCCTCGAGGTCTTCCGGGAGTGCCGACCCGATCTGCTGCTGCTCGATGTGATGCTGCCCGAACTGGACGGGATCGGGCTGTGCCGCCGGATACGTGAACTGAGCCTGGCGCCGATCCTGATGATGTCCGCGCGCGGCGATGCCCTGGATGTCGTCTCCGGCCTGGAGGCCGGCGCCGACGACTACGTGGTGAAGCCGTGCGAGAGCGCGGTGCTGGTGGCCCGGATCCGTTCGCTGCTGCGCCGCGCCTCCCTCCCCTCGGTGCCCCGGAACGGGGCGGACGATGCGAGCGAGGCGGAGCCGGAGGTCCTGGTGTTCGGGGACCTGAGCATCGACCCGCGGGGGATGGAGGTGCGCCGCGGCGGGGAACTGCTGGCACTGACCCCGACCGAGCTGCGGGTGCTGCTGGAGTTCGCCGCCTCGCCCGGGGTCGTACTGGAGCGCCGTACGCTCCTCAGCCGGGTGTGGGACCACGCCTGGCAGGGCGACACCCGCGTGGTGGACCTGCATGTGCAGCGGTTGCGGGCCAAGATCGGCGCGGCCCGGATCGAGACGGTCCGCGGCTTCGGCTACAAGCTGCGGCGCTGACCCGTGACCCTGCGATGGCGGATCGCCGCCCTGGTGGCCGCGGCGACCTGCACCGCCGCCTCGGCCGTCGGTGTGCTGGTGCACCAGGCCTCCCGGGACCGGGAGTTGTCCCAGGCCCGGGACGCCGCCTCCACCACCTTGGACCAGGCGGCGATGATCTATGCGCGCACCGGTGCGGTGCACGGCTCCGGGGCCGCGCTGGACGCTCCCAACCTCCCGTCGGACCTGCGCGACCTGGTGCGCCGCGGGCACCGTGGCAGCCGGTTCGCCACCGACCCCGACGGGCCGGCGATGTGGGCGGCGCGACCGGCCGGCGGCCGGGTGCTGTCCGTACGCGTGGACCTGGGGACCACCATCCGGGACCTCGGCGCGCTGGACACCAACATCCTGCTGGCCGGACTGTCGACCACCGCCGTGGTGCTGCCGCTGGGGGTGTTCACCGCCGGGCGGATGAGCCGCCGGCTGCGGATCGCGGCCGGCACCGCCCGCCGCATCGCGGCCGGCGAGCTGGACGCCCGTATCTCGGCGGCGAACCGCCCGCACGACGAGATCGCGGAGATCTCCGGCGCCGTCGACTCGATGGCCGCCGCCCTCCAGGAGCGGCTGCGCAGCGAGCAGCGGTTCACCGCCGACGTCGCCCATGAGCTGCGTACCCCGCTGATGGGCCTGGTCACCGCGGCCGAACTGCTGCCGGCCGAGGACGAGGCGGCAGGTTACGTACGCGACCGGGTGCGGGTGCTCAGCACCCTGGTCGAGGACCTGCTGGAGATCTCCCGGCTGGACGCCGGCGCGGAACGGGCCGACCTCACCCCCAGCGCGGTGGCTCCGCTGGTCGAGGAGGCGGTGGCCAGGACCGGACTGGCCGCGACGCTGTGCACGGAGCGGGCGGACGGGGCCGCGAGGGTGTGGACGGACCCGCGCCGACTGGAGCGAATCCTGGCCAACCTGGTGGTCAACGCGCACCGGCACGGAGGTGGGGAGGTGGTGGTGACGGTGGGGGATGACGGGCGCACCGTGACCGTGCGCGACCACGGCCCCGGCTACCCGCAGGAACTGCTCACCGGCGGCCCGCAGCGGTTCCGGACCGGCGTCAAGGAGCGCGGCCGGGGCCATGGGCTGGGGCTGACCATCGCCCTGGGACAGGCTCAGGTGCTGGGCGCCGCGCTGGAGTTCGGCAACGCGGCGGACGGCGGCGCGGTGGCCGTGCTGCGGCTGCCGGAGGACCACGGAGAGGAACCGGCGGAGTTCGAGGAGTAGGGGAGGGGCGGCCGATACACGGTCGATACACATCCGAGGGGTGGTCGAGCCGCAGGAGACACCCGGTGGCAGGGGTTTGAAGATCTTTCCCGCCGAGTATGGCCGGCATGCGTATCAGGTGGAGGCGGCCTCGAACGGCTGGTCGGCACACGGTGGTTGGGCGCCGGCCCGGGGGCCCGCGGGCCGATGAGGCCATGGTCGAGGACTGTGACGCGGGGGCGCCGGCAGTGCTGGGGGCGTCGGGAGGACCGGGCGAGCCGGAAGCACAAGGCGCACAAGGCGCGGCGGGCACACTGGGCACGCCAAGCGCGCCAGGTGCATCGGATGCGGCAGATGCTCCGGAAGCGCCGGATGGGTCAGAGGCACGGGACGTCCCGGGAGCCCCGCGTACGTCGAGCGCACCAAGTGACCCCAGCAGGGCGGGCGGAGGTCTTCGAACGCGGTCCGCGCGCCGCAAGGCCCGGGTGGCTCGGACCGGGGCGGTACGGGCGAAGGCGGCCGGGGCGGCAGGAGACGGTGGGCGGCGGAAGAAGCGGGCCGGCATCCGCCGGTTCTTCACCTGGCGGCGGATGCTCGCCTATGTGCTCTCCCTGTGGCTGCTGCTGCTCGGCGCCTTCGCGGTGCTCTACTACATGATCGACATCCCCGAAGCGAACGCCGTGGCCAAGGCGGAGAGCAATGTCTACCTCTACAGCGACGGCACCCTGCTGGCCCGCACCGGTGACATCAACCGGGAGTCGGTGACGATCGACCGCATCCCCAGGCATGTGCAGCGGGCCTTCGTCGCGGCGGAGAACAAGTCCTTCTACCAGGACGCGGGCGTGGACCCGATGGGCATCGCCCGCGGCCTGGCCAAGACCGTGACCGGAGGCGGCACCCAGGGCGGTTCCACCATCACCCAGCAGTACGTCAAGAACTACTACCTCAGCCAGGAGCAGACCATCACCCGCAAGGTGAAGGAGCTGGTCATCTCGCTCAAGGTCGACCAGCGCAACTCCAAGGACGAGATCCTCGCCGGCTATCTGAACACCAGCTACTTCGGCCGGGTCGCGTACGGCATCCAGGCCGCGGCACGCGCGTACTACGGCAAGGAGGCCGCCGATCTGACCGTGGCCGAGGGTGCGTACCTGGCCGCGCTGGTCCAGGCTCCCAGCCAGTACGACTGGGGCGTGGCGAGCCGCACCGGGAAGCGGCTGGTCACCCAGCGCTGGAAGTACGTGCTGAACAACATGGTCGAGATGGGGTGGCTGGACGATGCGGAGCGGCGGCGGTTGCGCTTCCCCCGGCCGCTGCCGCCCAAGCCCACACCGGGACTGGACGGCCAGGCCGGCTATCTGGTCGACGCGGCCAGGCGTGAACTGATCGCCTCCGGCGTCAGCGAGCAGGAGCTCGCCGCCGGCGGCTGGACCATCACCCTCAGCGTGGACCGGGCCAAGCAGAAATCCCTGGAACGTGCGGTGGCCCGGCAGTTGGCGGCCGGCGGGCGCAGCGCCCGCGACCGGGCCGCGCGGTCCGACCTCCAGGCCGGGGCGGTGTCGGTGGAGCCGCGCACCGGCCGCGTCCTGGCCCTGTACGGCGGGCGCAGCTACACCCAGCACTACCTGTCCAACGCCACCCGCGCGGACTACCAGGCAGGTGCCGTCTTCAAGCCGCTGGTCACGGCCGCGGAATTGGAGTCGGACCCGAAGGGCGCGGTGGCCGCGGAGACCGGCACCGGTCCGGTGCCGAAGTACACCGGCAAGGCCGGCCCGGCAATGGTCAAGAAGACCGCGGTGGCCCTGGGCATGGACCCGGACGCCGAGGGCTTCCGGCCGCGGCGCACCATCGGGCTCGGCCTGATGGGCACCAGCCCGATGGACCTGGCCGGGGTCTACGCCACCCTCGGCAACCACGGCCGCAAGGTCACCCCGACCCTGGTGCTCTCGGCCCGGCGCGGCGACCAGCGGATCGAGGGCCGGGACGGGATCGGCGACCAGGTGGTGCGCCGGGAGACCGCCGACACGGTGACGTCCACCCTGTTGGCGCGCCCCGACGACGGGGCGACCCGCAAGAACTGGGTCCGTACCGTCGGCCAGCCCGCGGCGAGCATCGGCGGAAGCTCCGACGACCGGCGGGCGGCCTGGTTCGCCGGGTACACACCGGACCTGGTCACCGTGGTCGGAATGTTCGGCGAGGACCACCGGAACAAGCGGCAGACCATCCTGCCGACCGCCTTCCGCAGCCGCCCCGCCAAGGTCTGGACCACCTACATGGGGGAGGCGCTGCGCGGCGCCCGCCCGGCCGGATTCGACCTGCGGATCGGCGGCGTGCCGGCGATCCCGAGCGAGCTGCCCACCGCTGGCGAACGGTCCGGTTGAGCCGGGTGGTGGGGGACGCACCTGAGCCGGGCGGTGGCGAACGGTCTCCCTGAACCGGGCAGGTGGGGAACGGTCCGGCTGAGCCGGGTCGGTGGCGGCGGGACCTCAGGCCGCCTTCTCCCGGCGCGCGGCGGCGCGGCGGGGCGGCGGGGTGGCGCGGACGTGCGCGACGGACCGGCCGCCCCGCCGGAGGCAGCGAGCCGGGCGAACCCTCCGGCCACGCGCTAGGGGGCGTCGCGCCGCCAGACCTGTTCCGCGAAGGCGTAGCCGTACTGCGGGCGGCCCGTGGTTCCGCTGGTCCGAAACGGCTTGCCGCCGTCGTCGATGCGGACCGTCCCGGAACGGCCGCCCGCGGCCCAGTCGAGCTCCAGGTACCAGCTGCAGTCGCAGCCCTGGGTACGGGCGTTGACCAGCAGCACCTCCGGGTCGGTGGCGGACACCCGGTAGGGGAGGCGGACCGCCGGCAGGGTGCGCTCGCCGTCGAAGCCGTCGGTGGGCCGGGCGAGCGGGCGGGCGGCGTCCAGATCCACCGCGAAGGTGCGCGGGGTGAGGGCGCCGCCGCAGCCGTTGTCCATGGCGAACGAGGACCAGGCGAGCGGGGCGCGCCGCTCCACCACCCGCACCTGGAGAGCCCGCAGCACCACCGCCTGCCTGCCCCGGCCCGCCACCGTCACCTCGACGTTGGTGCTGCCCCCGTGGACGGCGCCGTGCGCGGCGGCCCAGGCCGGCGCGGACTGCTCGACCGGGGGTGCGGCGACCCGGGACGGCGGACGGTTGATCAGATAGCGGTGATCGCAGCCGTTCTCCCAGACGTGTGAGCGGGTGCTCAGGGCCAGGGGGGCCGGCGGGGCGCTGGTCCCTTCGCCGGCGCCGGTCCGCTGGTCGCCGCCCCGAAGCGGCCCCACCGCGACGGCCGCCAGCACCAGACTCCCGGCGGCTCCCACCAGCAGCGCCCAGGCCGGCCGGCGCCGGCGCGGAGTGTCCGCGGTGGGTCGCGGTGCGGGCGGGACGGCCGAGGTGCGCGCCATGGACCGGACCGCCGGCCGCGGCGGGCTCGCCCCAACGCGCGGTACGGGCCGGACCCCCGGGGCGGGGGGCTCGGGCCGGACTTCCCTGCCGGGCGGTACGGGCCGGTCTTCCGCGGCGGGCGATTCGGGCCGGACCTCCGAGGCGGGGACGTCGAGCCGGCTTTCTTGGGCGCGCGGCCGGGGCCGGTCCTCCGGGGTGGGTGATTCGGGCCGGTCCTCCCAGGACCCGCCAGGGAGCCGGTCCGGCGGGGTCGCCTCGGCCCCGGGATCCGCGGGTACCCGGCCGAGCACCACCCCGCCGGCGGCGGCCCCGCGCCTCGGCGCGCGTCCCGGTACGCCACCGCGGGCCGAGGCCGCGCGGCGGGCGGCGTCGGCCAGGAGCCACCGGCGGTGCAGCTCCAGCAACTCCTCGGGGCTCGCCCCGCACAGTCGGGCCAACCGCTCCACCAGCGCGAACCGGGCCGGCACCGCGTCCGCGTGGCAGTAGCGGTGCAGCGTGGACGCGCTGATGTGCAGGCGTGCGGCCAAGGTCCCGTAGCTGCGCCCGGAGCGCTCCTTGAGCTCGCGCAGCCGCTCGGCGAACCGGTCGACCTCTTCACTCCCCACGAAAACCTCCCCCAAGGCCCTGCGACCCGCGTTCCGCGTTCCGCGACCGCGTTCCAGGGCGTTGTCGTCTCCCCACGTCAGAGTAGGTTCCGGCGTTCCCGCGTTCCGCCTGCCCGGCACGCCGTTGCCCTGCCGCGAGCCGGGCTCGCAGGCTGTGCCCCGTACCGCCGCACCGCTGCGGCGGACCCGAGAGGAGATGGGGAAGAACCTCATGCAGACGCGCAGACTTTCCACCCGTGCCGCGGCCCTGGCCGGCGCCGCCGCGGTGGCCGCGGCGGTCCTCGCCACCGGTGGCACCGCCCAGGCCCAGGACCGGGCCGCAGACCACAGCCAGACCCAGGCGCGGCAGCGGGCGGCGGCCGCGCCGGTCTTCCTGGCCCCCAGGGAGCTGCCGCCGCACCCGCTGTCCGCCTGGTACGCGGGGAACGTCACCCAGGGGCTGCCGGAGGCGCCGTTCTGCCTGGAGAACGCCCTGCCCACCACGGGCTCCTCGCACCGGCTGTTCTGGACCGAGTACGACACCGGCGCCAGCCAGATCGTGGTCAAGGCGGCCAGCGCGGACGCGGCCGCCAAGCTGGCCGGCGCCGTGGAGCGGAAGGTCCGCGACTGCGCGGCCGACTGGCAGCGGCAGAACCCCCAGGGCACCGCCTCCTGGCGCGACTACGGCACCGTCACGGGCGAGGACGGCGCGCATGTCTACGGCGTCCACACCTCCGCCCCGGACTCGGAGCCCTCCATCCACCTGTTCGGAGTGGGCCGTGACGGCAGCACGGTGACCATCGTCGGCTGGGGCGAGATGGGCGGTTTCGCCGACGCTCCGGTGGCCGATTTCCAGCGCACCACCACCACCGCGGTGATCAAGCTCTACGCCTGATTCCCGCCCGACCCCGCGCCGCAACGGACCGGTGCGGCGCGGGGTCGCGTACGCGCGGGCGGGAGCCACGGTGGGCGCCACCCCCGCAGCGGTACAGGTCCCGCCGCCTCACACGTCCCGCAGCAGCGCGGCCAGGTCCTCGTCCAGCTCCAGGTGCCGGCTCTCGCAGCCTTGGGGGACCAGCTCATAGGTGCGCTGGAGAAAGCGCCGCAGGTCGCTGGTGTCGAACTGCACCATCGCCATGCCCTCCGGCGCGTGCAGCTCCAGCACGGTCCGGTCCGGGCCGTACGGCCACAGGTGCACATCGCCGTGCCCGGCCGGGCCCCGCAGTCCGCCGGCCAGCAGCTCCCGGCCGAAGGTCCACTCCACCTCCGAGCCGTCGAGCGAGGCGACCGGCGGGAAGGAGACGCGGACCGCGAAGGGATCGTTCCGGCTGTAGCGCAGGCTCGCCCGAATGGCACTGGTCTCGGGCACGGACGCGATGAGGCGGGCCTGGACGGCTTGGTCGATGACGGTGATCATCGCCGGCTCCCTTGCGGTCAGTGTGGATCCTTGCCTCGGTTCGCACGGTTAGAGGGCAAGCTCAGCGCCGTCGTGCACCCGGCGAACATGTGACGTGCATCACTTCTATGGTGAGTGGGTGGATATATCGCGACTCCTCAGTCCGTAACCCTGCTGCGGTTCGTGTAGGCCAGGCTCAGATAGTCGGGATGGCGCGCCATCCAGCCGGAGATGAACGGGCAGACCGCCATCACCTGAAGGCCCATGGCGCGGGACGCGTCCAACGCGTTGCGGGCCAGCGCGGAGCCGATGCCCTGCCCCTCGAAGGCCGGCTCCACCTCGGTGTGGAAGAAGGCGATGACCTCGGGCCCGCGCATGTACTGGGCGAAGCCCGCGAGCACCCCGTCGACGCGGGCCTCGAAGCGGTGGGCATGGGGCACATCGCTGACCATGACTGTCATGAGGCGACTCTCCTCGCTCCCCCTGACCACGATAGGAAGGCCGAGATGCTCCCGCGATTCGGCGCCCGCCCGGCGCCGGCGCCCACCCTTCCCGGCCGTCCGAGGGGCCCTGCCAGGGCTGTCATGGCCATGGACGGGGGGCTTGTCGATCGACTAGCTTCCCGCTCCATGAGGGCCATGGGGATCAAGGAAGTGACGGGTACCAAGGGGAGCGGGACGGCGCTGCGCCGGGTGGTGTGCGCCGGGCTGGGCGCGGTGGCGCTGGCGGCGGGCCTCGTGGCGCCCGCCGAAGCGCGCACTCCCACCGAACGCACCGCGTCCGTCGCCGACGCACCCGACGCAGCCGTCGCGGCCGGGGGTCTCCCGGTGCGCTGGCAGCCCACCGCGACCGGTTCCGACGCCCGGTTCCGGGGCCTGGCGGCGGTCAGCCGCAGCACCGCCTGGCTGGCCGGGACCAAGGGCACCGTGCTGCGCACCGGGGACGCCGGACGCAGCTGGCGCGATGTCTCACCGCCCGGCGCGGAGGGACTGGAGTTCCGGGACGTCGAGGCGTTCGACGCCCGGCGCGCGGTGGTGCTGGCCATCGGGGAGGGCGAGGCGTCCCGGGTGTTCCGCACCGAGGACGGCGGCGCCACCTGGACCGAGAGCTTCCGCAACACCGACCCGCGTGCCTTCTACGACTGCATGACCTTCTTCGACAGCCGCAGCGGCATCGCGCTGAGCGACCCGGTGGACGGCCGGTACCGCATCCTGTCCACCGAGGACGGCGGGCGCAGCTGGCGGGTGCTGCCCTCGAAGGGCATGCCCGCCGCCCAGCCGGGCGAGGCGTCCTTCGCCGCCAGCGGCCAGTGCCTGGTCAGCGCGGGCGGGCGGCACGCCTGGATCGCCACCGGCGGCGCCACCACGGCCCGGGTGCTGCACTCCGCCGACCGTGGCCGCACCTGGACCGTCACCGACGCGCCCATCCCCGCGGGCGATCCGGCGCGCGGTGTCTTCGGACTCGCCTTCCGGGACGCCCGGCACGGTCTGGCGGTCGGCGGCGACTACCGCGCCGGGCAGCCCTCCCCGGACGCCGCCGCGGTCAGCGGCGACGGCGGAGCCCACTGGACGGCGTCCCGGCAGCCGCCGTCCGGCTACCGGTCCGGGGTGAGCTGGCTGCCGCAGGGTCGGGGCGGCGCGGGCGGCCCCGCCACCGCGCTGGCGGTCGGCCCCACCGGGAGCGAGCTGACCACGGACGGCGGGCGCGGCTGGCGCTCCTTCGACACCGGCTCGTACGACACCGTGGACTGCGCGCCCGACCGGGGCTGCTGGGCGGCGGGCGAGCAGGGCCGGGCGGCGCGGCTGGTGTTCTCCGGCGAGTAGGGCCGTCCCGGGGCCGGATGGCACGACAGGTGTTCGAGGGATACGGGTACGGTCAGGTGGCATGAGTCAGCGAACCGCCGGATACCGGCTTCCGACCGACTGGCCCACCACCGAGGCCGAGGCCACCGCCGTACAGCTGAGCCTGCGCGAACGGGTGGAGCGGTACGCCGACGAGAGCGTCGAAGGACCCGCCGTCGGCACCGGCACCGTGGTCGGGGTGGACGTGGCCTACGACGACGAACGGGACGTGGTGGCGGCCGCGGCCGTGGCGCTGGACGGGGGCACCCTGGAGGTGCTGGCCAGCGCCACCGCGGTGGGCCGGGTCGCCTTCCCGTATGTGCCGGGGCTGCTGGCGTTCCGTGAGATCCCCGCCGTGCTCGGCGCCCTGGAACGGTTGGACCGCACCCCGGACCTGGTGGTCTGCGACGGGTACGGGCTCGCTCACCCGCGCCGTTTCGGACTGGCCAGCCATCTGGGGGTGCTCACCGGGCTGCCCACCATCGGCGTCGCCAAGAACCCGTTCACCTTCCGTTTCGAGGCTCCCGGACCCCGCCGGGGCGACTGGTCCCCGCTGCTGGACGGCGGCGAGGAGGTCGGCCGGGCGCTGCGTACCCGGGACGGCGTCAAACCGGTGTTCGTCTCGGTGGGGCACCGGATCGGCCTGGCGGCCGCCTGCGCGCACACCCTGGCGCTGGCCCGCGACTACCGCCTTCCGGAGTCCACCCGGCGCGCCGACTCGCTCTGCCGTGAGGCACTCCGCGCGGGCTGAACCCCCCGCCACCGCCGCCGCCCGGAGACGTACGGGGGCGGTGGCACCGGCGGGCCGCCGCCCCGCCGCCGCCCGTGGTGCGGTGGGCGCTCCGTCAGTCCTCGGTGAGGGTGCGGAAGGTGATGCCCGCGCGGTGCAGGCGGTCGGTCAGCGCCTCGCCCATGGCGGCAGCGGTGGTGACCTGCCCGGCGGTGTCCGGCAGGTCGTCGAAGGCCAGCGAGAGCGCGGACTCGGCCAGCATCTTGGCGGTCTCGTCGTAGCCGGGGTCACCGCCCGAGACCTCGGTGACCACCCGCCGTCCACCGCCCTCGCCGATGAACCGCACCGCGAACCGGCTCCGGTCGCGCCGGGCCGCGTCCGGTCCCTCACCCGGCTTGCGGCGATCGGAGAGCCACTGGCGGGTCCACGGCAGCTGGGCCAGGGCGAACAGCGCGCCGAGCCCGGCCGCGCCGCCGGCCACCACCGGCAGCCGCCTGACCAGGAGGTGGTGCCGGTAGTCGAAGTCCGGCCCGTAGCGGTCCAGGGCGGCGGCGGAGCGCAGCACGATCTGCGGGTCCAGGGTGGGCATCGGCACCGCCCAGGCCCCCAGGTCCCGGCGCCGGTGCAGGCGGCCGGGGCCGGACCGCACGGTGCGCTCGGTCGGCCAGGGCTCGGCGCGCCGCCGGGCCCTGGCGGTGCGGGCCATGCTCGCCGGGCGGGACAGCGCGGTCAGCGTGGAGGCGAAGGTGCCGCCGGAGACGGTGCCGTTGGTGCGTACGAAGCCCCGCACCCGCAGCGGTACGCCCTCCGGGAGCCGCCGCACCGTGTAGTGCACCCCCAGGTCGTAGGGGATCGAGTCGAAGCCGCAGGCGTGCACGATGCGGGCGCCGGTGGCGCGGGCCAGCGCGTGGTGCCGCAGGTACATCAGGTCCACGAACTCCGGCTCCCCGGTCAGGTCCGCGTAGTCGGTGCCGGCCTCGGCGCAGGCGGCCACCAGGGGCTCGCCGTAGCTGAGGTAGGGGCCGACGGTGGTGGCCACCACATGGCTGTCCGCCGCGACCGCGCGCAGCGAGGCGGGATCGGTCACGTCCGCGTGCAGCAGGGGGAGTTCGCCCAGCCCCGGGTGGTGCTCGGCCAGCCGCTCCCGCAGCCGCCGCAGCTTCTCCCGGTCGCGGCCGGCGAGGGCCCAGCGGAGCTCGGCCGGGGCGTGTTCGGCGAGGTAGCCGGCGGTGAGTTCGCCGACGAAGCCGGTGGCCCCGAACAACACGACGTCATACGTCCGTTGTCCCCTGCTCTCCCGTCGCCGCATCGCCGGTCCCCTCGCCTACTGATCGGTATCGATTGACGTGGCGTCACCCTAGGGACCGGTGGAATTCCCGGTCAACACGGACCCGCCGGCGGCGCGGCGGCTCGGCCGGGTGCGGCGGGCTTGACAGCCGGTTCCCGCTGAGACACATTGCGGCCATCATGGGACGTCCCATGTCCTTTTTTGGTCGGGTTTCGCCGGGCTCCTCGCCGAATGCCCCTGACGGTCCGGTCGGCGGCTCGCGCTGCCCGGCCGGCGGCACGGCGGCGATACCGGCCGAGCGCCGCCCGAACCCGTGAAGAAAGCTGGTCCCCGATGCTCCTTCCGGCCCCCCTGACCGGCGTCGTCCCCCCGCTGTGCACCCCGCTCACCCCGAACGGCGACATCGACACCGCCTCGCTCACCGCCCTGGTGGAACGGCTGGTGTCGGCCGGCGTGCACGGGGTGTTCGCCCTGGGCTCCAGCGGCGAGGCCGCCTACCTCGACGACCGCCGGCGACGCACCGTACTGGAGACCGTCCGCCAGGCCGCGGGCGGGCGGGTCCCGGTGCTCGCCGGAGTGATCGACATGACCACCGCCCGCGCCCTGGACCACGCCCGCACCGCCTCCCGGCTGGGCGTGGACGCCCTGGTGGCCACCGCCCCCTTCTACACCCGCACCCATCCGGTGGAGATCGCCGACCACTTCCGGCGGCTCCGGGACGGCGTGGACCTGCCCCTGTTCGGCTACGACATCCCGATGGCGGTGCACACCAAGCTCACCCCCGAACTGCTGCTGCCGCTGGCCCAGGACGGCACCCTCGCCGGAATCAAGGACAGCAGCGGCGACGACGGCGCGCTGCGCCGCCTGCTGGTGGAGATGCGCGCCCTCGGCCTGGACGGCACCTTCACCGTGCTCACCGGCTCCGAACTCGCGGTGGACGGCGCCCTGCTGGCGGGCGCGCACGGGGTCGTACCCGGCCTCGGCAACGTCGATCCGGACGGCTACCTGCGGCTGTACGGCCATGCCCGGGCGGGCCGCTGGCGGGAGGCCGCCGCCGAACAGGACCGGCTGGCCGCGCTGTTCGCGCTCACCGAGGCGGGCGACCCGGCCGCCATGGGCGGCAGCTCCTCGGCCCTGGGCGGCTTCAAGGCCGCCCTGAAGCTGCTGGGGGTCATCGCCTGCGCGGCCACCGCCGCGCCCCAGGTGCCACTGGACGCCCGGGCGCACGCCACGGTGCGGCGGATCCTGGAGGAGGGAGGGCTGCTGGGATGACCCGGCCCGCCCGACCCGCCGAGGACCCCGGACGCTGGTACCGCCAGGTGTCCGGCGGCCAGTGGAAGGCGCTGTTCGCCGCCTGGCTCGGCTATCTGCTGGACGGCTTCGACTTCGTACTGATCACCCTGGTGCTCACCGAGATCGCCGACGAGTTCGCGCTGGACACCGCCGGCGCGGCCAGCCTGGTCTCCGCGGCGTTCGTCACCCGCTGGCTCGGCGGCGCGGTGCTGGGCGCGATGGGCGACCGGTACGGGCGCAAGGCCGCGATGATCGCCAGCATCCTGCTCTACTCGCTGGGCACCTTCGCCTGCGGGTTCGCCTGGAACTACACCAGCCTGTTCACCGCCCGGCTGCTCATCGGCATGGGCATGGCCGGGGAGTACGGCGCCAGCGCCACCTACGTCCTGGAGTCCTGGCCCACCCGGCTGCGCAACCGCGCCTCCGGCTTCCTGATCTCCGGCTACGCGGGCGGCACCATCGTCGCCGCCGAGCTGTACAAGTGGGTGGTGCCGCACTGGGGATGGCGCTGGATGTTCTGGATCGGCGTGCTGCCGGTGCTGGTCGCCCTGTGGGTGCGCCGGGCGCTGCCCGAGGCGGGGGACTGGAGTGCCCGGACGGCCGGCCGGCCCGCGCCGCCCAACCCGTTCCGGCCGCTGTTCACCGGGCGGCCGCGGGCCTGGGCCAACGGACTGCTGGCCGCCGCCGCGAGCGCCGCGCTGTTCTGCGTCTTCACCCCGCTGGGCGCCGGACTGCGCTGGCCGCTGTCCCTGCTGTCCGCCGCCGCCCTGCTCGGCTTCGCCGCGCAGCTGGGCGGGCGCCGCCGCTGGCTGCTCTACATCGGCCTGGTGGCCACGGTCTTCTGCGCCTTCCTCTACAGCTGGCCGATCCAGGCGCTGCTGCCCACCTACCTCAAGAGCGAGCTGGGGTACGACCCCGACCGGGTGGCCGACGTGATGTTCTACGCCGGCTTCGGCACCATGGCCGGCTGCTGGCTGGCCGGCTTCACCGGCGACCGGTTCGGTACCCGCCGCGCCTACGCCTGCACCCTGGCCGCCTCGCTGGCCTTCGTCTTCCCGGTCTTCGCGGTGCAGGACTCGCTGGTGGGCCTGGGGGTGCTGCTGTTCTTCCTGCTCGCCCTGAGCCAGGGCATCTCCGGCATCCTGCCCCGGTACATCGCCAGCCACTTCCCGGTCGAGACCCGGGCCGCCTCGCTGGGCTTCGTCTACAACACCGGGGCGCTGGGCGGCGCGGTCGCCCCGGTCCTGGGCGCCCGCCTCGCCGAGGGCATGTCGCTCGGCCGGGCCCTGGCGGTGCTCACCTTCGGACTCACCCTGGTGGTGATCGTGCTGGTCGGGGCGGACGTACCGCGCCGACTGGCCCGGCTGGCGGACCGCGAGGGCGTCCCCGACCACCTGGTCGCCGAGGAGTCGCTGTCAGTGCCCGAGGCTAACGTGGAGACCACCCGCTGACCGCGGGAGCACGCCCGCCCGAGGAGGCCCGATGACCGGCACGCCAGACCCGCTCGCGGTACGGGAGCGGGTGCGGGAGTTCGCGCTCGGTCTGCCCGGAGCCGTCGAGGAGTTCCCCTGGGGCCAGAGCGTGGTCAAGGTCAACAAGAAGATCTTCGTCTTCCTCGGCGCGGAGGGCGGCGAGGGCCCGCCCGGGATCACGGTCAAGCTCACCGATGAGGAGGCCCACGCGCACGCCATGGCCGCGCCGGGCGCCCGCCTCGCCGGCTACGGACTGGGCCGCGCCGGCTGGGTCAGCGTCCCGCTGGGCGGGGCGGACCCCGACACCCCCGACGCCGAGCTGCTGTGCGACTGGGTCGAGGAGAGCTACCGGACCATCGCGCCCAAGCGGCTGATATCCCTCCTCGGCACCGCCTGACCCCAGGACCGCCGCCGCCCCTGCTCCCGCGGGCGCGGGGTGCCCCATGCCGTCCCGGTGGCCCCGCGTCCTCGGCCGGATGCCCCGCACGGCGACGACCCATGCCCGGCCGGGTGCCCGGTCTGGTGCCTCCATGCCCCCGGCCGGGTGCCCGGTCCGGCTCGGTGGCCGGTCGGGTGCCCCGCCACGCCGGCTGGGCGGCCCCGCCCCCTCGGCTCGGTGTCTCCCCGTCCGGGCTCCCGGGCAGCCTGCTCGGTGTCGGCACTCCCGGCGTTGCCGGCCACCCGCGTCCCCGGGCCGTACGGAGCCGTCGGGCAGAGGGTCTTGTGCAAAGTGAAACGTGTTCTTAGCATCGGCGGTGTTACAGCAGTACTGTCACAAAGGCTGGTGACTGGATGGCGGCGACAGGGCACGGTCCCCTGACCGGGGTGCGCGTGGTGGAGCTGGCGGGCATCGGGCCCGGCCCGTTCGCCGCGATGCTCCTGGGCGACCTGGGGGCGGACGTCGTACGGATCGACCGTCCCGGCGGGGGCGGGCTCCGCGTCGACCCCGCGTCCGACGTCACCAACCGCAACAAGCGCTCGGTGCTGCTCGACCTCAAGTCCCCGGAGGGGCCGGCCGCGGTGCTCGACCTGGTGGCCCGCGCCGACATCCTCATCGAGGGGTACCGCCCCGGGGTGGCCGAGCGCCTGGGCGTGGGCCCCGAGGAGTGCCTGGAGCGCAATCCCGCCCTGGTCTACGGGCGGATGACCGGCTGGGGCCAGGACGGCCCGCTCGCCGACACCGCCGGACACGACATCGGCTACATCGCCATCACCGGCGCGCTGTCCATGATCGGCGCCGATGTCCGGCAGCCGCCCGCCATCCCGGCCAATCTGCTCGGCGACTACGCGGGCGGCTCGCTCTACCTGGTCATCGGCGTCCTGGCGGCCCTCCACCACGCCCGGGCCACCGGCGCCGGCCAGGTGGTGGACGCCGCCATCGTGGACGGTACCGCCCACCTCACCTCGATGATCCACGGCATGATGGCGGCCGGCGGCTGGCAGGACCGGCGCGGCGCCAACCTGCTGGACGGCGGGGCCCCGTTCTACGGCAGCTACGAGACGGCCGACGGCGGCTACATGGCGGTCGGCGCGCTGGAGCCCAAGTTCTACGCGGAGTTCATCCGGCTGCTGGACCTGGCGGAGGCGGTGCCGGCCCGCGAGGACTTCGACCGCTGGGGCGAGCTGCGCGCCGCGGTCGCCGCCCGCTTCAAGGAGCGCACCCGCCAGGAGTGGACGGAGGTCTTCGAGGGCTCGGACGCCTGTGTGGCCCCGGTGCTCTCGCTGCGCGAGGCCCCCGGCCACCCGCACCTGGCCGCCCGCGGCACCTTCGTCCGGCACGCGGGCATCACCCAGCCGGCCCCCGCGCCGCGCTTCGGCGCCACCCCCACCGCGGTCCGCCGACCGCCCGCGACGCCCGGCGCGGACGCCGCGGGGGTCGCCGCCGACTGGGGGGTTCCGGGGCTGCCCACCGACCTGGAGAGGGAGACCGAGCGATGAGGCGCGAGCTGTTCACCGCGGAGCACGAGGCGTTCCGGCAGACCGTGCGCACCTTCCTCGACAAGGAGGTGCTGCCGCACCACGAGCGGTGGGAGAAGGACGGCGTCGTGGACCGCGCCGCCTGGCTGGCCGCCGGCCGGCAGGGGCTGCTGGGCATGGCCGTGCCCGAGGAGTACGGCGGCGGGGGGACCGACGACTTCCGGTACGCTGCGGTCCTGGCCGAGGAGTTCGCCCGGGCCGGCGCCACCGGACTCGCCATCCCGCTGCACAACGACATCATCGGCCCGTACCTCACCTCGCTCGCCACCGAGGACCAGAAGCGCCGCTGGCTGCCCGGCTTCTGCTCCGGCGAGATCGTCACGGCCATCGCGATGACCGAGCCGGGCGCCGGCTCCGACCTCCAGGGCATCCGCACCACCGCCACCGACCAGGGCGACCACTGGCTGCTCAACGGCTCCAAGACCTTCATCTCCAACGGCATCCTGGCCGACCTGGTGATCGTGGTGGCCGCCACCACCCCCGAGGGCGGCGCGCACGGGTTGAGTCTGCTGGTCGTGGAGCGCGGCATGGCCGGCTTCGAGCGCGGTCGCAACCTCGACAAGATCGGCCAGAAGGCGCAGGACACCGCCGAGCTGTTCTTCACCGACGTACGGGTGCCCAAGGAGAACCTGCTCGGCGAGGTGAACGGCGGCTTCGTGCACCTGATGACCCACCTGGCCCAGGAGCGGCTGAGCATCGCGGTCGCCGCGGTGGCCGCCGCCGAGGGCCTGCTGGAGATCACCACCCGCTATGTCAAGGAGCGCGAGGCGTTCGGCCGGCCGCTGGCCAGGCTCCAGCACATCCGCTTCGAGATCGCCGAGATGGCCACCGAGTGCGCGGTGGCCCGCGCCTTCCTGGACCGCTGCATCACCGAGCACACGGCCGGCGGACTGGACGCGGTGCACGCCTCGATGGCCAAGTGGTGGTCGACCGAGCTGAACAAGCGGGTCGCCGACCGCTGCCTGCAACTGCACGGCGGCTACGGCTACATGACCGAGTTCCCGGTCGCCAAGGCGTACACCGACTGCCGTATCCAGACGATCTACGGAGGGACCACCGAGATCATGAAGGAGATCATCGGCCGCTCGCTGCTGTCGTGAACCCCGTCCGGTCCCGCCAGGCCGGCCCCGCGAGGGCGCCGCGGCCGGCGCCGGACCGCGACACCGTCCAGCCCCGGCGGTCCCGGCCGAGCCGGGGCCGACCGGAACCCGCCGCCCGCGCCGTCCAGCACCGCCGCACCGCCGTATCGCCGCACCGGCGCACCGTCGTACCTGTCCACGAAAGGCACACCGTGACCACCGAAGCGTATGTCTACGACGCCATCCGCACCCCGCGCGGGCGCGGCAAGGCCAATGGCGCCCTGTACGGCACCAAGCCCATCGACCTGGTGGTGGGCCTCATCCACGAACTCCGGGACCGCTTCCCCTCGGTCGACCCGGCCGCCATCGACGACATCGTGCTCGGCGTGGTCAGCCCGCTCGGCGACCAGGGCGCCGACATCGCCAAGGTCGCGGCCATCGCCGCCGGACTGCCCCACACGGTGGCCGGCGTCCAGGAGAACCGCTTCTGCGCCTCCGGCCTGGAGGCCGTCAACCTGGCCGCGGCCAAGGTGCGCTCCGGCTGGGAGGACCTGGTGCTGGCCGGCGGTGTGGAGTCCATGTCGCGGGTGCGGATGGGCTCCGACGGCGGCGCCTGGTTCGCCGACCCGATGACCGCCTACGAGACCGGCTTCGTACCGCAGGGCGTCAGCGCCGACCTGATCGCCACCATCGAGGGCTTCAGCCGCACCGACGTGGACTCCTTCGCCGCGCTGTCCCAGGAGCGGGCCGCGGCCGCCTGGAAGGAGGGCCGCTTCGACCGTTCCGTGGTCCCGGTCAGGGACCGCAGCGGGCTGGTCGTCCTGGACCGCGACGAGCACGTGCGGCCGGGCACCACCGCGGAGGGCCTGGCCTCCCTCAAGCCCTCCTTCGCCACGATCGGCGAGGCGGGCGGCTTCGACGCGGTGGCGCTGCAGAAGTACCACTGGGTGGAGGCCATCGACCACGTCCACCACGCGGGCAACTCCTCCGGCCTGGTGGACGGCGCGGCCCTGGTGGCCATCGGCAGCGGCGCGATCGGCGAGCGCTTCGGGCTCACCCCGCGCGCCCGCATCGTCTCCGCCGCGGTCTCCGGCGCCGAGCCGACCATCATGCTCACCGGCCCCGCCCCGGCCTGCCACAAGGCGCTCGCCAAGGCCGGTCTGACCATCGACGACATCGACCTGGTCGAGATCAACGAGGCGTTCGCCGCCGTGGTGCTGCGCTTCGCCCGGGACATGGACCTGAGCCTGGACAAGATCAACGTCAACGGCGGCGCCATCGCCATGGGCCACCCGCTGGGCGCCACCGGCGCGATGATCCTCGGCACGCTCATCGACGAGCTGGAGCGCCAGGACAAGCGCTTCGGCCTGGTGACGCTGTGCGTGGGCGGCGGCATGGGCATCGCCACCGTCATCGAACGTCTCTGACCGTCCCTTCCCCTACGGAGCAGCCCAACATGAGCGAGACCCCCGCAGCGACCACCATCCGCTGGGAACAGGACGAGACCGGAGTCGTCACCCTCGTCCTGGACGACCCCGAGCAGTCCGCCAACACCATGAACGCCGCCTTCATGACCTCGCTGACGGCGGTGGCCGACCGCGCCGAGGCCGAGCGGGACACCATCCGCGGCATCATCGTCACCTCCGCCAAGAAGACCTTCTTCGCCGGCGGCGACCTGCGCGACATGATCCGGATCACCCCCGCCGAGGCGCAGCAGGCGTTCGACGCGGGCATGGGCGTCAAGCGCGACCTGCGCCGCCTGGAGACCCTGGGCAAGCCGCTGGTCGCCGCGATCAACGGCGCGGCCCTGGGCGGCGGTTACGAGATCGCGCTCGCCTGCCACCACCGGATCGCCCTGGACGCCCCCCAGTCGAAGATCGGCCTGCCCGAGGTCACCCTGGGCCTGCTGCCGGCCGGCGGCGGCGTGGTGCGCAGCGTCCGGCTGCTGGGCATCACCGACGCCCTGCTCAAGGTGCTGCTGCAGGGCCGCCAGTACGCCCCGCAGCGCGCCCTGGCCGAGGGCCTGGTGCACGAGGTCGTGGCCACCGAGGAGGAGATGCTGGCCCGGGCCCGTGCCTTCGTCGACGCCCACCCCGAGTCCCAGCAGCCCTGGGACGTCAAGGGCTACAAGATCCCCGGCGGCACCCCGGCGCACCCCACGTTCGCCGCGAACCTGCCGGCCTTCCCGGCCAACCTGCGCAAGCAGCTGGGCGGCGCCCCCTATCCGGCGCCGCGCAACATCCTGGCCGCCGCCGTCGAGGGCGCCCAGGTCGACTTCGAGACCGCGCAGGTCATCGAGGCCCGGTACTTCACCGAGCTGGTCACCGGCCAGACCGCCAAGAACATGATGCAGGCGTTCTTCTTCGACCTCCAGGCGGTCAACGCCGGCCGCAGCCGGCCGGACGGTGTGCCGCCGCGCAAGGTCCGCAAGGTCGCGGTGCTCGGCGCCGGGATGATGGGCGCCGGCATCGCCTACTCCTGCGCCCGCGCCGGCATCGAGGTGGTCCTCAAGGACGTGTCCGCCGAGGCCGCCGCCCGGGGCAAGGAGTACTCGGCCGGGCTGCTCGCCAAGGCGCTGGCCAAGGGCCGCACCACCGAGGCGCGGCGGGACGAGCTGCTGGCCCGGATCACCCCGACCGCCGACCCGCGGGACCTGGCCGGCTGCGACGCGGTCATCGAGGCGGTCTTCGAGGACCCGGCCCTCAAGCACAAGGTGTTCCAGGAGATCGAGGGCATCGTCGAGCCCGACGCCCTGCTCTGCTCCAACACCTCCACCCTGCCCATCACCCTGCTCGCCGAGGGGGTGCGGCGGCCCGCCGACTTCGTCGGCCTGCACTTCTTCTCGCCGGTCGACAAGATGCCGCTGGTGGAGATCATCAAGGGCGAGCGGACCGGCGAGGAGGCACTGGCCCGCGCGTTCGACCTGGTGCGCCAGATCCGCAAGACGCCCATCGTGGTCAACGACTCGCGGGGGTTCTTCACCTCGCGGGTGATCGGCCAGTTCATCAACGAGGGCGTGGCCATGGTGGGGGAGGGGCTGGACCCGGCCTCCGTGGAGCAGGCCGCGGCCCAGGCCGGATACCCGGCCAAGGTGCTCTCGCTGATGGACGAGCTCACCCTCACCCTGCCGCGCCGGATCCGCGAGGAGACGCGGCGGGCTGTCGAGGAGTCCGGCGGCAGCTGGCCGGCGCACCCGGCGGACGCCGTGATCGACCGGATGATCGACGAGTTCGGACGGCCCGGACGTAGCGGCGGGGCGGGCTTCTACGAGTACGACGAGGCCACCGGCAAGCGGACCCGGCTGTGGCCGGGGCTGCGCGAGCACTTCACCCGGGAGGACGCGGAGATCCCGTTCCGGGACATGCGGGAGCGGATGCTGTTCGCCGAGGCCATCGACACCGTCCGGCTGCTGGAGGAGGGGGTGCTCACCTCCGTCGCGGAC
Organism: Streptomyces palmae; assembly: GCF_004684805.1. Classification (GTDB taxonomy): domain Bacteria; phylum Actinomycetota; class Actinomycetes; order Streptomycetales; family Streptomycetaceae; genus Streptomyces; species Streptomyces palmae. The sequence continues at coordinate 21,062 of NZ_SRID01000024.1, forward strand.
GCCAACATCGGTTCCATCATGGGGATCGGCTTCCCCGCCTGGACCGGGGGAGTGCTCCAGTACATCAACGGCTACCAGGGCGGGGAAGGGCGGGAGTCGCTCGTCGGACTGCCCGGCTTCGCGGCCCGCGCCCGCGAGTTGCAGGCCGCCTACGGCGACCGCTTCGCCCCTCCGGGGCTGCTGCTGGCCAAGGCGGAGGCGGGCGAGGTCTTCCGCGACGAGTGATCCGGCCCTGACCGAGAACCCTCCCGGAGGTGGGGCATCCCTTCCGGGAGGGTGCCGTCCTCCCGTTCCCCCGAGGTGTCCCGGGACCGCCGGGGCGGGGCGGCGGTGCCCGGGCGACCGCGGGCCCGGCCGTGCCGGGCGGACCGGCGGTGGCGTTCACCACCGAGGTCCGGCGGATGACCGCGTCGGGGTGCCCACTCGCCTCGGCCACCGCGGTGGCCCCGCCGAGCGGGCGCGGAAGCCCGCGGGCCCGGTCAGCCCTCGCTGTACCAGGCCCGCAGCTCCTCCCGCATGGACCGCTGGAAGGCGATCACCAGGGCCTGGACCACCAGCGGCTGCATATGGGCGGAGAGCGACTTGATCGCCGAGACCTCCTCGCCCCAGACCTCCTCGCGGAACAGCCGGCTCAACTCCCGCGCCGCCGCCCGGGAGTGCTCCAGCACCACGGTGTGCGCGGCCAGCACGGCCTCCAGCGTGATCGGCACGTCGAGCAGCCGCATCCCCAGGTGGAGCACCGAGGGGTCGACCCGGAAGACCTCCGGGTCCGCGGTGCGCTCCAGCACGCTCATCGCGGCCAGCCGGTCGAGGTCCTCCTCGGTCAGCTCCCGCCCGGCCCGCCGCGCCAACTGCTCCCGGGTGGCGTCCTCCGGGGCGTCCGGGGCCCAGGAGGCCACCAGCGCCCGGTGGATGGCCAGATCGTCGGCGCTCAGGTCGGCGGGCAGCCGGCTCAGGTAGCGCTCGATGGCGGCCAGCGTCATCCCGTGGTGCTGGAGCTCCTCGATCAGCGCCAGCCGGGACAGGTGCTCGGGACCGTAGTGGCCGACCCGCCGGGGGCCGATCACCGGCGGCGGCAGCAGCCCCCGGGTGCTGTAGAAGCGCACCGTGCGGACGGTCACCCCGGCCCGGGCCGCGAGTTCGTCGACGGTGAGTGTCGGTTCCCCGGTCTCGGTGGTCATCGGCCGTTCCTCGCTCTCCGGTGCGCTACCAGGTTCAACAGTATTGCTGTCTCACCAGCGGTGTGAAACCCCGCGGCCGGCCCGTACCCCACGCCCGGGGTGCCCGGAACGCGCGGCGCCCGCCGCCGACCGGCTCGTCGGGCCGGTCGGCGGCGGGCGCCGGTGGTGTCGCGGGGAGCCGGCTCAGTGCCGGTGCGCGTGGACCGAGTCGGTGGCTCGGATCTTCTTCCAGGACCTGGGCCGCTCCGGTGCCTTCACGGTGCCCACGGCCGCCTGGCGGGCGCTGAGGGCGGACGGCTTGGACGGTGTGAACAGCCAGGTGTCGAAGAGCTCGGTCAGCCGCTTCCCGGAGACCTGCTCGGCGAACTTCCGGAAGTCGGCGACCGAGGCGTTGCCGTAGCGGTGCTGCGTCGGCCACTGCTTGAGGATGGCGAAGAAGTCCTTGTCGCCCACCTCGTTGCGCAGCGCCTGGAGGGCCACCGCGCCCCGGTCGTAGACCGCGCCGTGGAACTGGTTCTCCGGACCCGGGTCGCCCGGCTTGACGGTCCAGAACGGGTCGTCGGCCGGGTGCTGGGAGTAGACGTAGTCGGCGAGCTCCTGCGCGGTGCCCTCGCCCTCCTTCTCCGACCACAGCCACTGCGCGTAGCGGGCGAAGCCCTCGTTGACCCAGATGTCGCGCCAGTCCTTCAGCGACACGCTGTCGCCGTACCACTGGTGGGCCAGTTCGTGCACGACCACCGAGACGTTGGAGCCGTTGGCGAACTGCCGGGGGCTGTAGAACGGCCGGGTCTGGGTCTCCAGGGCGTAACCGGTGGGCACGTTCGGGACATAGCCGCCGAGCGCGTCGAAGGGGTACGGGCCGAAGACCTCGCCGAGCCAGTCGGCGACCTCGATGCTGCGTTCCACGCTCGCCCGCGCCGCCCCGTCGTTGGCGCCCAGGTCCTTGCTGTAGGCGTTGATGACGGGCAGCCCGTCGGCGGTGGTGTCGGTGGTGATGTCGAACCTGCCCACCGCCAGCGTCGCCAGATAGGTGGCCTGGGGCTTGCTGGAGCGCCAGTTGTAGCGCGTCCAGCCCAGCTTCGAACTGCTCGACTGGAGCGTGCCGTTGCTGATCGCCTGGGTTCCGTCCGGCACCGCCACCGAGACGTCGTAGGTGGCCTTGTCCAGCGGGTGGTCATTGCTGGGGAACCACCACCAGGCGCTCTCCGGCTCGTTGGCCGCGACCCCGCCGTCGGGGGTGCGCAGCCAGCCGGTGAAGCCCGAGGCCTCGACCGCGGACGGCGTGCCGCGGTAGCGCACCACCACCGTGAACGAGCGGCCGGAGGCCAGCGCCGAGGAGGGGGTGATCTCCAACTCGTGGTCACCGGTCTTCGCGAAACCGGCCTTCTTGCCGCCCACCAGCACCGAGTCGACGTCGAGGGCGAAGTCCAGGTTGAAGCGGGACAGGTCCTGCTTGGCGGTGGCGGTGATGGTCGCCGTGCCCTCCAGGCCGTCGTCCTCGGGCTGGTACTTCAGGCGCAGGTCGTAATGGGACACGTCGTACCCGCCGTTGCCGTAGGTCGGGTAGTAGGAGTCCCCGATGCCGGGGGCGCCCGGGGTGGGCTGGGCCGCCGATGCCGGGATCGCCAGCAGCAGGCAGGCCGCGGCCGCCGTCGGCACGTAGAGTCTGTGGCGCACGAGTCCTCCAACTCGTCGGGGAGAGCGATCACTCAGGACTCTATGTACCCCTCGCCGAATCGTCGTGTCCACGACGGTTTCTGTCATCTGTTCGACACGAGGGCGACATCGGACGTCCCAATCGCCCCCGGAACACCGGGTTTCCCTCCCGCCACCGCGCCGATGCCCGCCGGTCGAGGGCCTCTTACGTGCGGACCGCCCGCCGCGCTACCGTCCCGCCGTGCCGCAACGTGCGCTGAATCCCCGCAGCCCCTGGACCCTGCTCGTAGCGGCGGCGCTCACCGCGCTGTCGGCCACCCTCCTCGCCCCGCCCGCCGCACAGGCGGCCCCCGCCGCGCCGCGGGAGACCCGCCCGGTCTACTCGTACCAGGACGCCATCCGCGAGTCCGTGTGGGTGGACACCGGCCTGGACGGCGACCGGGACGGGCTCGCCGACCGGGTGGCGGTGGACATCGTCCGGCCCCGGGAAGCCAGCCGGGCCGGCCACCGGGTACCGGTGATCATGGACGCCAGTCCGTACTACTCCTGCTGCGGACGCGGCAACGAGAGCCAGAAGAAGACCTATGACCAGGCGGGCGACCCCGTCGGCTTCCCGCTCTTCTACGACAACTACTTCGTGCCGCGCGGGTACGCCACCGTGCTGGTGGACCTGGCCGGCACCAACCGCTCCGACGGCTGCGTGGACGTCGGCGGCCCCTCGGACATCCGGTCCGCCAAGGCCGTCGTCGACTGGCTCAACGGCCGCGCCCGCGCCTACACCACCCGCACCGGCGCCACCCCGGCCACCGCGGGCTGGTCCAACGGCCGCACCGGGATGATCGGCAAGAGCTACGACGGCACCATCGCCAACGGCGTGGCCGCCACCGGCGTCCGGGGCCTGCGGACCATCGTGCCGATCGGCGCCATCAGCTCCTGGTACGACTACTACTTCGCCCAGGGCGCCCCGCTCTACGACACCGGACCGGACGCCCTCTCCGAGACCGTCGAGAGCCCGCGGGCCCGCGAGCGCTGCGGCGCCGTCCAGCGGCGGCTGATCCGGGGCGCCCCGCGCAGCGGCGATCGGACCGCGCTGTGGGACCGTCGCGACTACGTGCCGAAGGCATCCGCGGTGCGCGCCAGCGTCTTCGCGGTGCACGGCATGCAGGACCTCAACGTCCGCACCAGGCACCTGGGCCAGTGGTGGCGGGCGCTCTCCCGGGCCGGCGTGGAACGGAAGGTCTGGCTCTCCCAGACCGGCCATGTGGACCCCTTCGACTTCCGCCGCGCCACCTGGGTCCGCACCCTGCACCGCTGGTTCGACCACTATCTGATGGGCATCGACAACGGCATCGAGCGGGAGCCGATGGCCGATGTGGAGCGCGCCCCCGGACAGTGGTCCACCGACCGCCGCTGGCCGGCCGAGCACACCGCGGCCACCACCCTCCACCCGCGCCCGGGCACCACCGCGGGCACGGGCCTGCTGGGCACCGTGCCCGCCGCGCCCGGCAGCGCCGAAACCTTCACCGACGACCCGCGGCACGGGGAGGCCGACTGGGCGGCACACCTCGACCGGCCCACCCCGGACAAGGCCGGCTTCACCACCGCCCCGCTCACCCGGGACCTGAGGCTGTCCGGCGCCGGCCGGGTCACCGTGACCGCCATTCCCACCACCGCCACGGCGCACCTGTCCGCGGTCCTGGTCGACCTCGGACCGGACACCATCCGCGACTACACCGGTGCGGGCGAGGGCATCCGCACTCGCACCGACCGCGACTGCTGGGGCGGCGGCACGGCCGGCGACAGCGCCTGCTACAAGGTGACCGAACCGGACACCGCGGTGGTACACCACACCGTCTTCAGCCGCGGCTGGGCCGACCTCGGCACCCATGCCGACGCCCGCAGGGGCCGCCCGCTCACCCCCGGCAGGCCCTACACCATCACCGTGGACCTGGCGGCCGGCGACCACATCGTGCCGGCCGGCCACCGCCTCGCCCTGATCATCGCCGGCACCGACGCCGGGCTGATCGAGCCGCCCGCCGACCGGCCCCGGCTGACCCTCGATCTGACCCGCACCTCGGCGAGCCTGCCGGTGGTCGGCGGCCCGGCGGCGGTAGACCGGGCACTACCCGCCGCCGCTCCCGCCCCGGCCGGGCCCCGCACCCCGCCGGCAGGGGTCGGCACCTCGGAAGGGGTCGGCACCTCGGAAGGGGGCGGCGCCGTGGCAGGGGTCGGCATCTCGGCAGGGGTCGGCGCCCCGCACCCGCGGACCGGGCCGCCCTGTGCGGCATCGCCGGCGCGGCCCTGGCCGCTTCGGTGCCGGCCGTGCCCGCGCGCGCGGCCGACCCGGTCTTGGCACTCCGGACCGGCTTCGAGGCCGGCCACGGCGCCCGCTGGACCAGCCAGACCGAGGAGCGGGACTTCCTCACCGCCGTGGAGGCCGCCGGCGACCGGGCCCGGGTGCGGCGCATCGGCACCACCGGACAGCGGCGTCCCATCCGGCTGGTCGCCATCGGCGCCCCGGCCGCCCCCGCCGACCCGGCCCGTATCGCCCGCGGCAGCTCGGTGCTGCTGATCTGCGGTCAGCACGGGGACGAGCCCGCCGGCCGCGAGGCCTGCCTGTCCACCGTGCGGGACCTGGCCCTGGCCGAGGACCGGCGCACCCGGCGCTTCCTGGCCCGCACCACCGTGCTGGTGGTGCCCGACGCCAACCCCGACGGCCGGGCCGCCGACAGCCGGTGGAACGCCGAGGGAGCCGACATCAACCGCGACCACCTCGCACTGCGCACCGCCGAGGCCCGCGCCATCGCCCGCGTGCTGCGCGACTACCGGCCCGAGATCGTCTACGACCTGCACGAGTACGGGGCCACCGACCCCTACTACGTCAAGGACGTGCTGACCCTGTGGCCCCGCAACCCCAACACCGCTCACCCGATGCGCCGCGAGGCCCGCGCCCTGTCCGACTCCGCCGTGCGGCCGGCCGCCGAGCGCGCCGGGTACACCACCGGCACCTACGGCCTGTGGACCGACCCGGCCACCGGCGCCCCGCTCCAGCAGGTCGCCGGCGACGGCCAGGCACGCATCCTGCGCAACACCGCCGGGATCAAGCACGCGGTGGGCCTCCTGGTGGAGTCCCGCGTCACCCCGCTCACCGAGGCCGAGCGGTCCGACCCCGCGGTGAACAACCGGCGCCGGGTCCGCTCCCATCGGGCCGCCCTCGCCGGACTCCTCGACTTCGCCGCCCGCCACCGGGACCGGATCGCGGCGGCCACCCACCGCGCCCGGTCGGCCGGTTACCGGGACCGCGGCACCGTCTTCCTGGGCGGCGCCGACAACCTCCCGCCCGGCGACCTCGACCGGCTCACCGACCCGCCCTGCGGCTACCGGCTCAGCGCCGTCCAGTACCAGGGCGTCGGCGACGAACTCGCGCTGCACGGCATCGCGGTGCGCCCGGACCGCGACGGTACGGTCCTGGTCCCGCTGCGCCAGCCGCTGCGCGCCCTGGTGCCCCTGCTGCTGGACGCCCGGGCCGCCTCCCCGCTGACTGCCGCCCGCCCCTTGAAAAGCTGCCGGGACACGACCACCGCCGGACGCCAACGCCCCCTAGCATGAGGGGAGTTGTCGTAGCCGGCCGCCACCCGATCGCCCCGGCGGGGGACGACGTCGGGCGGGGCCGGGTCAACGGGAGGGGACAGGTGTCACAGGCATCCGATGGCCGGCGGCCCGTCGTGCGGATGGTCCCGGCGGGACTGGACCCGGGAGCGGTGATCGCGCAGTCGCTGGACGACCAGTGGGCCGGGGCCGAACTGACCCGGACCATGGCCCGGCAGGGCAGCTCCTTCGCGGACGTCGCCGATCCACGCGGCAAGGAGGTACGGGCCGAGTACATCCGAGCCCTGATCAACACCCGGCAGCTGGTGGTGAACCGGGTGTTCTTCTTCAACAACCCGGCCGTCAGCCGGGACCTGATCGCGGGCGGCCGGGCCCGCCGGGCACACCAGAGGCTGCTGGCGGACGGCGCCCTGGTGCCCTTCCTGCTGCGCGAGCGGGAACCCACCGACCGCCCGGCGAACGTGGAGGTCGACGAGACCGCCTTCCGGGCCTGGCAGGAGACCGTCGAGGAGCTGCCGGCGACCGACCGGGTGACCTGCGTCCGGCTGTCCTGGGACGACCAGGAGAACCGCCAGGCCACCGACTCGGCGCTGTTCAACCCGTTCGCCGCCCGGGTGCAGGGCCTGACCGCCAAGGACATCCCGCTGCTCGCCGCCCAGGTGGGCGTCGCCGAGGAGGACACCGCCCGCTTCGCCGAGACCATCGGCGAGGTGGTCCAGTTCAGCAACGAGCACCGGGTCCGGGACGAGCGGGTGACCCGCACCCAGCTGTACCGGGCCTTCGTGACCGCGAGCGGCGAGCCGGTGTCCGGCGGCCGACTCGCCCAGGACAAGCCGTTCGCTGCGGAGGTCAAGCAGCTACTGGACCTCATCTACAACGTGAACCTCGCCGATGCGCTGGGCATGTACCCGCTCACCCCGAACGGCAGCCTGCGCCGGGTGGCCCTCCAGGAGTGGCGCGACCTCAGCGGCGGCTCGCCGGCCGGCACCGTCACCGACGCCGAGCAGCTCATGCTCTTCCTGCGCCGCCAGTCCTTCGCCGCGGTCCAGGACCGGCTCACCCCGGGCGAGGTCGACGCGCTCGGCCTGGAGGACATATGGCAGCTGCGGCAGAGCGAGAGCTGGCACCGGTACATGGGCGCGCTGAGCGCCCTCACCATGGACCCGCGGGACTTCGAGGAGCGGGTGGGCCCGCTCTTCCAGCGCTACCTCGAACTCAACCGGGAGATCATCCGGTTGGCCGAATCCCGGCGCGGCGGACGGGCCCGGCCGCGCGCCTGGGCCCCGGTGATCGAGGTGGTGGTCAATGTCGGCGGGGCGGTGTTCACCGCGGTCAGCGGCGAGGAGTCCTGGTCGGTGGTGGGCAGCATCGGCTCGGCGGCGGTGAGCTCCTACGGCGGCTCGGTCCAGCTGGTGCTGCGCAACCGAAGATCCGGCCGCCGGGAGCAGAAGTTCGCCCGCGAACTGGCCACCGTCCAGCTCGACAGCGTCCGCGAGTGGCAGCGGCTGCACACCCTGGTGCGCGCGCTCCCCGGCTACCGGGAGCGCCGCGGCGCCGCGCCCGCCACCAGCACCAGCACCGTGCTGGACGACATCCCCGAGTACTGATCCGCACCCGTCGGCCCGTACGGCACGCCCCGGAGAGGACCGTGATCCCGTTGACCTCGTACCAGGAGCTCCGCGCAGCCCGTCCCGACCTGTTCCGCAACGAGCCCGGCGGCATCGAGATCCTGCCGCAGGAGGTGACGGCCGAGGACGCTCGGCGCGGTGCCGGCGCGGTCGGTGTGGTCTACGCGGACCCGTACATCACCGTCGTCCGGGACCCGGTGCGCTTCCCGGACGGCTCCCCGGGGCTGTACGTACGGGTGCTGCCCAGCACCGAGCGCCCCGGAGTGGTGGTGCTGCCGATCACCGGGGACGGGGAGGTGCTGCTGATCGAGCAGTACCGGCACGCCACCCGGGCCTGGCACCTGGAAGCCCCGCGCGGCGGCGGCGAATCGCCCGACCCGGCAGCCGACGCGGCGCGGGAACTGGCCGAGGAGACCGGGGAGGAGGCGGTGGAGCTGGTGCCGCTCGGCGAGCTGCACCCGGACACCGGGCTGCTGGCCGCCTCCGTCCGGCTGTACGCGGCCCACCTCGCGACGCGGACCCGGCAACCGGAGGAGCCCGGGGTGCGCGGGGCCGGACCCGAGGCGATCCGGCGGACGGTCCTGGTCACCGCGGCCGAGGCCGAGCGCATGATGGCCGACGGGCGGATCACCGACGGGTTCACCCTCGCCGTGCTCACCCGCGCCCGGCTGGCCGGCCTGCTGCCCACCACCGACCCGCCCCCACCGGACGGCACCGGTCAGGGCCCGGCCGCGCCCTAGCCGCCACCGGTCGGGGCCCGGCCCGTCCTCGCCGCCGTCGGGGCCCGGCCTGAGCGTGTGGCTCTCGCGCCCGGTCGGCGCGCCGGGCGCGGGCAGCCGTCGCGCAGGGGTTCCCTCGTACGCCCGGGAGGTGTAGCCGGCGAGTCGGGACCCGATCGGCCTGCCGGGGTCTCCCCGTGGGGCGCCCTTCAGGGCAGCCGCTGACGCAGGACCATCCCCTCGTACGTCCGGGGGCTCACCCCACGAGGCGGGCCGCCTCCCGGGCGCAGCCCCAGGAGACGGTGACCCCGGCGCCGCCGTGCCCGTAGTTGTGCACGCACCGGGCGCCGCCGGGCAGCGGCACGGATTCCAGGCGGACCCGGGACCGGGCGGGCCGCAGTCCCACCCGGTGGCTGAGCACCCGGGCGCCCGCCAGCCGGGGATGGACGCCGGCGCAGCGGGCCAGGATCGCCGCCGCCACCTCCGGATCGGGGGTGGTGTCCCAGGCGCCCTCCCGCGCGGTGCCGCCCAGGACCAGCCCGTACGGCTGGGGGAGCGCGTACACGGTGTCGCTGGAGGTGTGGTCGGCGGCTACGAACCACTCCTGGACGCCCGGGTTCTCCACGATCACCAGCTGGCCCTGCACCGGCCGCACATCCGGGTCCGGCGCCAGTTCGCGGGCGCCGAGTCCGGAGCAGTTCACCACCACCGGCGCCGCGGCCGCCGCCTCGTCGAGTGAGGCCGCGGCCCGGTGGCACACGGTCCCGCCCGCAGCCTCCAGCCGCCGCCGCAGATAGGGCAGATAGGTCGTCATGTCGACCAGCGGCACCCGCGCCCGCAGGCCCTCGGCGTGGCCGCCCAGCTCCTCGGGCCGTGCCGGGCTCAGCTCCGGCAGCGCCTCGGCCCAGGGCCCGAGCTCCGCCAGGCCGGTGCCGGCCTGGGTGCCCCTCACCAGCCGCACCCCGGTCACCGCGCCACCCGCCCCGGCCAGCTCCGTCAGCACCGACAGCGTCTCCAGGGACCAGTCGCCCACCCGCTCCAGCGGCTCGATGCGATAGGGCCACCACAGCCCGCCGGCCACCGCGGAGGTGGTGTGCTCGATCGGGTCCCGGGTCCAGACGGCGACCCGCCGACCGGGGTCCTCCTCCGCCAGGACGACCGCCGTGGTCAGCCCGATCACCCCGCCGCCGATCACGATCACGTCGCTCGTCATTCGCTCAGCCTAGGTGCGGGGCAGTCCCTTGAGGAGGGGTCGGGCTGGGGCACCTTTCCACCCCACTCGGGTCAGATGGGGCTGTATCCACCGACGATTGCGGAACGTGAGCGTCCGCCTCGACCGGCGGTGACCGCCCGCGCCCGTCCCTCCACCACGCGGTGGCCCGCGCCCGGCCGGGCGGGAGGGCCGTGGTGCCCGGCCACCCTCCCCCGCACCCGCGCCCGGCGGCGACGCGGGCCGCCGGGAGCCGCACCCAGGGGAAATCCAGGCGAGACCGGCCCGTGGGCCCGGCTAGGATCGGGCCGCGATGACTGCAACCCTGGTAGCCAAGGACCTCTCCGCCGGACACGGCGACCGCACCCTGTTCTCCGGCCTCGACCTGGTGGTGGCCCCCGGCGAGGTGATCGGCCTGGTGGGCGCCAACGGCGCCGGCAAGTCCACCCTGCTGCGGATGCTCGCCGGGCTGGCCGAACCGGAGCAGGGCGGGATCAGCCTCAGCCCGCCGCACGCCACCGTCGGGCACCTCCCCCAGGAGCCGGACCGGCGCCCCGGCGAGACCGTGCGCGCCTTCCTGGCCCGCCGCACCGGGGTGGCCGCCGCCCAGGCGGAACTGGACGCCACCACCCAGGCGCTGGCCGACGGAGCACCCGGCGCCGACGACGCCTATGCCGTCGCGCTGGAGCGCTGGCTCTCCCTCGGCGCCGCCGACCTGGACGAACGGGCCGAGGAGGTCGTCGCCTCACTCGGCCTGGACACCGGCCTGGACCGCGCGATGACCGCCCTCTCCGGGGGCCAGGCCGCCCGCGCCTCACTCGCCTCGCTGCTGCTCAGCCGGTACGACGTCTTCCTGCTCGACGAGCCCACCAACGACCTGGACCTGGAGGGGCTGCGGCGCCTGGAGGAGTTCGTCCAGGGCCTGCGCGCCGGGACCGTCCTGGTCAGCCATGACCGCGAGTTCCTGGCCCGCACCGTGCACAAGGTGCTGGAAATCGACCTGGCCCAGCAGCAGGTGACCTTGTTCGGCGGCGGCTACACGGCCTATCTGGAGGAGCGCGAGACCGCCCGCCGGCACGCCCGGGAGCGCTACGAGGAGTACGCCACCACCCGCGCCACGCTGGAGGCCCGGGCCCGTACCCAGCGGGCCTGGATGGAGAAGGGCGTCAAGAACGCCCGGCGCAAGGCCAGCGACAATGACAAGATCGCCCGGAACGCACGGGTCGAGTCCACCGAGAAGCAGGCCGCCAAGGCCCGCCAGACCGACCGGATGATCGAGCGGCTGGAGACGGTCGAGGAGCCGCGCAAGGAGTGGGAGCTGCGGATGGAGATCGCCGCCGCCCCCCGCTCCGGCGCGGTGGTGGCCACCCTGCGCGGTGCCGAGGTCCAGCGCGGGGAGTTCCGGCTCGGCCCGGTGAACCTCCAGATCGACTGGGCCGACCGGGTCGCGATCACCGGCGCCAACGGCTCCGGCAAGTCCACCCTGCTGGCCGCGCTGCTCGGCCGGCTCCCCCTGGACGAGGGCTCCGCCACGCTCGGCTCCGGTGTGGTGGTCGGCGAGGTCGACCAGGCCCGCGCGCTGTTCTTCGGCGGCGAGTCCCTACTGGACGCCTTCGGCGCCGCCACCCCCGACCTGCCGCCGGCGGAGGTACGTACCCTGCTCGCCAAGTTCGGGCTCAAGGCGGACCACGTGCTGCGGTCCGCCGCCACCCTGTCGCCCGGCGAACGCACCCGAGCGGCCCTGGCGCTCCTCCAGGCCCGCGGTGTCAACCTGCTGGTCCTCGACGAGCCGACCAACCACCTCGACCTGCCCGCCATCGAGCAACTGGAGTCCGCGCTGGCCACCTACCCCGGCACGCTGCTCCTGGTCACCCACGACCGCCGCATGCTCGACGCCGTCCACACCACCCGCCACCTCCACGTCTCCAACGGCCACCTCACAGAACCCTGACAGCCCCCGCCGCCCGAAGGCGACCCAGCGACGCGCCCGTCCCTCTTCCCCGCCGCGACGGCGAACACCCCCACGGCGCTCTCCGGCGGGACCTCATCGAGGTCCCGCCGCTCTTTCCCGCCGCGACGGCGAACACCCTCACGAGGCGTTCCGGCGGTGCCGAACAACCGCCACCATCACCGGAGCACAGGAGCCGCGGGGCATTGGCGGGACCTCACGGGTGGGGCCCGGCACGCCCTCCGGCCCGCCGCCCGAGGCAATCTAGCGACGTCCCGCCGCTCTTCCCCGCCGCGACGGCGAACACCCTCACGAGGCGTTCCGGCGGTGCCGAACAACCGCCACCATCACCGGAGCACAGGAGCCGCGGGGCATTGGCGGGACCTCACGGGTGCGGCCCGGCACGCCCTCCGGCCCGCCGCCCGAGGCAATCTAGCGACGTCCCGCCGCTCTTTTTTCCGCCGCAACGGCGAACACCCCCACGAGGCATCCCGGCGGTGCCAACCAACCGCCACCACCGGAGTAGAGGAATCACGCGGCACCCAGCCCCCGAAACCCAGGCCGGAGGCCACCCCGTGGAGGGGAAAGCCCAAGCCCCCTCCACGGTCGCCGTCCGCGAGGACTAGAGCAGGCCAGCCCGGCGCAGCGCGTCCGCCATCGCGCCGTTCGCCGGGGCCGCGTCCCGGCTGCCCGCGTCCCGCGAGCCACCGCGCGAGCCACCGCGCCGCTGCTGCGGAGTGCCACCCTTGGCACCGTCCCGGCCACCCTGACCGTCCCGGCCACCCTGACCGTCCCGGCCACCCTGGCCATCCCGCGTCTCGCGGCCGCCGCGGCCGCCGCGGGCACCCCGGCCACTTCCGCCACGCCCGCCGCCGGCGACCCCGCTCTCGTCCTCCAGCCGGAGCGTCAGCGAGATCCGCTTGCGGGGGATGTCCACGTCCAGCACCTTGACCTTCACGATGTCCCCCGGCTTGACCACATCGCGCGGGTCCTTCACGAAGGTCCGGGACATCGCCGAGACATGCACCAGCCCGTCCTGGTGGACGCCGACGTCCACGAAGGCGCCGAACGCGGCGACATTGGTGACGACCCCCTCCAGGATCATCCCCGCGGCCAGGTCGCCGATCTTCTCCACACCCTCCTTGAAGGTGGCGGTCCGGAACGCGGGCCGGGGGTCGCGGCCGGGCTTCTCCAGCTCGCGCAGGATGTCGCCGACGGTCGGCAGACCGAACTTCTCGTCCACGAAGTCGGCCGGCCTCAGCGACTTCAGCACCGTGCCGTTGCCGATCAGCGAGGCGACCTCGCCGCCCACCGTCTTGGCCATGGCCCGCACCACCGGGTACGCCTCCGGGTGCACGCTGGAAGCGTCCAGCGGGTCGTCGCCGCCGCGGATGCGCAGGAAGCCCGCGCACTGCTCGTACGCCTTGGGGCCCAGCCGGGGCACGTCCTTGAGCGCCCGGCGGGACCGGAACGGCCCGTTCGCGTCCCGGTGCGCCACGATGTTCTCGGCCAGCCCGGCGCCGATGCCCGAGACCCTGGCCAGCAGCGGGGCGGAGGCGGTGTTCACGTCCACCCCGACGCCGTTCACACAGTCCTCGACCACCGCGTCCAGCGAGCGGGACAGCTTCACCTCGGACAGGTCGTGCTGGTACTGGCCGACGCCGATCGACTTGGGGTCGATCTTGACCAGTTCGGCCAGCGGGTCCTGGAGCCGGCGGGCGATGGACACCGCGCCGCGCAGTGAGACGTCCAGCCCCGGCAGCTCCTGGGAGGCGAAGGCGGAGGCGGAGTACACCGAGGCGCCCGCCTCGGAGACCACGACCTTGGTGAGCTTCAGCTCGGGGTGCTTGGCGCAGAGTTCGGCGGCCAGCCGGTCGGTCTCCCGGGAGGCGGTGCCGTTGCCGATGGCGACCAGCTCCACCGCGTGCTCGCGGGCCAGTCGGGCGAGCGTGGCCAGCGACTCGTTCCACTTGTTCTGCGGCACGTGCGGATAGATGGTGTCGGTGGCCACCACCTTGCCGGTGGCGTCCACCACGGCCACCTTCACCCCGGTCCGGAAGCCGGGGTCCAGGCCCAGGGTGGCCCGGGTGCCGGCCGGCGCGGCGAGCAGCAGGTCCCGCAGGTTGGCCGCGAAGACCCGCACCGCCTCGTCCTCGGCGGCGGTGCGCAGCCGCAGCCGCAGGTCGATGCCGAGGTGGACCAGGATGCGGGTGCGCCAGGCCCAGCGCACCGTGTCGGCCAGCCACTTGTCGGCGGGGCGGCCGCGGTCCGCGATCCCGAACCGGCGGGCGATCAGCGGCTCGAAGGACGACGGGCCGGGCGCCTCGGCCGGCTCCTCCGGCTCCAGGGTGAGGTCGAGCACCTCCTCCTTCTCGCCGCGCAGCATGGCCAGTACCCGGTGCGAGGGCAGCTCGGTGAACGGCTCGGCGAAGTCGAAGTAGTCGGCGAACTTGGCCGCCGGGCCCTCCGTGCCGTCCCCCTTGCCCTCCCGCACCTTGGTGACCAGCCGCCCGCGCTGCCACATCCGCTCGCGCAACTCGCCGATGAGGTCGGCGTCCTCCGCGAACCGCTCGGTGAGGATGGCCCGCGCGCCCTCCAGCGCCGCGGCCGGGTCGGCGACCCCCTTGTCGGCGTCGACGAAGGCGCTCGCCGCGGCGAGCGGTTCCACCGACGGGTCGCCGAGCAGCCCGTCGGCCAGCGGCTCCAGACCGGCCTCCCGGGCGATCTGCGCCTTGGTGCGCCGCTTCGGCTTGAAGGGGAGGTAGATGTCCTCCAGCCGCGCCTTGGAGTCGGCGGCCAGGATCTGCGCCTCCAGCGCCTGGTCCAGCTTGCCCTGCGTCCGGATCGAGTCCAGGATCGCCGTCCGGCGCTCCTCCAGCTCGCGCAGATACCGCAGCCGCTCCTCGATGGTGCGCAGCTGGGCGTCGTCGAGCGTCTCGGTCGCCTCCTTGCGGTAGCGCGCGATGAACGGCACGGTCGAGCCGCCGTCGAGCAGCTCGACGGCGGCCCTCACCTGCCGCTCCCGTACGCCGATCTCCTCGGCGATCCTGCCTTCGATGGACGTCGTCACGATCACGCTCGGCTTCCTGTCGTCCCGTCCGATTGCGTTTGCATTGTGGCAGGTGGGGGCGGCTCACCGGGGCACCTCCCGGCAGGAGCCGGGGCGGGCGGAAGCGGCGGTGCCCCGGTGGAGGTCAGCCCTTGCCGAGCAGGTCCGGCGGGAAGGCGCCCGCCGCCGCGGCCTGGGCGGTGTAGGCCCCGGCCAGCTCGGTGAGGCGGGCCGTCCCGGCGGCGCCCAGGTGCTCGAAGGGCGCCCGGTCCAGCCGGTCGGTGGCGTCCTCCAGGTCCTTGCGGAGCGCGGTGCCCGCGGCGGTCAGCTCGCCCGCGGCGTCCATCATTCCGCGCTCCCGCAGCCGGTCCTGGGCCGCCGCCCACTCCTCGGGCGACCAGCCGCGCGTGCGCAGCACCCAGGCCGGGGACATCCCCCGGTCGCTGGCGGTGTGGCTGACCAGTGCCTCGACCGGGTCGAGACCGGCGTCGACGAGGGTCATCAAATGGCCGTCGCCGCGGTGCTCGCGCAGCAGTCCGGCAGCGTGCCACAGGGCCAGGTGCGGGGCGTCCGGCACCGGCAGGTCGGCGTGGGCGGCGTACAGCGGGCGGGCGGCCCGGGAACAGCCCTCGGCGGCGCGCAGCGCCAGCTCGGCGGCCTCGGCCATCTCCTTGTCGGCGATGGCCTCCTCGCCCAGCAGCCGCCGCAGCATCGAGTCCGCCGCCCGCAGCCGGGCGTCCAGGGCGGCCTGCGGGGTGATCACGTCCCAGGCGGCCGGTATGTGCCGGGCCACCAGCTCGTACTTGAAGTTGAAGAAGGCGGCGGCGACCGGGCCCGGGCCGACCTGGCCGAACGCGGCCGACCGGCCGACGAAGTAGGAGGTCATCCGGTCCGTCACCCCGTGCCGGGCCACCTCCTGCTGGAAGTCCGGGGTGAAGTAGATGGCGGCGTGCAGGGGGTTGATGACGTTCTGGCAGCGCCGTCCGGCGCGCTCGGGCAGAGAGGTCATGGCCGCACGCTACCGATCGGTACGGCCGGCGGCGGCCCGAACGGCCGGAAACCGCTCAGGGCCCGGGCCGGGTCCAGGCGAAGCGCGGCGGTCGGCGCTCCAGGAACGCGGCCACCCCCTCGGCCTCCTCGCCGCTGTGCCGGGCCTGTTCCGCCCAGTACGCCAGGCGGGCCGGATCGTCCGGGCCGGCCATGAACTCCTTGGCCGCCACCTGGCTCAGCTGCGACCGGGAGGCGAGTACCGCGGTGAACTCCGCCACCCGCTCGCCCAACGTGCCGCCCGGCAGCACCTCGTCCACCAGTCCGGTGCGCAGGGCCCGCTGGGCGTCGATCAACTCGGCCGAGAAGAGAAGGTATTTGGCGGTGCCGGGGCCGACCAGCCGCTCCAGTCGGCGGGTGGAGGAGGGCGGGTAGACGACGCCGAGCCTGGCCGGGGTGACCCCGAACCGGCTGCCCTCCTCGGCGAACCGCAGGTCGCAGGCGGCGGCCAGCTGGCAGCCGCCGCCCACGCAGGAGCCGCGCACCGCGGCCAGCGTGGGCTTGGGGAAGGCGGCGAGCGCCTCCTCGGCCTCCACCGCCAGGCCCTTGACCCCCGCCTCCTCGGCCAGGGCCCCGATGTCGAAGCCCGCGCAGAAGGTGTCCCCGGCGCCGGTGAGCACCAGGGCCCGTACCCCGGGGTCGGCGGCGTACCGGTCCAGCACGGCGGGCAGTTCCCGCCACATGCCGGTGGTCATCGCGTTGCGTTTGGCCGGATTGCTGATGACGACGGTGGCGACGCCTTCGGCGACCGCGTGCTCCAGGCGGGGCTCCATGCGGCGGATGGTATCCGGGCCGGCCGGGGCGCCGGCGGGCAGCCACCGAGGTCGCCGGGGGCTGCCGCGTACGCCGGGGGCGCAGGGGGACGGGAG
>NZ_SRID01000250.1 GCF_004684805.1 Streptomyces palmae
AGGTTGGGGTGGGGGCGTAGCAGGATGAGGGGATGACTGACCTTCTTGCGCGGGCGCGCGAACTGCTGGCCGACCATCCCGTCGTCGACGGCCACAACGACCTGCCCTGGGCGCTGCGTGAGCACGTCCGCTACGACCTCGACCGGCTCGACATCGCCGCAGACCAGACCGGACGGCTGCACACCGACATCCCCCGGCTGCGGGCGGGCGGCGTCGGCGCGCAGTTCTGGTCGGTGTACGTACGGTCCGACATGGCCGGGGACGAGGCGGTCAGCGCCACCCTGGAACAGATCGACGTGGTACGGCAGCTGACCGGGCGCTACGCGGGCGACCTGCGGGCGGCCTTCACCGCCGACGACATGGAGGCGGCGCGCCGGGAAGGCCGCATCGCCTCGCTGATGGGCGCCGAGGGCGGGCACAGCATCAACTGCTCGCTGGCCACCCTGCGCGCCCTGTACGCGCTGGGCGTGCGCTATATGACGCTCACCCACAACGACAACATCCCCTGGGCGGACTCGGCGACCGACGAGCCCAAGGCGGGCGGCCTCACCCGCTTCGGCGAGGAGGTGGTGCGGGAGATGAACCGACTCGGCATGCTGGTGGACCTCTCCCACGTCGCCGCCGACACCATGCGCGACGCGCTCCGGACGACCGCCGCCCCCGTCGTCTTCTCGCACTCCTCGGCCCGCGCGGTCTGCGACCACCCGCGCAACATCCCGGACGACGTGCTGGCCCAGCTGCCCGCCAACGGGGGAGTGGCGATGGCCACCTTCGTGCCGAAGTTCGTGCTGCCGGAGGCGGTCGCCTGGACCCGGGCGGCGGACGAGAACATGCGGGCGCACGGCTTCCACCACCTGGACACCACCCCGGAGGCGATGGCGGTGCACCATGCCTTCGAGGAGGCCAACCCGCGCCCGCTGGCCACCACCGCCACCATCGCCGACCACCTGGACCACATGCGGGAGGTCGCGGGCATCGACCACATCGGCATCGGCGGCGACTACGACGGCACCGCGTTCACCCCGGCCGACCTGCCGGACGTGGCGAGCTACCCGCGGCTGGTGGCGGAGCTGCTGGAGCGCCGCTGGTCCACGGCCGACCTGGCGAAGCTCACCTGGCAGAACGCGGTACGGGTGCTGCGCTCGGCCGAGGACGTCGCCCGCGATCTGAGCGCCACCACGGCACCGTCCAACGCGACCATCGACCAGCTGGACGGCTGACCCCCGGCCGGGGGACGAGGGGGTACGGGCCGCGGGCGTCCGCGCCCGTACCCCTGGCGTGTCAGTGGGCGCAGAGGCAGAACGGGTGCCCCGCCGGGTCCAGATAGACCCGCCAGTTGCGGGTGCCGCCCTCGTCGCCCTCCACCAGCTTCGCCCCGAGCGCCAGCACCTCGCGCTCGGCCTCGTCCAGGCGCGCGGTGGGCACGTTGAAGTCCAGGTGGAACTGCTGGGAGCCGTCGTCGCTCGGCCACCGCGGCGGTACGTGGCCGGGGGCCAGCTGGAAGGCCAGCACCCGCCCCCGCTCGCCGATGACCTCGACCCAGTCCTCGCTGTCCACCTGGACCGTGCCACCCAGCACCTTCGCGTAGAACTCGGCGAGGGCACGGGGGTCAGGGCAGTCCAACACGGTGACGCCCAGCGTGGCGATGGCCATCGCGTCTCTCCTTCGGATCGTCCGGCAGCATGATGGTGTTACCGGTTACTGCTGCCAACCGGTAACCGTCGCCTCATCATGTCGTTACCGGTATTCATCGTCAACGGGTAACCGTTACCTCATGGCTCGGGTAGCCGGTAACCTGACGAAGGTGCAGCAACCTGGTCAGCGGGCCCCCGCGCCCGATTCGCTCCGCCTGGTCCAGGAGCTGGTGAACACCCTGGACGTCGAGACCGGCCACGACCGGCTCACCATCCCCGGCGGCCTCGAGGACTTCCGTACGCTCCTCGCCGACCGGGGGCTCCCCGGGATCGCCCTCGACGCCGGCGACCTACCCGAGCTGTGCGCCCTCCGCGAGGCGCTGCGCGCCGCCTGCCTGGCGCACAGCGGCACCGATGTGCCGGCCGCGACGCTGGCCGCCCTGGACCGGCTGCTCACCGCCGCCCCGCTGGTGCTCGCCCTGGACGCGGCGGGCGGGGCGGCCCTCCGCCCGGCCCCCGGGCTCACCGGCCTGCCGGCGCTCACCGCCGCGATCGCCGCCGGGATCATCGCCGCGGGCCGCGACTGGAACCGGCTGAAGGCCTGCGTCGCCGAGGACTGTCAATGGGCGTACTACGACCGCAGCCCGGCGGGGCGCAGCCGCTGGTGCTCCATGGCGGTCTGCGGCAGCCGCGCCAAGATGCGCACCTACCGCGGCAGGGGCGGCGCCTGAGGCGGGGTGGAACCCGTACGCCCAGGGCGTGTCCGAGGCTCGGCCCGGCCGCTTGCACGACTGAGCGGGCCGGGAAGCCGCCATCGCTTCCCGGCCCGCCCGAGAGGAGGTCGTGCCGCCGGTTCAGGCGCCGGTCGCCGCGGTGTAGCGGGCGAGGACGTCCTCCCAGTTGACCAGGTCCCACAGCTTGGTGACGTAGTCCGGGCGGACGTTCTTGTACTGCAGGTAGTAGGCGTGCTCCCAGGCGTCGAAGACCAGCAGCGGCGTGGTGCCCTGGCCGACGTTGCCGTGGTGGTCGTAGACCTGCTCCACGATCAGGCGCTGCCCGAGCGGCTCCCAGGCCAGGACGCCCCAGCCGGAGCCCTGAACGGACGCGGTGGCCGTGGTGAGCTGCCTCTTGAACTGCTCGAACCCGCCGAAGTCCTTCTCGATGGCCTCCGCGAGGACGCCGTCGGGGCGGTCGCCGCCGTCCGGGGAGAGGTTCTGCCAGAAGATCGAGTGCAGCACGTGCCCGGAGAGGTTGAAGGCGAAGGTCTTCTCCAGCCCCACCAGGTGGGCAGGGGCCGGCTGCTCCTTCTCGCGGGCCTCGGCGATCTGCTCCAGGGTGTCGTTGGCCCCCTTGACGTAGGCGGCGTGGTGCTTGGCGTGGTGCAGCTCCAGGATCTGCCCGGTGATGGCCGGCTCCAGCGCGGCGTAGTCGTAGGGCAGGTCGGGAAGCGCGTAGGTGCCCATCAGGCACGTCCCCTTTCCGTGTGGGTGATCGTCCGGGGACAGCCTATGCCTCTATTGCACATAACTTGCAACAACGAAGTGAAGGCATCAGCATGTCTATGGCGGGGTCGGCCCGTCAGCTTTCGGCAGTGCGGTATCTGATGCGGTGCTGCTCCTTCCCGAGAGGTGATCGTCTTCTCACCCGGCGCCCGCCGGTCCGGCCGGCCCCGCCGTCACGCGCACCATGCGGGCCGGGCGGTGGCCCGCCTCCCCCTGCGGAGGGGAGGCGGGCCACCGCCCGGTGTGTGAAGAGGTGGACCGGAGGTCAGCGCCGCCGGAAGAAGAGGTGGGTGACGCCGCTTGTGGGACGCGAGCGGTGCCCCGAAGGGGCGCTGGGGTCCCCCGGGCCGAAGTCTGGGGGTGGGGGCACCTCCCGGACGAAGTCTGGGGGAGAACCGCGCGATCGGCCACACACGACCCGCGGCTGAATCACACCGCGCCGCTCCCCCGGTGCGCCCGCCGCGAAGGCGCTACGCGCGGGGTGGCCCAGGGCGCGGAGGTCCCGGGCGTCGCGGGCGCGGGGTCCGGGCGGGTCGGCGTGAGTGGCGCCCCGAAGGGGGCGCGAGGAACCGCGCGATCGGCCACACACGACCCGCGGCTGAATCACACCGCGCCGCTCCCCCGGTGCGCCCGCCGCGAAGGCGCTACGCGCGGGGGCGGCCCAGGGCGCGGAAGTCCCAGCCGGCGTCGCGCCAGCGGGCCGGGTCAAGGGCGTTGCGGCCGTCCAGTACGCGCCGCTCGGCGGCCACCGCGCCCAGCTCCGCCGGGTCCAGCTCACGGAACTCGGACCACTCGGTCAGGTGCAGCACCGCATGCGCCCCGCGCACCGCCTCCAGCGGGGAGGGGGCGTAGGCCAGGGTGGGGAAGACGGCGCGGGCGTTCTCCATGCCCTTGGGGTCGAAGACGGTCACCTGACCGCCCTGGAGGTGGATCTGCCCGGCGACGTTCAGCGCGGGGGAGTCCCGTACGTCGTCCGAGTCCGGCTTGAAGGTGGCGCCCAGCACCGCCACCCGCTTGCCCAGGAAGCTGCCGCCCACCGCCTCGCGGGCCAGTTCCACCATGTGCCCGCGGCGGCGCATGTTGATCGAGTCGACCTCGCGCAGGAAGGTCAGCGCCTGGGCGGCGCCCAGCTCGCCGGCGCGGGCCATGAACGCCCGGATGTCCTTGGGCAGGCAGCCGCCGCCGAAGCCGATGCCGGCCCGCAGGAACTTCTTGCCGATCCGCTCGTCGTGCCCGATCGCCTCGGCCAGCTTCACCACATCGCCGTCGGCGGCCTCGCACACCTCGGCCATCGCGTTGATGAAGGAGATCTTGGTGGCCAGGAAGGAGTTGGCCGCGGTCTTCACCAACTCGGCGGTCGGGTAGTCGGTGACCACGAACGGCGAGCCCTCGGCGATCGGCCCCGCGTACACCTCGCGCAGCAGCTTCTCCGCCTGGTCGTCGGCGACGCCCACCACGATCCGGTCCGGGTGGAGGGTGTCCTGCACCGCGAAGCCCTCACGGAGGAACTCCGGGTTCCAGGCCAGCCGGGCGTCGGCACCCACCGGGGCGAGCTCGGCCAGCCGGGCCGCCAGCCGCTCGGCGCTGCCCACCGGCACCGTGGACTTGCCCACCACCAGCGCCGGCCGGCTCAGCAGCGGGGCCAGCGACTCGATGGCGGAGTCCACGTAGCTCATGTCGCAGGCGTACTCGCCGTGCCGCTGCGGAGTGTTCACGCAGACGAAGTGGATGTCGCCGAAGTCGGCCACCTCCGCGTAGGAGGTGGTGAACCGCAGCCGCCCGGTGGAGCCCTCCAGCCCCTCCACGTGCTGCTGGAGCAGCTCGTCCAGCCCCGGCTCGTACATCGGGGCCCGGCCCGTGGCCAGCACCTCGATCTTCTGCGGGACGACGTCCAGCGCCAGTACCTCGTAGCCCAGCTCGGCCATGGCCGCGGCGTGTGTGGCGCCAAGGTAGCCGGTGCCGATCACGGTGATCTTGAGGGCCATGCGGGACTCTCCATGCTGCGGACGGGCGGATGCGCTGCATGAGCATAGTCGGGACGCCGCCGGGCGGCTCCCCCCGCCTGGGGAACCGCCCATCCGGCTACCACTACCCGCCGTACCGGATCAGTTGGTGATGGTGACCTTCTCGTCGTTCTTCAGCTGCTCGGTCAGCTGCTTGACCTTGGTCTTGTCCCAGAGCACCGCGCTGCCCTTGGAGGTGGCGTAGCCGGGGTTGGCGACCGGCATGGTGATCTGCTTGCCGTCGCCGCCGGAGACGCTCTTCATGGCGAAGAACATGTTCTTCAGGTCCCACAGGCTCATGTCCTCGTCGACCACCAGGTTGTCCAGGCCGGCGCCCATGGTCGGGTAGAGCTTGAACGGGTTGATGATCGTGCTGGGCGTGGCGGCCTTGTTGGCCAGCGCGGCCAGGAACTTCTGCTGGTTCTTGGCGCGGTCCAGGTCACCGCCGGCCAGGCCGTAGCGCTGCCGGACGAAGGCGAGCGCCTCCTGGCCGTCCAGCGTCTGCCTGCCCTTCTTGAAGTTGGTGCCGGCGTGCTTCTCCTTCATGTCCTGCGGGATGTCGATCTCCACCCCGCCGACCGCGTCCACGATCTTGGCGAAGCCGTCGAAGCCGATCTCCGCGTAGTGGTCGATCTTCAGGCCGGTGTTGTACTCGACGGTGCGGACCAGCAGGCCGGGGCCGTCGGAGGAGAAGGAGGCGTTCAGCTTGTTCTGGCTGGCCGGGTAGCGCTTGCCGCTCTCCGAGCCGGTGAACGGGGGTATGGTCACCCACGAGTCGCGCGGCAGGCTGACCATGGTGTTCCCGTTGTCCCCGATGTGCAGCAGGATCATCGAGTCGGTACGGCGGCCGTCGGCGGAGCCGGTGTGCAGCTTCTTCTTCTCCTCGGCGGACAGGCCCTCGCGGCTGTCCGAACCGACGATCAGGAAGTTGGTGCCCTTGCCGCTCTCCGGCCGGTCCTCGACCTTGCTCAGGTCCACCTCGCGGCGCAGCTTGGAGTCGGCCCAGAAGTAGGTGACGACCCCGTCCACCACCAGCAGGCCGAGTACGACCGCCACGCCGATGCCGATGCGCTTCTTCCAGTTCTTGGGACGCGCCGGACGGGCCGGGCGGGCCGGCGGGCGGCCGTCGCCCTGGCCGGGGCCACCGGGGCCGCCGGGGCCACCCGGTCCGTTCGCGCTGCCGTGGCCGTAGACCTGTCCGGTGTTGTAGCCGTCGTCCGGGCGCCCGCCGGGGCCGCCCGGCACACCCTGGCCCGCGGAGTGGCGCGGCGGCGGCACCGGCCCGCGCGGGCGGCGCGGGTTCAGTTCGGGGGGCAGCGGAGGCTCGGTCCTGGGCTGGGCCGGGCCCCCGGGCACGCCGCGAGGCGTGCTGCCACGCCGCACCTGCGGCATGGAACGGGCACCTTCCGGCTGGGTGTTGCCGCTGCCGCCCCCGTACCGCTCACCGCCGCTGCCGGTCCGCCCCTCGGGCCATTCGTTCATAGGAGGAAGTGTGCATGCTCGCGCGGGCGCCCTGACAGCCCGGAGCCTGGATCGGGCCGGGGCTGTTGCAGAGATGATGCATTCGCCACAGCGGTGTGTCCCTGCGCACGTCCCGCCTCTTCGGGCCGGGTGGGGCCGCTTTCCCCGCATACAGTGGACATATGATCGAGTCCCCCGCCCCTGAGCCGCTGCCGGGGAAGTACACCTCCGCTTCCCGCACCACGCTCAGCCACATCATGACCCACAACGACACCAACCTCCTGGGCACGGTGCACGGTGGTGTGATCATGAAACTGGTGGACGACGCTGCCGGCGCGGTCGCCGGGCGACACTCCGGTGGCCCCGCGGTCACCGCCTCCATGGACGAGATGGCCTTCCTGGAGCCGGTCCGGGTCGGCGACCTGGTCCATGTGAAGGCCCAGGTCAACTGGACGGGACGGTCCTCGATGGAGGTCGGCGTCCGGGTGCTCGCCGAGCGGTGGAACGAGTCCGCCCCGGCCACCCAGGTCGGCAGCGCCTACCTGGTGTTCGCGGCGGTCGACGCGGAGGGCAAGCCGCGTCCGGTGCCGCCGATCATCCCGGAGACCGAGCGCGACAAGCGCCGCTACCAGGAGGCCCAGATCCGCCGCACCCACCGGCTCGCCCGGCGCCGCGCCATCAAGGAGCTGCGCGACAGGCGAGCGGCCGAGGGCATCGACGACTGAGCGGCCGGGACCATCTCCCGGCGACTGCCCGGCGACTGCCCGGCGGCACGTCGGCGGTCCCGGGGCGGTGACTCCCGAGGCGGTGGCGGTGCCGGGGCCGGCGGCTGCCAGGACGGTCCCGGGGCCGGCGGCTCCCGAGACGGTGGCGGTGCCGGGGCCGGCGGCTGCCAAGACGGTCCCGGGGCCGGAAGGCCACCAGGGTGCCGTACGCGCCGTACCAGCCGACCGACCACTGACGCGGGCGCCCGCGCCCGCCCCCGCTTCACCCGTCCGCACGGCTGCGGATGCCCGGCAGCGGTACGCACGGCAGGCTGGTCGCTGAGCGGCGGCCGGGGGCCGAGGGCGCGCGGCCGCCGAGTGGCAGAGCGTACGGAGGCCGCGGGAGGCGAGCGGCCGAGCGCGGCCGACCGCCGGCACCCGGCCGCGGCGCCCCCAGGCCGCCGAGGCCCGAGCGGTGGAAGCGAGCTGGTGTTCCCATGATCGATCCGCCCGCGACACGGACCCCCGTCGGCCTGGCCGCGGGCGGTGAGGTCCCCACGGACCTGCTGCGGGTGGCCGACCTCGATCCGGGAGCGCTCTCCAGGATCCTGGAGCTGGCCGGGCGGATGAAGCAGGAACCCCTGGGATGGCGCCGCAGCCTGGACGGGGCCGTCCTCGGCTGCATCTTCGAGAAGCCCTCCACCCGCACCCGGACCTCGCTGGCCATCGCGGCCCACCGGCTCGGGATGCAGGCCCTGGTGATGAACCGGGACGAACTCCAGCTCGGGCACGGCGAGACCGTCGAGGACACCGCCCGGGTGCTCTCCGGCTATCTGGACGCCATCGCGATCCGCACCTTCGCACACGAGGTGGTGGAGCGGATGGCGGCGGCCGCCGAGGTGCCGGTGATCAACGCGCTGACCGACACCCACCACCCCTGCCAGTCACTGGCCGACCTGCTGGCACTGACCGAGCACTTCGGCGGCCTGACCGGCCTCACCGCCGCCTTCGTCGGAGACGGGCGGAGCAACACCTGCAACTCCTTCCTCGCCGCCTGCGCGGCCTCCGGCATGCACCTGGCCATCGCCAGCCCGGCCTGCTACACCACGGACGAGGACCTGCTCGCCGAGGCCCGCGCGGTGATGGCGGTCACCGGCGGCTCCGTCAGGCTCACCACCGAGCCGGCCGAGGCGGTCCGCGGCGCCCAGGCGGTCTACGCCGAGGTGTGGGTCTCGATGGACAAGCGCGACAAGCCCCACGAGCGGGCCGAGCGCGCCGAGCGGCTCGCCCGCTACCGGGTCGACGGCGCCCTGCTGGCCCAGGCCGGCCCGGACGCGGTGGCGATGCACTGCCTGCCCGCGGTACGGGACGAGGAGATCACCTCCGAGGTGCTCGACGGCCCCCGCTCCCTGGTCTGGCGCCAGGCGGCGAACCGGCTGCCCACCGCCCAGGCGGTCCTGCACACCCTGCTCACCGGGTGGGCCTGACCCCGCCTCGTCACTGGCAGTCCACCTGGTCGCCGGTGAGCGCCCCGTAGCCGGTGGCGGCGGGCCGCTGGTCCAGGGGATCGGTACGCACCGGGCGCACCCCGCGGTAGTCCGTACCCACCGTGACCCGCAGCACGGGCCCCTGGCGGGGCGCCGGAGTGAGCAGGGCGCCGGGGAGCGCGGCCCGCAGCGAGCGGGCCGAGCGGTCCCAGCCGGGGTCGTACGAGATCACGGTGTGCGCGACGCCCTGCCGCGCGGCGTCGGCGGGCGCCCCGGTGGTGGCGAAGCCGGCGCGGCGCAGCGCCTGGTCCACCCGGTGGCCCAGCCCGCGCGTGCCGGCGCCGTTGAAGACCTGCACCCGGATCCGCCCGGGCGGCACCTCGACGGCCGCCGGGCGGGGCCGGGGGCGGGGGTGGTGAGGTCGCGGGGCGTGTTCGGCCAGCGGGCGGTCCTGGCGGATCGCCTGGAAGAGCCGGGCGGCCCGCGCCCTGTCCCAGCGGACGGTGGAGCCCACCCCCGGCACCGGGTGGCTCGGCTCGCTCACCGGCACCGAGGCGAACTCGGACGAGGCGGGGGTCAGGTGGCGCAGGGCCCGGCCCAGCGTCATCAGCTCGTCGGTGCCGAAGCCGCGGTCGGCACGGACCGAGTCCAGCAGCCCGGAGGCCACCTGGGTGAAGCGCACCGGGTTCAGCAGCAGCCCGCTGTCCGTGGCCTTGCGCAGCAGCGCGGCCAGGAAGCGCTGCTGCCGGCTCATCCGTCCCAGGTCGGCGGCGGCGTCCAGATGCCGGGAGCGCACGTACTGCAGCGCCTGACCACCGTGCAGGGTGTGCGAGCCGGGCGCCAGGTCCAGACCGCTGTGGCTGTCCCTCAGCGGGCGCGCGGTGCACACCCGCACCCCGCCCACCGCGTCCACGGTCTTCATGAAGCTGGCGAAGTCGACCTCCAGATAGTGGTCGATGTGCACCCCGGTCATGTGCTCCACGGTGCGCACCGTCAGGCTGGGGCCGCCCTCGGCATAGGCGGCGTTGATCTTCCGGGGGTGCGCCGGGTGCCGCTTCCCGGTGGCCCGGTCGGTGTACGCGGGGATCTCGGCATAGGTGTCCCGGGGCAGGCTGACCACGCTGGCCCGGTCCCGGTCGCCGGACAGGTGCACCAGCATGATGGTGTCGGTGCAGCGGCAGGGGGCGCCGCCCAGCCGGTAGCGCCGCCGCTGGCCCTCGGTGATCCGGTCGCGGCCGTCGGTGCCGACCACCAGGATGTTCGTTCCGTCGCTGCCCCTGGGCCGGTCGCTGAGCCCGTCGAAGGCGTTCACCCGCTTGATGTGCGACTCCAGTCCGGTGAGCACGGCGTGCCCGACGCCCGCGGCGGCCAGCACCAGCCCGGCGGCGACGGATGCCAGCCGCAGCCCCCAGCGGGCGCGGCGCTTGGGGCGTGCGGGGCGGCGGTGTTCCGGGCGGGAGGGGCGGTCCGGTGCGGTCACGAGGAGACCTCCGCGGGCG
>NZ_SRID01000251.1 GCF_004684805.1 Streptomyces palmae
GCACCCCGACGCCGTCAGCTCCGCGATCTGCTGCAAGGTCGCACCCACATCCGCGGTCACCGTGGTCGTCATCGACTGCACCGACACCGGCGCGTCGCCCCCCACCGCCACCGACCCCACCTGGATCCTGCGGCTGACCCGCCGGGCCGCCAGCGGGCGCGCCGGAATCTCCGGAAGGCCCAGGGCCACCGGTTCGGATAGGATCATCGGTTCACCCGCGGTTTCCGGAGACGGTCTCGCGGGCCGCGCGCAGCGACTCCTTGAGCGACCCCATCGTGGCCAGTACGGCGGTCGGCTCGTAGCCGCAGTGCGCCATGCAGTTGTCGCACCGCGGGTCCTTGCCGCGGCCGTACCTGTCCCAGTCGGTCTCCTCCACCAGCTGCCGGTAGGAGGGGACGTAGCCGTCCGCCATCAGATAGCAGGGGCGCTGCCACCCGAAAAGCGAGTAGTTGGGAATTCCCCAGGCGGTGCACGGGAAATCCGTCTTGCCCTCCAGGAAGTCCAGGAAGAGCGGGCTGTGGTTGAGTCGCCAGCGCCTGCGGTTGCCCTTGGCGAAGGACTTCCGGAACAGCTCGCGGGTCTGCTCCACGCCGAGGAAATGCTCCTGGTCGGGGGCCTTCTCATACGCATAGGCGGGAGAAATCATCATCTCGTCCACCTGGAGTTCGTCATTGAGGAAGTCGAGTACCTCGACAACGGTCTGCGGTGTGTCGGTGTTGAAGAAGGTGGAATTCGTGGTCACCCGGAATCCGCGCCGCTTGGCCTCCTTGATGGCGGCCACCGCCTCGTCGAACACGCCCTCCTTGGCCACCGACTCGTCATGCCGCTCACGCAGCCCGTCGATGTGCACGGTGAAGGCGAGATACGGAGAAGGGGTGAACTTGTCCATCTTCTTGCGCATCAGCAGCGCGTTGGTGCACAGGAAGACAAAGCGCTTCCGGGCCACCAGCTGCCGTACGATCTCGTCGATCTGCGGGTGCATCAGCGGCTCGCCGCCGGCGATGGAAACCATGGGGGCCCCGCACTCCAGGACCGCGCCGACGGCCTGCGCCACCGGCATGCGCTGCTTGAGCACACCCGCCGGATGCTGGATCTTTCCACAGCCCTCGCATTTGAGATTGCACGCGAAGAGCGGTTCGAGTTCCACGATGAGCGGGAACTTCTCCCGTCGGCGGACCACCTTCTGTTCGAAGAGATACGTCGCGACGCGAATGGACTGACGAAGCGGCATGGCCATCGAGCTCACCTCCTGGGGAGCGACAGAGAACGGTGCCAGTCAGAAAATGCCGGCAGCACCATGCGGAGGACGCGGAAGGCCGATATTCCCCCGCGCAGGGTGCCGATGCGGACGAGTTCGTGTTCAGGAGCGTCCACGACCACTCGGACGGCCGCAACCGGACGCGGGCCGATGTGTGTCGCGGTACGCAGGGTGGCGGCGGACTCCATGTCCACCGCGATGGCGCCGGTGGCGCGCAGCGCGGCCCGCTCGGCGCCGCGGACCACATGCCCGGAGCCGATCAGCGGGCCGGTGTGGACGACCCGCCGGCGGTCGCCGCCGAGCAACTCGGTCAGGGCGTCGACCAGCACGCCGCCGCCGGCGCAGCGGGTGCGGCCGTGCTCGTCCCGGGTCTCCTCGGCCACGACCAGGTCCCCCGGGTGCATCCCGGGGGACAGCCCGGCGCAGAAGCCGGTGGCGACCACCGCGGCGTCGGCGGCGGCGGTCCCGTCGGTCAGCACCCGGCGCACCGCCCGTTCGGCGGCCTGCGGGCCTATGCCGGTGCGCAGCACCACCGGGGCGGCGCCCCGGCCGCCCCGGCCGCCGCGCAGGGCGAACCGCTCGATGCCCATCGCGCAGGCGATCAGCAGCGGCGCGGGGTCGCCCGCGGTGGGAGCCGGCCCGGCCATCACGGTCTCCGCGCCCGGGCGGGGGAGGGTTCGCCGTGCAGGTAGCGGCCGAGCGCGGTGACCGGGAAGACCTGGCGGTACAGGTGGTAGTTGATGGAGAAGTCCCAGGGGAAGCCGGTGCCGGTGAAGTACGGTTCGTCCCAGGTGCCGTCCGCCGTCTGGGTGTCCACCAGCCAGCCCACCCCGCGCTGCACGGCCTTGCCCTCCCGCTCGCCGGCGGACAGCAGGGCCAGCAGCGCCCAGGCGGTCTGCGAGGCGGTGGACTCGCCTCGGCCGCGCCAGGCGGTGGAGTCCTGGTAGGAACGCTGGTCCTCGCCCCAGCCGCCGTCCTCGTTCTGCACCCGCTCCAGCCAGCTCACGGCGCGCCGGATGGCCGGGTGCTCGGTCGGCAGTCCGGCCGCGATCAGTGCGGGGACCACGGATCCGGTGCCGTAGACGTAGTTGGTGCCCCAGCGCCCGAACCAGGATCCATCGCTCTCCTGTTCGGCCAGGAGCCAGTCGATGCCGCGCCGGGTGCGCGGGTCCTCGGCCAGCCCCTCCCAGGCGAGCATCTCCACCACATGCGCGGTGACGTCGGCCGAGGGCGGGTCGATCACCTCGCCGAAGTCGCAGAACGGCAGCCGGTTGGGGAAGGGGCTGGTGTTGTCCACGTCGAAGGCGCCCCAGGCGCCGTTCCGCGACTGCATGCCGAGGTTCCACCGGATGCCGCGGCGGATGGCGGCATCCACCCTCCCGGAGTCGGGGTGCCGGACCCTGCGCAGGGCGAGCACCACCTCGGCGGTGTCGTCGATGTCCGGGTAGTTGTCGTTGTGGAACTCGAAGGCCCAGCCGCCGGGTGTCAGCCCCGGGCGCCGCACGGTCCAGTCGCCGGGCCGGGTGATCTCCTCGGCCAGCATCCAGTCGGCGGCCTTGACCAGGGCCGGGTGGTCGGCGGGCAGCCCGGCGTCGGCGAGCGCGATGGTGGCCAGGCAGGTGTCCCAGACCGGTGACTGGCAGGCTTCGACCATGCGCACCGGCTCGGTGCGCTCCACGCCGTCCGGGCCGGTGGTGCGCTCCTCGCTCCAGACCGCGAAGCGGTCGAGCGACTCCAGCCCGGCGCGCAGCACCGGGTGGTCCAGGTCGTATCCGAGCAGGTGCAGGGCGATGATGGAGTACACGGCGGGAGGCTGGATGCCGCCCCAGCAGCCGTCGTTCTCCTGGCGCTCGACGATCCAGCGGGCGGCGGAGCGCAGCGCTGCCCGGCGCAGCGGGCGGATCGCGACCTTGTGGTAGGCGTGCAGCGCGCGGTCCAGGCCCTGGAAGGCGCGGTCCCATCCGGTGCGCGCGGTGCCGGGGGCCGGCGGATTGGGTCGACGCGGGTCGGTGTGCAGCTCGTCCAGCGCGAACGGCGCCGGACGCACCGGGCGCTTGGCCGAGACGATGGTCAGCGGCACGATGGTCTGCCGGGCCCAGCAGCCGAAGTCGTAGATGTTCAGCGGGAACCAGCTGGGCAGGTAGATCATCTCGGGCGGGAGCTCGGGCAGGTCCTCCCAGCGCCACCAGCCGAACAGGGCCAGCCAGATGCGGGTGAAGACCCGGCTGCGGGCCACGCCGCCGGCCTGGCGCACCCAGGCGGAGGAGGCGGCCATATGGGGGGCGTCGGGAAGGTCGCCGGCCAGCCTCAGGGCGGTGTACGCCTCGATGGTGGCGGACAGGTCGGGAGGGCCGCCGTGGAAGGTGGCCCAGGTGCCGTCCGGGCGCTGCTGGGAGCGGATGTAGCGGGCCGCGGCGTCCAGGGTGTCGCGGTCCTGGATGCCCAGGAACTGGCGGAGCATCAGGTCTTCGGCGTCCATGGTGACGTTGGTCTCCAGGTCGCCTTTCCACCACCCCGCGGGGTCCTGCCGCGCCAGCAGGTGCTCGACCGCGCGGGCGGTGGCGTCCCGGGCCGCGGTCAGCGCCGCGGGCTCGGACGGGGTCTCGGAGGGTTCGACGGTGGTCGCTGTCATGGTTCCCCTTGCAGGTGAGATCTTCCGTGCTGGGGTTTCCGTCGGTCGGCACCCGCGGCCCGGAGGGCCGTGCCCCGGATGCCGACCGGCGACTGCGAGCTATATGAAGGCGGTCTCGGTGGTGATCATCTCTCTCCGGCAGTGATCAGATGGCGCTCATCTTTCCCGTACCACGACGAAGTCGGCGAGCGCGAGGAACTGCTCCCGCACCCGGGCCGGCAGCTCCACCTCGTCCAGGGCGCCGAGGGCGGTGGCGTGCTGCCGGCGGGCCTCCTGCGAGGTCCAGTCGCGCCCGCCCGCCCGTTCGATCAATGCCGCGCGGGTGGCGAACTCCTCCTCGTCGAAGTCCATGAACTCGGCGTCGGACTTCTTGGCGTCGGCGGCCAGCAGCTCGGCCAGCTGTTCGGACGCCTGGCCGCCGGCGGCCAGCGCGGCCACCACGGGCAGCGACTTCTTGCGTTGCCGCAGGTCGCTCCAGGTCTGCTTGCCGGTGGCCACCGGGTCGCCCCAGATGCCCAGCAGGTCGTCGACCGCCTGGAAGGCGAGGCCGAGGTGGTGGCCGTACCGCTCCAGGATGTCGGCGGTGCGGTCGTCCGCGCCACCGAGCACCGCGCCGATGGAGGTGGCGCAGGCCAGCAGGGCGCCGGTCTTGTTGCCCTCCATCTCCAGGCACTCCTCCACCGAGACCCGCTCCCGGTGCTCGTAGGAGATGTCCTGGGCCTGGCCGTCGATGAGGCGGCGGGTCGCCGCGGTCAGCCGGCGGGTGGCCCGTCCGGCCTCCACGGTGCCCAGTTCCAGCAGGATCTCGTTGCCGAGCGCGAAGAGCGCGTCGCCCACCAGGATGGCCTGGGCGGGACCGTGGACCTTCCACACGGTGTCCCGGTGGCGGCGCTGTTCGTCACCGTCCATCAGGTCGTCGTGCAGCAGGGAGAAGTTGTGCACCAGCTCCACCGCGACCGCGCCGGGGACGCCGGCCTCGGCGGGGGCGCCGGCGGCCTCCGCGGACAGCAGTGCCAGCGCGGGGCGCACCGCCTTGCCGCTGTCGCCCGCGGTCGGGCGGCCTTCGGCGTCGATCCACCCGAAGTGGTAGGAGGCGACGGCGTCCATCGGGGGCGCGAGCCGAGCCACAGCGGCCCGCAACACCGGCGTGGTCAGTGTGCGTCCGCGCTCGAGCAGCGCGGCGACACCCGCGGTGTCGACAGCTGGGGTCACCGGGGTCACAGGGTCTCCTCTGTTCTCTGTGATGGTGCTCATAGCGCCTCCCCGAGCGCCCGTCCGCCGGGGGCGGACAGTGCTTTCCGGGGTGGCCGGGACAGCTGCGAGAGGGCGCCGCGGGCGGCGGCCAGGCCACTGCGCACCGCGCTCTCCATGGTTGCCGGCCAGCCGGTGGCGGTCCACGCGCCGGCTAGGTGGAGGCCGGGCACGTTCGTGGCGGCGTGCGGACGGAGCCGTCCGACGCCGGGGGTCGGCGCGAAGGTCGCGGTGCGCTCGCGGGTGACGAAGAAGTCCCGCACGGTGGCGGTGCGGGCGGCCGGCAGCAGCCGCGCCAGCTCGGGCAGGTAGCGCTCGCGCAGCTCGGCGACCGGCCGGTCGATGTCCCGCTGCGCCGCCGACTGGGAGACCGCCAGGTACTGGCTGCCCCTGCCCCCGGCGGCGCGGTCGAGCCCGGAGGACTCGGTGCGGTCGAAGACCCACTGCACCGGGCTGCCGATGGCGGTGAAGAAGGGGCGGCGCAGCACCGGGCGGTCGTAGACCACATGGAGGTTGAGGATGGGCGCGGTGCCGATCGCCAGCAGCCGGTCGGGGTCGTCGAGCGCGCCCGGCGGGAGCAGCTCGTGGGCCTGCTGCTGCGGTACCGCCAGCACCACGGTGTCGGCGTCCAGCCGCCGGCCGCCGTGTGCGGCGTTCTCGGTGGTGACGCTCCAGTGGCCGGCCGGGGTGCGGGTGACGGCGGTGGCCCGGGTGCGCAGCTCGATCCGGACCCCGGCCTTGGCCAGGGCGCCGCGGGCGCGGGTGTCGTGCAGCTCGCCGAGCGGGACGCGCGCCCAGCCGATGTCGGCGGCGCCCGGTTCGGTCAGCAGCCCGGTCCGGAAGACCATGGCGGCCAGGCCGAGCGAGGCGTGCTCGGCGGTGGCGTTGAGCGTGGCGACGCCGACCAGGTCCCACAGCGCCTCGATGGCCCGCGGGGACTGGCCGTGCCGGCGCAGCCAGCCGGCGAAGTCCACTCCGTCCAGGGCGGGGTCCATGGGGTCCAGCGCCTTGAGCGCGAGGGCGGCGCGGCCCACCTTGAGGCGCTCCAGTGGCGACAGGTGCGGATAGCCCATCAGGCTGGCGGCCAGGTGCAGCGGGACCGGCAGGCGGTTGCGGCGGATCCGGCCGAGCCGGGGGCCGCGCGGGCCCGAGGGGTCGAGCACCGGTACGTCCAGGGTGCCCTGGAGCGGGGCGTCCCGGGCCGCGTCGACGCGGTCCAGGAACCACCGGTAGGCGGTGCAGCAGCGCAGGTAGACGTGCTGGCCGTTGTCGACGGTCAGCTCGCCCACCGGGGACGGCCGGCGGAAGGAGAAGGCCAGCCCGCCGAGCCGGGGCCGGCCTTCCAGGAGGGTGACCCGCACTCCGGCGTCGGCCAGGGCCAGGGCCGCGGTGATACCGGCCAGCCCGCCGCCGACGACCACGGCGGCCGACCCGTCCGGTCGGTCGGCCGCCTGGTCGCCGCGCCGGTCGGAGCGGGTGGTCTCGGCCGTCATCCGGATGCCTCCCTCGGTGCCGTCGGTGCCGTCGGTACGCGGCGAGCCGGACGCCGCACGATCATGTATGCCCCGATCATCGCCCGACTCCCCTCGCGTTGCGCCGCGCGACGCCCCGGGCGTCCAGTCCGGCCAGTCCGCGCACCGCGACATAGGCCTTCTCCCGGACGGGGAGGGAGACCCGGCCGCGCAGTACGGCCGAGGGGTCGCGGGCGATGCGCTCCAGCAGCCGGCGGTAGATCCCGGCCATCGCGGCGACGCAGGCACCGCTGCGCCGGTCGAGCATGGGCAGCAGCCGGTACCCCTCGGCGAACAGGGCCCGTGCCCTTCTGACCTCGAACTGCACCAGGCCGGTGAAGTCGGCGTCCAGCGGCGCGGAGGGGGCATGGAAGGCCGGCGGGCAGCCGAATTTGGCCAGGTCCTCGGCGGGGAGGTAGGTCCGCCCGTTCCGGGAGTCCTCGCGAACGTCCCTGAGGATGTTGGTGAGTTGGAGTGCCAGCCCGAGGGTGTCGGCGTACTCCGGGGCGCGTTCGACATCTTGTGCGCCGCTCAGAGTGCCGAACACACCCAGTGAGAGCCGCCCGATGGCACCGGCCACGCACCGGCAGTACACCCTGAGGTCCTCCCAGGTCTCGTACTCCCGGCCGGAGACGTCCATCAGGACGCCGTCGATCAGCTCGTCGAGGCCGCCCAGCGGGATCGGGAAGCGGCGGGCGGAGTGGGCCAGCGCGACCGCCACCGGGTCGGTGTGGTCCTCGGGAACGGCGTCGGCCCGGATCCGGTCCAGCACCGCCCGGGTCTGTGCCAGCCGATCCCGCTTGGCATCGGCCGCCAGAGCGCCGTCGCCGATGTCGTCCACCCGCCGCGAGAAGGCGTACAGGGCGGACATCGCGTACCGCTTGTCGGTCGGCAGGAGTCTGATGCCATAGGCGAAGTTCCGGGCCTGCTGCCCGGTCACGGCCTCGCAGTAACGGTACGCCGCGAGTACCTGCGGGGACATGTGCGCAGATCCGTCCACGGTCCGGCTCACCCCTCTCGTCGCAGTGTCGCCCCCACCTCGCGCAGCAGGCTGAGCTTGGTGGGCTTGGGCGGTCCAGGGAGTACGTCGTGCCCGGCGGCCTCGACGGCGCCCAGTGCGGCCCGGCCGCCCGCCACGAACCCGGCGAGCAGCAGACGAAGCCTTCCGTGGACGCTACCCACCAGCGCGGCCCCTTCATTCAGCAAGGCTGCCGCACGTTCCGCCTCGTAGGCGACCAGAGCGCGCACCGCGGGACCGGACCGGGGCACGGCGAGATCGGCCTCGGTGACCTTGAAGCGCGCCATGTCCTCGGCGGGCAGGTAGATCCGGTCCCGCCGCAGGTCCTCGGCCACATCCTGGACATGCTCGACGATCTGCAGCGCGGTGCAGATCATGTCCGAGCGGCGCACCCGCTCGGGACTGGTGGTGCCGGTGATGCCGAGGACCAGGTGCCCGACCGGATTGGCGGAGAGCTCGCAGTAGGCGAGCAGCTGTCCGTAGTCGGCGTACCGGCGCACCAGCTGGTCCTGCCGGTTGGCCTCGATCAGGGCCAGGAAGGGCTCGGGGGTGAGCTTGTGCCGCCGCACGGTGGGGACCAGCGCGCGCAGCAGCGGATGGCGAGGCGCGCCCCGGGAGGGGGTGAAGACCCGTCGCAGGTCGGCCTCGAAGGCGTCCAGCACGGCCGACCGGTCGTCGGCGTCCGCCTGCTCCCGGGTCAGGCCGAGGACCTCGGCGTCGGCGCTCCCCGGCGGCAGGTCGCCGTCGCCGATGTCATCGACCAGACGGGCGAATCCGTAGACGGCCATCAGGTCCGTGCGCCAGGCCCGCGGCAGGAAGAAGGGCGCGACGGGGAAGTTCTCGTGGGCCGCCTTGTCGAGCACCGCCTGGGCGCGCGCCTGGGGCCCGGTCCGGCTCTGTGACATGTGACGGGTTGCGCTGCGCTCGTCCTCCACGGTCACCGTGGACAGCCAGGCCGGGAGGCGAGAGCCGCACTTCCGCACGGGGCCCGGCGACCGGGCCCTGCGGGAGCGCTGGAGGTAGGCCGTCTAGCCAATGCCGTCACATCCCCCGTTCTACACCGGTGAGCAGGATCCGAACGACGCGGACACGCCGCGCCGCTGGTCCCGGGGCGGGCGACCCGTGTCCCAGGACGAGCGGCGTGGGCGTGCGTCCGGCGTGGCCCGGATGGGCACCGGACCAGCTTACGCCTCCGCCGCCTTCAACGTACGAAGGGTCGCGGAGCCGGGCAAGCGCTTTCCGGCGAGGTGCCGGGGGCGTGTGCGCCGCCCCGCGCTAGGCCGGCTCCTCGAAGTCGTCCGCGATGCCCAGGGCGATGCACAGGTCGCGCAGCTCGCGTTCGAAGAACGCCTCACCGCCGGAGAGGGCGAAGGACAGATAGCCCAGGGTCTCCATGCAGATCAGTCCGTACAGCCGGACCCAGCAGCGGAGGGTGATGGCGATGGCGCCCACCGGCAGCGCGATGCCCTGGTCCTCGATCAGCGCGCGCATCTGCGCCACCAGCCCGGCGTCCAGGTCCTGCTCGGCGGGCACCGGGAAGGGGCGGATCCGCCACAGGTCCTCGATCAGACGGGTGATCACCGAGCCGAAGACCCAGCCCATGTCCCGCTCCGGCTTGGCCTCCTCCCGGCCGAGCCCCGGGGCCCAGGGTCCGAGCACCAGCCCGAACTCGTGCGGATGGGCGAGGGCCCAGCAGCGCAGGGCGCGGGCGGCGGCGATCAGCCGGCGGCCCGGCTCCTCGACGGGCAGCCCCTCGATCCCCGTGCCGACCTGTTGCGCCATCTCGGCGAAGATGTCCCCGCGCAGGCCCATGATCAGCGCGTCGCGGCTGGTGAAGTAGCGGTACACGGCGGGGGCGGTCATCCCCATCTCCCGTGCGATCGCCCGGATGGTGACGTTTTCCGGCCCCTCCTGGATCAGTAGGGACCGGGCCACCTCCTTGATCTCGCGGATGGTGGCCATCCGCAGTCTCTCGCGACGCGAGAAAGGCGCCGCCTGCGCATCCCCGTGAGACACGCATCCCCCCTTCTGGACGGTCGGCCGCCGCACTCGGCGGCGCAGCACACAATACCGACACTCCGATTGGAAAACAGGGCGCCGTAAACGCCGTGCGTTCGCCGCCCATAGACATAGTAAACACCTATAGCTGGTGTGAATTTCAGTTCCTGATCGGCGAAAAGGAGCCAGGCATCGATATGACCACCGCCGGGGAGCCGCGCGGCGAGCGTCCGGTGGAGGAAGCGCGGAGCCACCGCGAGCCGGCGACCGCGGTCGATCGGTCCGGGCGCCCGGGCGCCCACCCCCCGTCCGGGTGATCGTCCGCAGCCCTGTACGGATCCGGGTCCCCGGGCTCGGCCGGCAGGCCCGGATCCCCAGGGTGCCGAGCGGGCGGCCACGCCGCGTCGGGCGGGATCCGGCCGGCGCCCGGGAGCATGCGTCGGGCCCTGCCGGAGTGCTCCGGCAGGGGCCGACGCCCGAAGACCTACTTCCCGGTCTCCTTCTCGTACGCCTTGATCACCTCGTCGGTGGGGCCGTCCATCAACAGCTCCCCCTTCTCCAGCCACAACACCCGATCACAGGTATCCCGGATCGACTTGTTGTTGTGGGAGA
>NZ_SRID01000252.1 GCF_004684805.1 Streptomyces palmae
CTCTCCGACTGGGCACAGGGGCACCTGCTCGGACCTCACTCACCGCGTGGCCCCCGTGGCCCCCGGGCTCCCGCCGGCCCCACGGTCTCCCGCGAGGCCGGGCTAGCCCGTCGTTCCCAGCCAGCCGGCCAGCTTGCCGTCGCGGCCCACCGCGCGCAGTCGGGCCTCGGCCTTGTCGCGTACCGGGTCGGTGGCGACCACCAGCAGTTCGTCTCCGCGCCGCAGCACCGTGGAGGGCAGCGGTACGAAGCTCGTGCCGTCCCGCACCACCAGCGTCACCGCCGACCCGGCGGGCAGCCGCAGCTCGGCCACCTCGACGCCGTGCATCTTGGATGTCGTCGGTATCGCCACCGAGAGCAGATGCCCGCGCAGCCGCTCCAGCGGGGCGGACTCGATGCCGAGGTCCGAGGTGCTCTCGGTGTTGCCCAGCCGCAGCCAGGTGGCGAGTGTGGGCAGCGTCGGTCCCTGCACCAGGGTGTAGACGATCACCAGCACGAACACGATGTTGAAGATGCGCCGACTGTCCGGCACCTGGCTCACCATCGGAATGGTGGCCAGCACGATGGGCACCGCCCCGCGCAGTCCGGCCCAGGACAGCAGCACCTTCTCCTGCCAGCGCATCCGGAACGGCGCCGTACTCACCAGCACCGACAGCGGCCGTGCCACCACGGTCAGCGCCAGGCCGACCACCAGCGCGGGGACCACGTCCTTGCCCAGCTCATGCGGGGTGACCAGCAGGCCGAGCAGGACGAACATGCCGATCTGGGCGATCCAGCCCAGCCCCTCGGCGAAGCCCCGGGTGGCGGGGGCGTGCGGCAACTTGGCGTTCCCCAGGACCAGCGCTGCCAGGTACACCGCGAGGAAGCCGGACCCGTGCGCCAGGGCGCCGGTCGCGTAGGCGCTGACCGCGATGGCCATCACCGCGATCGGGTAGAGACCGGAGGCGGGCAGCGCCACGTGCCGCAGCCCGTACGCCCCCAGCCAGCCCACCGCCAGGCCCACCGCGGCGCCGATCGCCAGCTCCAGGGCGATCTCGCCGACCAGCACGTACCAGTCGTCCACCGGGCCGCGCGCGGAGAAGGCCACGACCAGGATCACCACCGGGGCGTCATTGAAGCCCGACTCCGCCTCCAGGGCACCGGTCAGCTTGGACGGCAGTGGCACCCGGCGCAGGACCGAGAAGACCGCCGCCGCGTCCGTGGACGACACCACCGCGCCGATGATCAGTGCCTGTTTCCAGCCGAGCCCGACCAGATAGTGGGCAGCGCAGGCGGTGATTCCCACGCTCACCGCGACGCCTACGGTGGCGAGCGCCGCGGCGGTGGACAAGGCCGGTTTGATCTCCCGCCATTTGGTGCCCAGGCCGCCTTCGGCGAGGATCACCACCAGTGCCGCGTAGCCGAGGACCTGGGTCATCTCGGCGTCGTCGAAGCCGACACCGATACCGTCCTGGCCGATGGCGACGCCGATGCCGAGGTAGATCAGGAGGGTAGGGAGCCCGCTGCGGGTCGAGACACGGACCGCCGCCACGGCAACGAGGAGCACCAGGGAGCAGATGAGCAGGACTTCATTGAGGTGGTGGACAGTCAGGGGCCGAACCTTTCTCACGGGAACGGCCGGAACGTTCCTTCCGGCCGAGCGAAAACTTCATTGCCTTACCTAACATTTTACCGGTTCTTGACGACTGCCCTTCCCGGCCTGTGATCATCTGATCCCCTTCGGGGCACCGCGTAGGGGCGGTCGGAGCGCTGCGCCTATGGTTGCTCCAGCACTCCAGGACCACCTGCCCCCTCGAAGGACAGCGATGCCCGCCAACCAAAACGGCCCTTCTCGGAAGAAGAAGGGCCGACGTGCCCGCCTGATCGTGATCGCAGTCGTGCTGCTGCTCGTTGCGGGTGTGGGCTACGGCACGTACTGGAGCGTCAGTACGGTACGTGCCTCCTTCCCGGAGACCACCGGATCCCTCCAGCTCAAGGGGCTGTCCGCGCCGGTCCAGGTGAAGCGGGACGGTTACGGCGTCCCGCAGCTGTACGCCGACACCCCCGAGGACCTGTTCCGAGCCCAGGGCTATGTGCAGGCCCAGGACCGCTTCTGGGAGATGGACGTACGCCGCCACCTGACGGCCGGGCGGCTCTCCGAGATGTTCGGCAAGGACCAGGTGGAGACCGACGCCTTCCTGCGGACCCTGGGATGGCGGCGCGTCGCGCAGGAGGAGTACGACCGCAAGCTCTCGCCGCAGACCAAGAAGTACCTCCAGGCCTACTCGGACGGCGTCAACGCGTACCTCAAGGAGCACCACGGCAAGGAGCTGTCGGTGGAGTACGCGGCGCTGGACTTCGTGAACGACTACCGGCCCGAGAAGTGGACCCCGGTCGACTCGGTCGCCTGGCTCAAGGCGATGGCCTGGGACCTGCGCGGCAACGTGCAGGAGGAGATCGACCGCGCGCTGGCCGCCAACCGGCTCAGCCGCAAGCAGATCGAGGAGCTGTACCCGGCCTATCCGTACCAGCGCAACCGGCCGATCGTGGACGGCGGCGCGGTGGACCCGGTCACCGGCCGCTTCGATCCCAAGGCCACCGCGCCGGCCGGCGGTACGACCGACTCCGGCCAGACCCCGGCGGGCACCGACGGCACCCAGTCCCCGCAGCAGGGGACGCAAGGCACGCAGACCCCGCAGCAGGGCACCCAGGGCACGCAGGGCACCCAGGGCACGCAGGGCACCCAGGGCACCCAGGGCACGCAGGGCACCCAGGGCACACAGACCTCGCAGAACGCCGCCACCCAGGGGCTGCAGAGCCAGCTGACCCGGATCTCCAGCACCGTGGAGGACATGCCGGCGCTGCTGGGCCCCAACGGCTCCGGCATCGGCTCCAACTCGTGGGTGGTCTCCGGCAAGCACACCACCACCAACAAGCCGCTGCTCGCCAACGACCCGCACCTGGCCCCGCAACTTCCCTCGGTCTGGTACCAGATGGGTCTGCACTGCAACCAGGTCACCGCACGCTGCCCCTATGACGTGGCGGGCTTCACCTTCTCCGGCATGCCCGGCGTGGTCATCGGCCACAACGCCAAGATCGCCTGGGGCATGACCAACCTCGGCGCCGACGTCTCCGACCTCTACCTGGAGAAGGTCACCGCCGACAGCTACCTGTACAACGGCAAGCAGGTGCCGTTCACCACCCGTCAGGAGACCATCAAGGTCGCCGGCGGAAAGAGCCGCACCTTCACCGTCCGCACCACCAACAACGGTCCGCTGATCTCCGACCGCGACGAGGCGCTCGACGACGAGTTGGACAAGGTCGGCGAGAACGCTCCGGTCGGCGACGTCGCCCCGGACCGCGGTGACGGTTACGCGGTGGCGTTGCGCTGGACCGCGCTGACCCCCTCCAAGACCATGGACGCGGTCTTCGCGCTCAACACCGCGCGGAACTTCAGCGAGTTCCGCCAGGCCGCGGCCAAGTTCGCGGTTCCCTCGCAGAACCTGATCTACGCCGACACCGACGGCAACATCGGCTACCAGGCCCCGGGCCAGATCCCGGTCCGCGGCAAGGGCGACGGCCGCTACCCGGCCCCCGGCTGGGACCCGGCCTACCGCTGGAAGAGCTTCATACCGCAGTCCGAGCTGCCCTGGGAGTACAACCCGAAGCGCGGCTACATCGTCACCGCCAACCAGGCCGTGGTGGGCAAGGGCTACAAGTACCGGCTGACCGACGACTGGGGCTACGGCACCCGCAGCCAGCGGATCAACGACCTCATCGAGTCGAAGATCAAGGACGGCGGGAAGATCTCCACCGACGACATGCGCACCATGCAGATGGACAGCAGCAGTGAGATCGCCAAGCTGCTCACGCCCTATCTGCTCAAGATCGACATCAAGGACGGCTACGTCCGCGAGGCCCAGCAGCTGCTGGAGGGCTGGGACTACACCCAGGACTCCGACTCCGCCGCCGCCGCGTACTTCAACGCCGTCTGGCGCAACACCCTGATGCTGGCCTTCGGTGACAAGCTGCCCAAGGAGCTGCGGGTCGAGGGCCGCTGTGTGCGGGTGCGCGCCGATGACTCGGGCCCGGTCGAGGACCTCAACGGCAACACCCGGACCGTGCGCGAGTGCGGTGAGCGGGACGGCAGCTCCGCCCAGCCGGACGGCGGCGACCGCTGGTACGAGGTGGTCCGCAAGATCCTCGACGACCCGAAGAACGACTGGTGGAAGACGACCGGCAGCAAGACCGACCCGGGCGCCACCGACCGGGACGAGCTGCTGGCCAAGGCGATGAAGGAAGCCCGCTACGAGCTCACCGCCAAGCTGGGCAAGGACATCGACGGCTGGAGCTGGGGCCGGCTGCACCGGCTGAACCTCAAGAACCAGACGCTCGGCAAGGAAGGCCCCGGCTACATCCAGTGGCTGCTCAACCGCGGACCGTGGAACCTGAGCGGCGGTGAGGCGGCGGTCAACGCCACCGGCTGGAACGCGGCCGGCGGTTACGAGGTCTCCTGGGTGCCCTCGATGCGCATGGTGGTGAACCTCCAGGACATGGACAAGTCCCAGTGGATCAACCTCACCGGCGCCTCCGGGCACGCCTTCCACCCCCACTACACCGACCAGACGAGCAAGTGGGCCAAGGGCGAGCTGCTGCCCTGGGCG
Source organism: Streptomyces palmae (assembly GCF_004684805.1). Lineage (GTDB taxonomy): Bacteria > Actinomycetota > Actinomycetes > Streptomycetales > Streptomycetaceae > Streptomyces > Streptomyces palmae. The sequence continues at coordinate 4,643 of NZ_SRID01000252.1, forward strand.
TTCAGTGAGCGGGCGGTGGACAAGGCCACCGACGACAAGCTGGCCCTCACCCCGTGACCGGGCACCGGGCGGCCTGACGGTCCCCGGCCACCGGCCTCGCTTCACCGGCCCCGTCCGGGCGCGCGCCTCACGGTGCGCGACCCGGACGGGGCCTTTCCACGCCGGGGACCGCCGTCGAGTGCGCCCCTCAGCCTTCGGCCGGGAAGCGGCGCGCTCCCGCCGTCCGGTACGCACCTCGGCGCCCGGCCGCGAAGCGGTGCGCTTCCGGTGTCCGGTACGTCCGACAGCTCCTGGCCGGGAGCGGTGCCCTCCGCTGCCGGGTACACACCTCGGCGCCCGGCCGGGAAGCGGTGCGCTCCCGCTGTCCGGTACGTACCTCAGCCTTCGGCCGGGAAGCGGTGCACCGCGGAGGGCGTGATCGCCGCCCGTACCGGACGGTCGTGCGGCTCGGCCGGGACCTCGTCCAGCACCTCGGCGTCGTACAGCAGCACCACCAGCGCCGGGTCGGCGCCGGCCGCGGCCAGGCGGGCCAGGACCCGGTCGTAGCTGCCGCCGCCGCGCCCCAGCCGCAGCCCCCGCCGGTCCACGGCGAGGCCGGGCAGCAGCACGGTGTCCGCGTCCAGCACCGCGTCCGGGCCGAGCCGGTCCCCGGTGGGCTCCAGCAGTCCGCGTCCGGCGCGGGCCAGCGCGTCGGAGCCCTGGTAGGCGCCCCAGTCCAGGTCGTTGTCCGGGAGCAGCACCGGGAGCAGCACCCGGACGCCGCGCGCCCGCAGGGTGTCCAGCAGCGCGCGGGTGCCGGGTTCGCGCCCCACCGAGACATAGGCGGCCACGGTCCCCGCGTTCGCCAGCTCGGGCAGCTTCCGTGCCTGCCGGGCCAGGGCGGCCTGCGCCGCCTCGATGTCATCTGGCGTCAATCCGGACCTCACCGCCAGGAGGCGCCGGCGCAATGCAGCCTTATTAGCATCTGGTCTGATCATCGCTGAATGCACAAACTCCTAGTCTTGTGTCATATTCACCGAAATCGCATGATTTGGTCAAAGCCACCCGATAGGGTTCGGGGCATGACTCAATCGCGTACTCGGATCAGCAAGGCTGTCATCCCTGCCGCCGGGCTCGGCACCCGCTTCCTCCCGGCGACCAAGGCCACGCCCAAGGAGATGCTGCCGGTCGTCGACAAGCCGGCGATCCAGTACGTCGTGGAGGAGGCCGTCACCGCCGGACTCTCGGACGTCCTCATGATCACGGGCCGCAACAAGCGCCCGCTGGAGGACCACTTCGACCGCAACTACGAGCTCGAGGAACTGCTGACCCGCAAGGGCGACGAGACCCGCCTCGCTCGGGTCCAGGAGTCCAGCGACCTCGCGACCATGCACTATGTCCGCCAGGGTGACCCGCGCGGCCTCGGCCACGCCGTGCTGTGCGCCGCACCGCACGTCGGCGACCAGCCCTTCGCCGTACTCCTGGGCGACGACCTGATCGATGCCCGCGACCCGCTGCTCTCCCGCATGGTGGAGGTCCAGGAGCAGCACGGCGGCAGCGTGATCGCGCTGATGGAGGTCGACCCCGAGCAGATCCACCTCTACGGCTGCGCCGCCGTCAAGCCCACCTTCGACGAGGGGGTGGTCCAGGTGAGCGGGCTGGTGGAGAAGCCGGAGGCGTCCGAGGCCCCCAGCAACTACGCGGTGATCGGCCGTTATGTGCTCGACCCGCGGATCTTCGACGTGCTGCGGGACACCAAGCCCGGCCGGGGCGGCGAGATCCAGCTGACCGACGCCCTCCAGACGCTGGCGAGCGACCCGGACGTGGGCGGACCGGTGCACGGCGTCGTCTTCACCGGCCGCCGTTACGACACCGGGGACCGCGGCGACTATCTGCGTGCCATTGTGAGACTCGCGTGTGAACGTGAAGACCTGGGACCGGACTTCCGGGCCTGGCTTCGTAGTTACGTCACGGAGGAGATGTAGCGCTTTGAGCAGCACCGCAGCACAGGCCGCCGGTCACGGCCCGCAGAGCAGCCCGGGCGGCCGGGGCCAGGACGCCCGCCCACAGGACGTCTGCGACGAGCGGACCCACGGGCAGGACCGCCTCTGGCTGGTCTCCGAGCACCTCGACGACATCCTCGGGACGATCCGCCCGCTGGAGCCCATCGAGCTGCCACTGCTGGAGGCCCAGGGCTGCGTGCTGATCGAGGACGTGATGGTGCCGACGGCGCTGCCGCCCTTCGACAACAGCTCGATGGACGGCTACGCGGTCCGGGTGGCCGACGTGGCGCAGGCGACCCAGTACCTGCCCACCGTGCTCACCGTCATAGGCGATGTGGCGGCGGGCAGTGGCGAGCTGCCCACCGTGGGCCCCGGCCAGGCCGCCCGGATCATGACCGGCGCCCCGCTGCCGCCCGGCGCCGAGGCCGTGGTGCCGGTCGAGTGGACCGACGGCGGCACCGGGAAGGGCCCCGCCACCGCCATGCGCGCGCACAGCGCCGCCCCCGAGGGCGCCACCGGCGAGGTCCGGGTGTACCGCCCGGTCGCCGCCGGGCAGCATGTACGGGCCCGGGGCAGCGACGTCGAGGCGGGCGTGCCGGCCCTGCGCGCCGGCACCGTGCTCGGCCCGCCGCAGCTCGCCCTGCTGGCCGCCATCGGCCGGGCCACCGTGACGGTACGCCCGCGTCCGCGAGTGGTCGTCATGTCCACCGGCAGCGAGCTGGTGCCTCCCGGAGAGCCGCTGGGCCCCGGCCGGATCCACGACTCCAACAGCTTCCAGCTCACCGCCGCCGCCCGGGACGCCGGGGCCATCGCCTACCGCGCCGGTGCCGTCGCCGACGACGCCGCCACCCTGCGCGCCGCCATAGAGGACCAGCTGATCCGCGCCGATGTCGTGGTCACCAGCGGCGGCGTCAGCGTGGGGGCGTACGACGTGGTCAAGGAGGCGCTGGGGGGCGAGGTGGAGTTCCGCAGGATCGCCATGCAACCCGGCAAGCCGCAGGGCTTCGGGCGGATCGGCCCGGACCAGGTGCCGCTGCTCGCGCTGCCGGGGAATCCGGTCAGCGCCTATGTGTCCTTCGAGCTGTTCGTGCGCCCGGTGATCCGCACCCTGATGGGCCTGCCCTCGGTGCACCGCACCGTCGTGCGGGCGGTGTGCGCCAAGGCGGTCGCCTCCTCGCCCGCGGGCCGGCGGCAGTTCCTGCGCGGCCGGTACGAGCCGCCCGCGGATGAGCGGCCCGCCGGCGTCACCCCGGTGGGCGGCGCCGGATCGCACCTGGTGAAGGCCTTGGCGGAGGCCAACGCCCTGATCGTGGTGGACGAGGACACCACCGAGGTCGCGGCCGGCACTGAGGTGGACGTGGTCCTGCTGACGTGACCCGGGAGGCGATCAGTCCCTCAGGGAGGCGTCGCCGTCCGCCACACCCTCGGCAGAGGCGTCCCCCGCTGCGGGTACGGTGTCCTCCCACAAGAAGCCATCCGGCCCGGACCGGGAGAACGATGAGCAGCGCCCAGGACCATCTCACTCACCTCGACGAAGCCGGCGCGGCGCGCATGGTGGACGTCTCGGCCAAGGACGTCACCCGGCGCACCGCCCGCGCCAGCGGACGCGTAAGGGTCTCGCCGCGCGTGGTGGAGCTGCTGCGCGGCGAGGGCGTGCCCAAGGGGGACGCGCTGGCCACCGCCCGGATCGCCGGGATCATGGGGGCCAAGCGCACCCCCGACCTGATCCCGCTCTGCCACCCGCTGGCGGTGTCCGGGGTGAAGGTGGACCTGACGGTGGCCGATGACGCGGTGGAGATCACGGCCACCGTGAAGACCACGGACCGCACCGGAGTGGAGATGGAGGCGCTGACCGCCGTCAGCGTGGCCGCGCTCACCGTGGTGGACATGGTCAAGGCGGTCGACAAGGCGGCCGTGATCACGGACGTACGGGTCGAGGAGAAGACCGGCGGCAAGTCCGGCGAGTGGAGCCGGTCGTGAGCGGAACCGTGCCCGAGCCGGGCGCGGCCGGGACCGGTCCCGCCGCCGGCGGCTACCGGGCCCTGGTGGTCACCGCCTCGAACCGCGCCGCCGCCGGGGTCTATCCGGACAAGGGCGGCCCGCTGGTCGCCGAGGGGCTGGCCGGGCTCGGCCTCACGGTGGACGGGCCGCGCGTGGTGCCGGACGGCGATCCGGTGGAGGCCGCGCTGCGGGAAGCGGTGGCCGCCGGCTACGACGTGGTGGTCACCACCGGCGGCACCGGGATCTCACCCACCGACCGCACCCCCGAGGCCACCCGCCGGGTGGTGGCGTACGAGATTCCCGGCATCGCGGAGGCGATCCGCGCCGAGGGGCTGGCCAAGGTGCCCACCGCCGCGCTCTCCCGCGGCCTGGCGGGCGTGGCCGGCACCACCCTGATCGTCAACCTGCCCGGTTCCACCGGTGGGGTGCGCGACGGCCTCGCGGTGCTGGGCCGGCTGCTCGTCCACGCGGTGGACCAGATCCGGGGCGGCGACCACCCCAGACCCGCCGGACTCCCCGGAGGTCAGCACTGAACGCCGGCTGGCCGGTCCAACTGGCGGACGGCGACACCGTCCTGCGCCCCATAAGGCTGCGCGACCAGAGCGAATGGCGCGAGGTGAACCAGCGCAACCGCGACTGGCTGCGCCCCTGGGAGGCGACCATCCCGCCGGCGCCGCCCGGCGGGCCGGTCACCCACCGCCCCACCTACCGGCAGATGGTCCGCCATCTGCGCCGGGAGGCCCGCGCCGGACGGATGCTGCCGTTCGTCATCGAGCACCAGGGCCGACTGGCCGGGCAGTTGACCGTCGCCGGCATCACCTGGGGCTCGATGTGCTCCGGGCACATCGGCTACTGGGTGGACCGGGCGGTGGCGGGCCGGGGCGTGATGCCGACCGCGGTCGCGCTCGCCGTGGACCACTGCTTCCGCAACCTCGGGCTGCACCGGATCGAGGTGTGCATCCGCCCGGAGAACGCGCCGAGCCGCCGGGTGGTGGAGAAACTCGGATTCCGATCCGAGGGGATGCGGCCGCGCTACCTGCACATCGACGGGGACTGGCGGGACCATCTGGTGTTCGCGCTGACAGCGGAGGAGGTGCCGGAGGGGATGGTGACCCGCTGGCATCGGGTGCGCCCCCGAGCCACTCGAAAATAAAATATCTGTTCGAATTGGCTCACCAATTGAACACAATTGCCGACTGGCCATCTCAACAATCACAAAAAATGTTCGAGATATCAGCCAGATCGTGCGACACACCGCGCCAATTGGCCGATTGCCTCACGCAAACCCCTCTACCGTGTGAGCGTGAGCAGCAGTGGCCTCATCTACGCAGTCATCGTCGGGGCCTGGGCCGCCTATCTGGTGCCCATGTGGCTCCGCAGGCAGGACGAGCTCAACGAGGCCCGTCCTACCGAACGCTTCAGTACCGCCATCCGGCTGCTGTCCGGACGCGCGGGCATGGAGCGCCGGTACGCCAAGGACCTGGAGGCACGTGCGGCCCAGGGCGCGGACCATCCCGAGGAGGGGATGGCCCCCGCGGACCCGGGGCAGGGCGTAAGCCACCCGGACGCCGAGACCGACGTGGTCGACGTCCGGGCCTTCGTCGACCCCCTGGCCGACTCCGCCCCACCTCCGGCC
>NZ_SRID01000253.1 GCF_004684805.1 Streptomyces palmae
GGGTGTGGGATCGGGGCCGGGCGTCGGGGTGGGCGCGGGACCCGGTGCCGGAGGCGAAGGCCGGGACGGCGGTTCCGGAGACGGCGACGGCTGAGACGGCGCCGGCTTGGACGAGGGCCCGGGGGAGGGCTTGGGCTTCTCCTTCACCGGGTCGGGCTTGGGCGACGGCCCGGGTTCCGTTTCCGTACGGTCGGCGGCGGGCGCGGGCCCGTCCGACGCGGGATTGGGCTTGGGCTTCGGCCTCGTCACGGGTGGGTCGGCCTTCGGCGGCGCCTGGACAGCCGGGGACGCCGCGTGTCCGGCCGCGGTCTTCCGGGGTGGCTCACCGCTGCCGCCGGCGGTCAGGGCCAGGGCCGTGGCCGCCGCCGCGAGCACCGCGCCCGCGGCTATCCCGACCTTCACCGGTGCGCCCAGCCCCTCGGCGGCGGCGCCCGCGCCCGCCCCCGATCCGCCGGCGCCCGCGCCCGCTCCACCCGCTGCGGAAGCCGCTCCGGCCCCCGTGGCGCCGACGCCCGCGGCCCCGGCCGCCAGCCCGGCCGCGGCCTTGACCGAGTACCCGGCAGCGAACCAGCCGATGACGGCCACCGGCAGCACCGCGCGCAGCCGTGCGTTGACATCGGCGACCTCAAGCGCCGCCAGCCGGCACCTGGGGCAGTCCTCCAGGTGCCTGCGCAGGCCGAGCTCGGCCCGTGCCCGCAGGCCACCGCGGGCATAGGCGCCCAACCGGTCCGCGTAGCGGGCGCAGTCACCCCCTTCGGTCAGCGCCGTACTGACATGGGCCTGGAGATAGGCCTGCTTGAGCTTCTCCCGTGCCCGGTGCGCCAGCACCGCGGTGGCGTTGTCCGACAGGCCGAGCAGGGGCGCCACCTCGCGCGGCGACTCCTCTTCGACCGTGGTGTGCCAGAGCACCGTCTGGTAGTGCTCAGGCAGGCTGCGGAACGCCCGAACGGCCAGCGACTGCTCGGCCTGGTGCATCGCCCTGACATCCGCGCCCGGGTCATGGGTCCTGGCCTCGGCGGTCGGCCGCGCCGCCTCGAAGGCGAACGCCGCGAAGTCCTCCACCAGGTGCTCGCGCTTGGCGGTGTTCCCCCAGGTGGCGGCGGTGCGCCGGACCGTGGTGAAAAGGTAGGCCCGCACCGCCGACTCCGGGCCCGAGCCCCCGCGTACCGCCTGCAGGGTGCGGGCGAACACCTCGGCCGTCAGGTCGTCCGCGGTGTCCGCGTCCCGGCAGCAGCTGCGGGCGTAGCGCCGCACCGGGCCGGCGTGCCGCCGGTACAGCTCCTCGTACGCCGCGTCATCGCCCTCTCGCAGCCGGGCGACCAGCTCGGCGTCGGAGGGTGCGTCCTGTGCGCCCTGCCCCGGTGCTGCGGCACCGCCGACCCGCCGTCCGTACCTCCGCTGGGCGGGCACGCTCGGGCCGACAGCGGTGGACCTCCCCGGGACAGGCGCGCCGTCCTCCGGAGCGCCCGGGCCGCCGGCCTCCGAGCCGGAGAGCCGGGAACCCTCGCGGGGGACGACCGGAGCGGCACTCTGCGCGGTGGAGCCAGGCCCAGCGGCCCCGGGCACCTCCGGCACGACCGCGGAGGGGCCGGCAACCGGCGGTCCGGCCGCACCGGTCGCAGCGGTCGCCCCAGGGTCATCCCCACGAGCGCCGGGACCGCTTCGACGGCCCCGGCCGCGCCGACCGCCCTGCTCCGGCACCTGGGGCGCCGTCCGGTCCTCCGCTCCAGCAGGAACTCCAGCAGGAACACGACGAGGAGCACCACCAGGAGCATCACCAGGAGCGCCATCGGGAACTCCGCCAGCGCCCCCGGTCGAGGCGTACTGGTCGACTCCGCGGCCTTGACCAGGTGGTTCACCGGGACCCTGCGGCTCCTCCCGCCCGTCAACACTCATAACGGAAGCCCCCGATACACCCGACGCCCTGGAATACCGGGCAAGCGTGCCACAACCGGCCGTGCAGCCGCCCCGTCAACCAGGACGACCACTCTTCCGGGGTGCCTCGGCATCGGACGGGAGTTCGTTGTCGATCGCTACGCACACTCACCCGTTCGGGGAATGCCGTCCGTCGCAGAGGACCACCGTCCTCGGGCCATGGGCGGGAGAGCCGCGGACTCCGAACTCGGTGATCAGCTCAGCGGGCGCGGACGGAGCCCGTCCAGCAGGATCTCCAGCAGCCGAGCGGACGCCGCCGCCTGCTGCGCGGGATCCGGCAGTGAGGGCGCGGCGGTGGCTATCACCAGCAGGACGTCCGCCACCGTGACATCGGGCCGCAGCTCACCCGCGGCGCGCGCCCGCTCCACCAACTGCCCGACGACCTCCAGCAGCGCGGTCGCACCGGCGTCGTCCCGCTGCTCGACCAGCCGCAGATCGGGCTGGGCCGGCTGCCGCTGGTGCGGCACCTGATGCGGCACTCGGGCCGCGTCCTCCGCCTCCTGCTCCGCGTCCACTCCCACCCGCAGCACCTGCGGCGGCAGCAGCCGACCGGCACCCGACGCCACCGAGGTGCGCAGGAAGCGGGCGAGCGCCGACCACGGCTCGTTCTCCTGGCCCAGCGCGGCCCGCGCCTGCTCGGTCAGCCGGGTCGTCTCTTCCTCGGCTATTCGCCGCACCAGCACGTCCTTGCTGGGAAAACGGCGGTAGACGGTGCCGACTCCCACCCGCGCCCGGCGTGCCACGTCCTCCATCGGCGCGCCGTAACCCAGCTCGCCGAAGACCTCACGTGCCGCGCGTAGAACGTGCTCGAGATTGCGCTGGGCATCCACGCGCAGCGGTGTATTGCGACCGCCGGTTCCGTCGGATGAAGCGACAGCAGCCGGCCAATGAGAACCCTGGATGTGCATATGTGATCCCCCGGTAATGACGCGTCTCCCCCCGGAGACTCCCCGCCCTGACGTGTCGGGACAGTCTCAACCCCGACCACGTATGAACATAGTTGAGCACCGGTCAAGAAAGAAGAGGGTGGTTCCGCCAGGTCTGACCCCCGATCGGAGTAGGCCGTACACCCCATCTGTTTTCGCCTACGTCAGGCAGCTTCCTTCCCCGTGTTGACCTGCGTGCATTCCATATCCACCGACGATTCTCGGCCGTCTGGAGGGACCCGTTCTCCAGTCACACAATTCGTCGGGCCTGTGGACAAACTCCGATCGCGGGTGCGTCATGGGAGGGTGAAGGAACCTGCGCGCATTCTCGTTGTCGGCGGCGGCTACGTCGGGATGTACACCGCGCTGCACCTTCAGCGGAAGCTGAAGCGCGCACTGCGGCAAGGCGACGCCCAGGTCATCGTGGTCGACCCCGAGCCCTACATGACCTATCAACCGTTTCTGCCCGAAGCGGCGGCCGGCTCCATCTCACCGCGGCATGTCGTCGTACCGCTGCGCCGCACCCTGCCCGGATGCCAGGTCGTGATCGGCGAGGTCACCGCCATCGACCACGCCAAACGCACCGCCAGCATCACCACCCTGGCCTCCCGGGAGGAAGCCAACGGCGCGATCGAGATCTCCTACGACGAACTCGTGCTGGCACCCGGCTCGGTCTCCCGCACCCTGCCGATTCCCGGTCTGGCCGATCACGGCATCGGCTTCAAGACGGTCGAAGAGGCCATCGGGCTGCGCAACCACGTGCTGGGGCAACTCGACATCGCCTCCTCGACCCGCGACCCCGCGGTCCGCGACGCCGCGCTCACCTTCGTGTTCGTCGGCGGCGGATACGCCGGTGTGGAGGCGCTCGGCGAGCTGGAGGACATGGCCCGGTACGCCGTGCGGTACTACCACAACATCGTGCCCGAAGACCTCCGCTGGGTTCTCGTGGAGGCCACCGGGCGCATCCTCCCCGAGGTGGGCGAGGAGCTGGGCAGGTACACGGTGCGCGAGCTGCGCGGCCGCAACATCGACGTACGGCTGGAAACCCGACTGGAGTCCTACGAGGACCGGGTCGCGGTGCTCAGCGACGGCTCGCGCTTCCCCACCCGCACCCTGGTGTGGACCGCGGGCGTCAAGCCCCACCCCGTGCTCTCCGCCGTCGACCTGCCGAAGAACGACCGGGGCAAACTCCCCTGCACCGCCGAGCTGCGGGTGGACGGTGCGGAGCACGCCTGGGCGGCCGGTGACGCCGCCGCCGTACCCGATCTCACCGCCGACCAGCCGGGCAAGGAGTGCGCGCCCAACGCGCAGCACGCCGTGCGCCAGGCCAGGGTGCTCGCCGAGAACGTCATCGCCTCGCTGCGCGGGGAGCCGCTCAGGAACTACGAGCACGCATATGCCGGATCGGTGGCCTCCCTCGGCCTCCACAAGGGCGTCGCCTACCTCTACGGGCGCAAGCTCAGGGGCTACCCCGCCTGGGCCATCCACCGCGCCTACCACCTCAGCCGGATGCCGACCTTCAACCGGAAGGCCCGGGTGCTCGCCGAGTGGACGTTGTCCGGCCTGTTCAAACGGGAGATCGTCTCACTCGGCTCACTGGAGAACCCGCGTGCCGAGTTCGAACTCGCCGCCGGTACCGGCCGCCATCCCGAAGCCAGTTGAGCCGACCGCTTCCGACCTCCGCATCTCCCCGCTCGGCCCGCACGCCCGGCACCCCGACCGAAGCCGGGGACTTCCCCCTGAACCGGTGCCGCCTGACGGATGTCAGTTCCGTCGGTCACACTGGGCGTGTGACCATGGGTGGGCTCAGATCTACGAAGAGTGACACGTTTGTGAAGAGTGACAACGGCGAGGAGCGGGACGTCCGCCGCGTCGCCCAGGGGCCCGTCCCGGGCATACGCGGCGACGCCCCCGGCACGGCCGTTGACCGACGCGCCCGCCGCCGACGCGGCCTGGCCATTCCGAGCCGCCCCGAAACGACACCGCGAGGCAAACCTCAGTGAACTTCACGCGCTGGAGCGCTCGGCTCCCCGGATCACAGCGACGCGCCGCGGCGCGGTCCAACCGCGCGGGCGGATCCGTCCCGGCCGCCCGCGGCGAGCGGAACGACCCCGCCCGGCCCGGCGAGCCCGCCCCGGTGGCGAGAGCCGGGTCCGCCGAGTCCGCGGAGAGCGGCGCCGCGCAGCCCGTACCGACGCTCGACGGTCTGTCCGTGCACGACATCCTCGGCCATGTGCCCGCCCTGGTCGCCGTGGTCTACGGTCCCGAGCACCGCCTCGCCTACGTCAACGACGCCTATGCCGCGCTCTTCGGCCCCCGCCCGCCAGGGGTGCCGGCCGGCCTGGCCCTGCCCGAGCTGCGCGACCTCGGCCTGCTGCCGCTGATGGACCAGGTGCTGCGCAGCGGCAGACCCCGTACCGTCAAATCCCGCCGGGTGCCCCGCGGTGGGTTCGCCACCCCGGCGGTCGGCGCGGTCCCCGGCACCCCCGCGGCCTCCACCGGCCGCCCATCGGGCGCCCCGGCCACAGCCCACCAGACCACCGCGCCGACCACGGGCGACCCGGCCGGTGCGCCCCCGTCGCGCCCGGAGCCTGCGCTCTCTCCGGCGTCCTCGGCCGACCGGGCCGGATCCGGTGGCGCGGTGGACGGCGGTCCGACTCCCGGCGTTACGGCCCAGGGGCGTACCCCCGGCGACGGCACCGCGCCCGGCGGACCGGACACGCGCCCGGGGACGGTCCCGGCCGGTGCCGCCCGGGACGGCGCGGCCCCCGACGGCCGTACGCCCGGCGAGCCGAGCGCCCGCGGACCGGCGGCGGACGGCGGTACCGCTCCGGGCACCGGTACCTACACGCAGGACGCGTCCGCCTCCGTAGCGCGGGTCAGCGTCCGCGCGGCCGACGGTCCGGGCTCCGGCGATCCGGTGTCCGGCACCCCGGCCGGCGGCGCGAACCCCGGCGGGGCCACCGCCTCCGCCATCCCGCAGCCCGCTCCGGCACCCGGCACCGCCTCCGGGCACCGCGGCCAGGGCAAGACCGGGCACACCGCCCCGGTCGGCACCGAGGAAGCCCCCCGGCCCGGCCCGCGACACACCACCGCCCAGGGCTCCGCCTCCGGTCCGGACGGCGCCCGCCCCGCCCCGGTCGGCCCGCGCGGCGCACCGGCAGGCATGCCCGCACCCGGCGCCGCAGACCCGTATCGGACCGGTCGGGACATCCGCGCGGCGACCCGGGCCGGCGTCATCGGCCGTACGCCCACTCCCGGCGTGCCGCCCGGCTCGCTCCCCACCCGGCCGCTCGGCCGGCCCTCCGCCGTGCGCGGCGGCCGGTCGCGGGACAGCTACTACACCTTCACCTGCACACCCATCGAGGTCACCGTCCCCGCGCCGGCGGACCAGCGACCCGAATCCCCGGCCCGTACCCCCGCCGCCGCAGGCGAGGGAGCGGGGCGACCCGGCTCCTGCCGCGGCGTCCTGGTCTTCGGCGCCGAGGTCACGGACCAGGTCGAGACGGCCGAGCGGCTGCGCGTCAGCGAGCGCCACCAGCGCGAGGCGGCGGTCACCCTGCAGCGCAGCCTGCTGCCCCAGGAGCTGGAGCAGCCCGACGACCTGCGGGTCGCGGCCACCTACCGCCCGGGCGGGGAGGACGCCGCGGTGGGCGGCGACTGGTACGACGTGATCACGCTCGGGGCGGGCCGTACCGCCCTGGTGATCGGCGATGTGATGGGGCGCGGCGTCCGGGCCGCCGCCGTCATGGGCCAGCTGCGCACCGCGGTGCGCGCCTACGCCCGGCTCGACCTGCCCCCGCACGAGGTGCTGCAACTCCTCGACGGGCTGGCCGCGGAGATCGACGCCAGCCAGATCGCCACCTGCGTCTACGCCGTCCACGACCCCAACGAGGGCAGCCTGGTCTACGCCTCGGCCGGGCACCTCCCGATCCTGGTCCGCGACCCCGAGGGCATCGTCCACCGCGCCGGCGAGCCCACCGGCCCGCCCCTGGGCACCGGGGGCTGGCTGCACACCTCGGGATCCGTGCCGCTCGGACCGGGATCCTGCGCCGTCCTCTACACCGACGGTCTGGTCGAGCGCCGCGACAAGGACATCGACCAGGGGGTGGCGGCACTGGCGCACGCCTTCGCGGGCGCCGGCGGCAGCCCGCAGGTCATGTGCGACCGGCTGATCCGCTCCATGGGCATCACCGCGGACCATGACGACGATGTGGCCGTCCTGGTGCTCCAGCACCCGGAACGCACCGGCCATGACGCCGAGCTCTTCCACAACGCGGCCCTGGACCTGCTCGGCGGTATCGAGGCGGCGCCGCGGGCCCGCGCCTTCGCCTCCGGCGTGCTGGCCAGCTGGCGCTTCCCCACCGAGCTCCGCGACCTGGGCGTCCTGGCCGCCAGCGAGCTGGTCGCCAACTCGCTCCAACACGGCAGCCCGCCCATGCGGCTGCGGCTGCGCCGCACCGATCGCCGTCTGATCATCGAGGTGACCGACGGGGACGAGCAGCTGCCGCGGCGACGACGGGCCGAGCCGGCGGACGAGACCGGCCGCGGGATCTCGATCATCGCGACCATCGCCTCCTCCTGGGGATCCCGGCGCACCCTGGGCGGCGGAAAGGCGGTGTGGTGCGAGTTCGCGCTGCCCACCCGCTGACGGCCCACCGGGCGGGGACACCCGGTGGCGGTCGGCCGGCTGGGCACCGCGGAGAACGCGCTGGCCGCCGCGACATCCCCCCAATGTCGCGGCGGCCAGCGATGAAGACGAAGCGGGGCCCGGCCGGCGGAAACGGCGTGGTGCCCGTCTGGGGATCGGCCCCACAGCGAGAGACCGCCGTTACGCCCGGTGTCAGGCCGCGGCGGCCACCTGCGGCTCCACCGCCGAGGCACGCTGGGCCGGCACCGGCGCCGGCACCGCACGCAGCGGGTTGTCCTGCGCCGGGGTCAGGTGACGGCCCAGCCGCAGCGCGAACCCCGTGATGCCCAGCGAGCAGACGACCAGCATCGTCAGGTACGCCCCGTACATCCCGGCCCCGGCCAGCATGCCGCCCACGGCCGGGCCGAGCGCCAGGGCCAGCTGCTTGACCAGCGCGAAGGCCGAGTTGTACTGCCCGATCAGCGGGGCCGGCGCAAGGTCGGCCACCAGCGGAGCGACGGTCGGCGAGAGCATCGCCTCACCGACGCCGAACAGCGCGTAGGTCGAGATGATCGCGGCCGTGGCGATGGCATGGCTGCCGTGCACCGCGCCGGAGACCGCGGCGGCCAGCCAGGCCACCGTCCATACGAGGCCCACCAGCGCGATCACCCGGCTGCGGCGCCGCCCCTCGACCAGCTTGAGCACCACGAACTGGGCCAGCACGATGGCCGCGGTGTTCGCCGCGAGGGCGATACCGAGCGTGGCCGGCGAAATCCGGGTGACCTCCGTCGCGAAGGCTGCCAGCCCGGACTCGAACTGCCCGTAGCAGGCGAAGAACATCACGAAGCCCAGCACGCACAGGTGCACCATGGCCCGGTCCCGCAGCAGCGCCCGCGCACCGCCCCGCGCCCGCTCGTCGGTCGGCACCGAGCCGGCGACCTTGGGCATCTTGGGCAGGCGGACCGTCGCCACGGTGGCGGCCAGCACCAGGAACATCGCGGACTCGATGGAGAACAGCCGGACGAAGCTCGACGGGTGCGCGGTGTCCACCAGCAGGCCGCCGAGGAGACCGCCGATGCCCAGGCCGAGGTTGTTGAGGAAGAACTGCGTGGCGAAGGCCCGTGACCGGGTCTGGGTGGTGGAGCTCCACACGATCATGGTGGCCAGGGCCGGCTGGATCACCGCGAAACCGGCACCGACCAGCGCCGCGGAGACGATGGCCGTGGGCTCAGTCGCCGACAGCCCGAGCCCCAGCGAACCGACGGCGGCCGTGATCGCACCCGCGATGGCCACGGGCAGCGGCCCGCGCCGGTCGATCACCCGACCGGTGAAGGGCAGCACGATCAGCGCGGCCACGGCGAGCGTCGCGAGCACCACGCCCGCCGCACTCGCACCCAGATCCCTCACCTGCGCCACATAGACGAACAGGAACGGGACCGTGAAGCCGTTGCCGAACGCGCTCAGCGCGTTGCCCAGCTGGATCCGGCGCAGCGCGGCGCCCATCGCGGTGGTCACACTCACCTACCTAGGTCAGGAAGAAGGCCTGGACCGAACAGTCCAGACCTGAAGACTTCAACAGTAAAGTTCGAAGCTAAAGAGTACACGCTGAAGGACTTCGACGCGAACGAGTTACGTGCCATACTTCGCGGCATGCCTGACAACTCCGATCTGACCTCCGCGCCGGCCGAGCCGAGCCTCCAGGAGCAGATCGCCGCCTACCAGCGCGAGTTCCAGGACCTGGATCCTCAGGTCGAGCAGGTCGTGTCGGCCCTCCAGCGGGTCAATCGCCGGATGAACGTCGCCTACGGCCGACAGACCGCGACCCTCGGTGTCAGCAATGCCGAGTGGGAGGTACTGAAGGCGCTCGTACTCTCCGGGGAGCCGTACCGCCTGGGCCCGGGAGACCTGGCCAAGCGGCTCGGTCTCACCCCGGCCGCCATGACCCATCGCATCGACCGCATGGCCGGCGAGGGACTGGTGACCCGGGAGCGGGACGAGAACAACCGGGTGCGGGTGATCGTGGAGCTCACCCACGAGGGACGCGAGAAGTGGCTGGAGGCCATGCGGATGGCCTCGGTCTTCGAGGAGGACCTGCTGCAGGACCTCTCCGCCGAGGAGCGCGGCCTCCTCGGCGAGCTGCTGGCCAGGGTGCTGCGCCGGGTGGAGGAGGACCAACCGGACGCCGGCGGGCGGCTGACCGACCTCGACTGACCCGAGTTGACATGGATCCAGTGGATCCGTAGTGTTCTCCGAGTTGCCACGCGAGCCGTCACGGTTCACTGGCGACCACTCGCGCCGCACCGGCGGCAAACCACTACTGCACGGCCCTTGAACGGGATGAATTTCGGCATGCCGAATTTCGGACCGAATGGCTCGATTATGAGTCGACAAGGAAAACCGCTAACGTAGTGATCACGCCGGAAGGCGCAAACCCCCTCCGACGGGGAATCGGAAACGAACTCGGGCCGGGAACGGAACGAAAAAGAATCTGATAGAGTCGGAAAGGCCGGAAAGCGAAAGCGAGAAGGCCGCCCCGCTCCAACAGGGGGCCGGATACGGAGAGCGGAAACGCGAAACGGATCTGGTAAGGTTGGAAACACCGAAGGAAAGCGCCCGGAGGAAAGCCCGAGAGGGTGAGTACGAAGGAAGCGTCCGTTCCTTGAGAACTCAACAGCGTGCCAAAAGTCAACGCCAGATTAGTTGATACCCCGTCTCCGGGCCTGATGGTCTGGGACGAGGTTCCTTTGAAGAAAAAACACAGCGAGGA
>NZ_SRID01000254.1 GCF_004684805.1 Streptomyces palmae
GGCTGGGCCTGGTGGAAGACGGCCATCTGGGTGGGCGGGCCCACCTCCGGGTCCTCGGGGCCCACCGGGCGGAAGTCGACCGTGTAGGCGTGGCGTTCGGCCACCTCGCGGGCCCAGCGGCGGAACTCCTCCCGGGTCCACTCGAAGCGGTGGTCGGCATGGCGCACCCGCCCGGCCGGCAGGCTCTCCCAGCGCACGTTGTACTCCACGTTGGGGGTCGTCACCACGACCGTCGCCGGGCGGGCCGCGCCGAAGACCGCGTACTCCAGGGCGGGCAACCGGGGCAGGTCCAGGTGCTCGATGACCTCGCTGAGCACCGCCGCGTCATAGCCCTTGAGCCTGCCGTCGGTGTACGCCAGGGACCCCTGGAACAGCCTCACCCGCGCCGCCTGCCGCTCGGACATCCGGTCCAGACGCAGCCTGCGGGCCGCGATGCGCAGCGCCCGCACCGACACGTCCACACCCACGACCTCGGTGAACCGCACGTCCTTGAGGAGTGCGGCCACCAGCCGGCCCTCCCCGCAGCCGAGGTCCAGCACCCGGCTCGCCCCCGCCGCACGCAGCGCCGCCAGGATCGCCTCGCGCCGGTGCACGGCGAGCGAGACCGGCCGCTCGGCCGACTCGGGCAGCCCCTGCGGGCCATCGCCGGATTCGGCGCCGGAGGTGGTGCCGGTGGCGTCCGGGTCGGCGGTGGGGCCGGCCTCCGGGTCCGTGTCGGTGTCCGGGTCGGTGTCCGGGTCGGTGTCCGTGTCGGTGTCCGGGTCGGTGTCCGGGGCGTCGGTGACCGCGTTGTCCAGGTCCTCCGCCTCGGTGTCGTCCGCCTCGGCCAGCCTGACCAACTCCAGCCGCTCCAGCGCCTCCTGGGTCAGCGACCAGCGACGGGCCAGGAAGCGGCGGGTGATCAGCTGCTGCTCGGGGTGGCTCGCCAGCCAGCCCTCGCCGGAGCGCACCAGCTTCTCGACCTCGTCGGAGGCCACCCAGTAGTGCTTGGCGTCATCCAGCACCGGCAGCAGTACGTACAGCTGGCGCAGCGCCTCGGACAGCCGCAGCTCGCCCTCCAGCACCAGCCGGACGTACCGCGAGTCGCCCCACTCGGGGAAGTGTTCGTCCAGCGGTATCGGCTCGGCGGTGACCGTCCAGCCCAGCGGTTCGAAGAGCCGGACCACCAGCTCCGCGCCGCCGCGCGCGGGCAGCGCGGGCACCTCCAGCCGCAGCGGCAGCGGCTGCCCGACCAGCTCCGGACGGGCCTTGCACTGCCCCTTGAGGGCACTGGAGAACACCGAGCCGAGCGCCACCGCCAGCAGCGAGGAGGCGGCGTACGGACGGTCGTTGACGTACTGGGCCAGCGAGGGGTGCACCGACCCGCCCGCCGCGCCCTTGCCCCGGCCTCGGCGGACCAGCGCCACCGGGTCGACCTCCAGCAGCAGCGCCGCGGTGCAGCGCTCGGGGGTCGCCTCCGGGTAGAAGACGTGCGCGGTGCCGTGCGAGGTCGAGAACCGCTGCGCCTTGTCAGGGTGTTTGTGCAGCAGGAACCCGAGGTCGGTGGCGGGGCGGTCAACGGTGCCGGTGGTGGATATCGTCAGGAACACGCGCTTGAGTATTGCCCTCCAAGCCCGGCGTCCGCAGCGGGTTTTCCGTCCGGCCCGGGGCACGGCGCTCCCGGACGAACCGCGGAACGGGGTCCCGGACGAAACCCACCCTTCGTATATGCTGCGGCGAATTTTCGAACATCGTCTCCCATGGCTGAATTTCGCGGTTCGCGGTTCGCGGTTCGTGCCGCGCGGTTCGCGGTTCAGGGCGGCGCGGGTGGAAGGACGGAACGGCGGCATGCGGGGTATCGGGCGGAGATCCGGTGGAGCGGTAATGAGCGCGGCGGTCGCTGCGGTCGCGGCGATGGTGGCCGGGGCGGCGCTCACCGGGTGCTCGTCCGGCGGCAGCGGCAGCGGGCACGGCAAGAGCAGCGGGCACGCCAAGGACAAGGACGTCGAGTTCTCCGGCACGTACGTCCCCGGGACCGACGGCAAGGGGCTCGACAAGGTCACGCCCGGCGCCCGGCCCACCTCCCCGTCCTCGGGCCGCCTGGTCGGCGCCGCGGGCTCGCCCTGCCGCCTGCCGGTGACCTTCGCCCTCGCGGCCCAGTGGAAGGCGAAGGCGGTCAAGCCGGTGGACGCCGACGACCCGCTGGCCGAACTCTCCACCCAGGGTGAGACCCGGCTGGCCTGTGAGATCGACGCCAAGCCGGCCGGGCACATCGGCTTCCTGCGGGTGTGGACGGCCCCGGCCACCGCGGGCGGCGGCGACGCGCGCAAGGTGCTGAAGGGCTGGCTCGCCGCCCCGGTCGTCGGGGACGTGCGCAAGCCCACGTACCGCGACATCACGGTGGGCGGCAAGGCCGGCCTGCCGGCCGTCGAGGTCGTCTACGAGTCGTACAGCAAGCTCCTGGACGAGACCAAGCAGGAGCACGCAGTGGCCCTGAAGACCTCGCGCGGCATCACGGTGCTGCACCTGGGCGGCCTGGACGGCGAGGAGCACGAGGGCATGCTGCCGGCCTACGAACTCGCGAAGAACACCATGGCGAGCTGACCGGCCCTTGGTCATGGGCCTGCGGGGTGCGGTTGTGCGGGGTGCGGCGTGCCGCGTGCCGCGTGCCACCGGTGCCCCCGCGGGCGCCCTCGCAGACCGGGTGGTCCTAGGCTGACGGCGGATACCGAACGGCGACGACGGAGGGGAGCGCCGGGTGACCACCTGGGGACTGATCGTCGAGACGACCGTGGGCGTGGCCGAGCGCAAGCACACCGAGACGCATGTGGTGGCGCATGTGATCGGCACGCGGGAGGACGCCATGGCAGAGTTGGAGAAGCGCGCCCGCCGCCACGTACCGGAGCATCCCCGGATGCCCAAGCGCAGCCGGCTCTTCCAGGACGGGGACGGCTTCCTGCTGGTCCAGGACGGCTCCTGGCAGTCGTTCAGCACCCGCTTCACGGTCGCCAGGCTCCTCCACGACTCCGCCGCGCCGCCGCCTGAGGAGCCGCAGGCCGGGGCGGAGGCGCCGCCCGCCGAACCCCCGGCACCGGGGCCGCCGGACGACCGGTACGACGACGGGGTGCCGATGCGCCCCAACTGGTGGGGCCGCCGCGACCTGCCCTGAGGCATGCCCATTCGGCGCGGCGGAGGTGGGGCGGCCCGCGGGAGTCCGGGCCGGGTGGCGGCCCGGCCGCGTGCCTCAGCCGCCCGACCGGCGCCCGGTCAGCGGGCGCGTCCCGCCGCTCCGTCCAGCATCCGCAGGCCGTCCGCGGCGGCCGGGGAGAGGATGGCGGGGGTGAGGTCGGCGAGGGGCAGCCAGGCCGCCTCGGCCGTGGAACCGTCGTTCTCGACGACCGCGGGATCGCCCGGGGACAGGACCACCCGGTAGAAGAGGGCGACCAGATGCCAGCTGACGCCCAGCCGGTGGGCGGTGTAGCCGCGGGCGTCCAGCAGCCGGGCGTCGAGCACCCGCAGGCCGGTCTCCTCGGCGAGTTCGCGGACCAGGGTGTCCGCCGGCTGCTCCCCGGGGTCCACTCCCCCGCCGGGCAGGTGCCACAGGCCGGGGGCGAAGACCGGGGAGGACTCGGCGAGCCGGGTGAGCAGGATCCGCTCCCCCGGGCCGGCGGTGCCGTCCGGGCCGGGCGTGGTGGCCAGCGCGTACGCGGACACCCGGGACCGGATGGGCGCGTCCATCGCCGTCAGACCAGGCGGCGGGCGGTGGCCCACCGGGTCAGCTCGTGGCGGTTGGAGAGCTGGAGCTTGCGCAGCACCGCCGAGACATGGCTCTCCACCGTCTTGACCGAGATGAACAGCTGCTTGGCGATCTCCTTGTAGGCGTAGCCGCGGGCGATCAGCCGCAGCACCTCGCGCTCGCGCTGGGTGAGCCGGTCCAGGTCCTCGTCGACCGGCGGGGCGTCGGTGGAGGCGAAGGCGTCCAGCACGAACCCGGCCAGCCGGGGCGAGAAGACCGCGTCCCCGTCCCGTACCCGGAAGACCGCGTCGATCAGATCGGTACCGGTGATGGTCTTGGTGACGTAGCCGCGCGCACCGCCGCGGATGACGCCGATCACGTCCTCGGCGGCGTCGGAGACCGACAGGGCCAGGAAGCGCACCGGATTCTCCACCGCCCCGGTCAGCGCCGAGCAGCGGCGCAGCACCTCGACACCGCCGCCGCCGGGCAGATGCACATCGAGCAGCACCACCTCGGGGCGGGTGGCGTGGATGACGGTGACGGCCTGGTCGACATCGGCCGCCTCGCCGACCACCTCCACCCCGGTCCGCTCGGTGTGGCCGATCTCGGCCTGCACACCGGTGCGGAACATCCGGTGGTCGTCCACCAGCACCACCCGTACCCGGCGCTGCGCGTCCCCGGTCTCCGCCATGGCTCCGGTCTCCGTCATTCCGCCGCCCTCTCCATCTCCAGCTCCACTTCCGTGCCCCCGTCGGGCGCGGACCGCAGTCGTGCGGTGCCGCCGTTGCGCTGCATCCGGCCGATGATGGACTCGCGTACGCCCATCCGGTCGTCCGGCACCGCGTCCAGGTCGAAGCCGGGGCCCCGGTCCCGTACCGAGACGAAGACGGTACGCCCCTCGACCTCCGCGTACACCTGTACGGTCCCGCCCTGGCCACCGTACTTGGCGGCGTTGACCATCGCTTCCCGGGCCGCCTGGAGTTGGGCGCCGAGCCGCTCGTCCAAGGGGCAGTCGCCCACCACCACGACCTCGATCGGAACCCCGTGGTAGTCCTCCACCTCGGCCGCGGTGCGGCGTACCGCCTCGGCGAGGGTGTCCGGCTCCTCGGGCTCCTCCTCGGCGCTGCCCGCCGGCTTGTACAGCCAGGCGCGCAACTCCCGCTCCTGGGCGCGGGCCAGCCGGGCCACCTCGCGGGAGTCCTCGGCGCGCCGCTGGATCAGGGTGAGGGTGTGCAGCACCGAGTCGTGGACGTGGGCGGCGACTTCGGCCCGTTCCTGGGCCCGGATGCGCATCGTCCGCTCCGCGGAGAGGTCCTGCACCAGGCGCACCACGTACGGGCCGATCAGCAGCGCCACCCCCACGATCACCGCCAGGGCGGCCTGCAGCACCGCGCCCAGGTGCCGGGCCGAGCCCTGGATGACCACGATGCCGGTGACCCCGGCGCCGACCAGCAGCACCCCGGCGGCCATCCGGGCCACCGGCAGCACCCGCTTGCTGCGGCTGAGCTCCACCCACTCGGCGCGCCGGGCGTTGTCCGCCTGCCGCCACACCAGGGCGACACCGGCGGCCATCAGCAGCAGCGGCCATATGTAGGTGTTGACGCGGCCGAGTTCGAAGCTCTCCACGAAGACGCCCGCGCCGACCACCAGCGCGATGAGGGCCAGGACCTGGCCCTTGTCCCGGCGGCGGCCGGAGAACTGCCGCCGGTTGCGGCCGTCCGCCGCGGCGCCCTCGGCGGAGCGCGGTTCGGTCACCACCCCGCCCACGCCCAGCGGCACCACGAACCAGAGCAGCGCGTACACCACGGCGCCGAAGCCCTCGGCCAGGAAGAGCGCCCCGAACACCACCCGCACCCAGGACACCGGCAGCCCCAGGTGCCCGGCCAGCCCGCGCGCCACACCGCCGAACATCCGCCCCTCGGCGCTGCGGTACAGCTTGCGCAGGGGCGGTTCGGGCAGGAGGGGCGGCGGCGCCGGATGCGTACCGGCGCGCGGAGTGGTTGCGGCCATAACCCAGATCGTCACATGTCAGCGGTTCGGGAACATCAGGGTTCAGCCCTGACCGGACCCGGAGTCCTCGTCCTCGGGCAGCCGCAGGCCGTCCCTGACCTGGTCGAAGATGGGGCGGTAGCGCTCCCAGTCGCTGCTGGGCGCGGAGAGGTAGAGCGCGTACTCCCGGCCGCCCGGCCGCCCCCAACCGAGGTCGATGGCCCGCCACTCACGCGCGGTGCCCTTGAACCTGAACTCCCAGACCGCCGCCTTCTGGCCGCGGAACTCGGTCGCCTGGAGCCGCAGCCGCTCGCTGTCCGGATAGTCGACCTGGAACTGCTTCTCGACCTCCTCGAAGTGCGTGACCTGGTCGGTGGCGGCGAAGTCCATCACATTGATCTTGATGTTGCCCATGCCGTTCGGGTCGATGTAGTTGACCTCGTCCCGTTTCTCCTCGTTCTTCCGGTACCAGCCCTTGGGCACCGGGAAGGCGATGTCGAACTTCTCCTCCCGGACCAGCTGGTAGCCATCGGGTATCGGCGGCGCGGTGTACGGCTGCCGCGTGGGCCCCGGCTTGGTCGGCCGGTCGATCGGCTTCTCCTTGCCCTCGTTGCCCTTGCCGCCGCCGTCGGACCGCTGCTGGTACACGTACGCGCCACCGGCGGCCAGCACCACCAGCGCCACCACGCCCACCAGCACGGCCCGGGCCCGGCCCCCGCCCTGGCGGGCGCCGCCCTTGGGCGAGGCGTTGGAGACGCCCTGGGAGTAGCCGTCCAGGGGCGCCTGCGGGTGGCCTGCGGCGGCGGTCTGCGGGTACCCGCCGGAGACGTTCTGCGGGTGGCCGCCGGAAGTGCTGTGCGGGTGACCGCCGGAGACGCTCTGCGGATGGCCGCCCGAGGCCGACCGCGGGTAGCCGGGGGCAGCGGCGGGCGCCTCCGGTCGAGGGGCCTGGGGCGTCTGCGGCTCGGCGGGCTCCGGCTGCGGGGGCACCGGGGGGTACCGCACCTTGGGAGTGGCATCGGAGTTCAGCACGGCGCCCCAGGACGGGGACCCGGAGCCGGCCGCGCCACGGGGTGGGGGACCGAACGTGCCCCGGGGTGCCGAATCGGCCGGCTCCTCGACGGGCGGCTCGGCGCCGTCGGCCGACTCCTCGACGGGCGGCTCGGCGCCGTCGGACGGCTCCCCGGGCAGCGGCTCCGGCCCCTCCGGCGGCACCTCCGCATCGGCGTCCCCGGGCAGCGTCCCCGGTTCCAGCACCTGGGTGCTGCCGGTGAACGGCGAACGCAGCGTCCTGGTCTCGGACTCCGAGGCGGGAGCCCGCAGCGCGCGCTCCACCTCCTCCGCCGAGGGCCGGTCCTCCGGTTCCTTGGCCAGCAGCGCCTCGATCAGCCCGGTCAGCGGACCCGCCCGGTGGATCGGCTCCAGCGGGTCCATCGCGATCGCGTAGGCCGTCTCCATGGCCGTGGTGCGCCGGAACGGCGGCCGGCCCTCCACCGCCTGGTACAGCGTGGCGCCCAGCGCCCACAGGTCCGAGGCCGGCCCCGGCTTGCGCCCCTTGACCCGCTCCGGGGCGATGTAGTCGATGGACCCCACCACCTCACCGGTCTTGGTGAGGGTGGAGGTGCCCGAGGCCATCGCGATACCGAAGTCGGTGAGCACCACCCGGCCACCGCCGGTCCCCGGGTTCTCGCCGTCCCCGCCCTGCCCCAGCAGCACGTTGCCCGGCTTCACATCCCGGTGCAGCACCCCGGCCGCGTGCGCCGCGCGCAGCGCGGCCACCATCCCGCGGCCGATCCTGGACGCCTCGGCGGGCGTGATCGGGCCCTCCTTGAGCACATCGGCGAGCGTGGTGGAGGGCACGTACTCCATCACGATGCAGGGCAGCCCCTGATGGGTCACCACATCGTGCACCACCACCACGTTGGGATGGGTGATACGGGCCGCGCTGCGCGCCTCGCGGCGGGTGCGCTCGTGCAGGGTGGCCAACTCGTCGTCGGACTGGTGCGGGGAGATGTGCAACTGCTTGACCGCCACCCGGCGGCCCAGCAGTTCGTCCTCGGCCAGCCACACCGTGCCCATGCCCCCGCTGCCGATCCGCTTCGACAGCCGGTACCGCCCGGCGATCAACCGCCCTTCGTCCGACACCGCGTCCCCTCCGCCCCGACCCCGCATGTGTTCGACACGACACGATAGCCGCCGGAGCCTCAGGGTCGATCTCAGGGAAGGCCCAGGGTGGACACCGGATACACGGCGGGCGCGGCGCTTGTCACCATGTATGTATGACCGATGCACATTCCGTCGCCGACGACCTGGGGCAGGGCACGCCGCCACCGTCCGGAACCGGCGACCCGGGCACGTCCGGCGGCCCGGCGACCGGGCCTGGCGGAACGTCAACCACGGGCTCGCCGCTGCGCCGCAGCCGCGAGCACAGGATGATCGGCGGAGTGTGCGCCGGTCTGGGCCAGTACTGCGGTGTGGACCCGGTGGTGTTCCGCGTGGCCCTCTCGGTGCTGGGTCCGGCGGGCGGCCTCGGTCTGGTCGTGTACGGCTTCTGCTGGCTGCTCATCCCGCAGTACGGCGAGGAGGAGAACGAGGGCCGCAGGCTGCTGTCCGGACGGGTCGAGGGCAGCGCGCTGACCGCGGTGCTGTGCGCCCTGGTCGGCTGCGGGCTGTTCCTGTCCATGATCAACCGCGGCGGGGTGATGGCCTTCTCCATGATGCTGACGCTGGCCACCGTGGGTGCCGCGTACTGGTCGCTGCACCGCCGGCAGGGCGCCCCGGGCATGGGCCCGGCCGCCCCCGCGACCGCGCAGTCCACGGCCGCGGCACCGGCCCCGGCCAAGGGGATCGACGGCGCCCCGCCGGAGACCCAGGCCCCGCCCGACCTCAGCAGCCCCTCCTGGTGGCGGGATCCCATCTTCAAGGACGGCACCACCGGACACCTGGGCACCGGCTATCTGTGGGGCCCGGACGACGGTACGGACACGCCCGACGGCACCGAACCGCGCGGCCGGGGCAAGGGCCGCGACCGCCGCCGGCCGATGCTGGACGACCGGGTCTCCATCGGCGGCTGGACCTTCCTGGTCGCGGTGCTGGCCGCCACCGCCGGCATCTGGGGCTCCTGGCACCGGGTACCGCTGGGCACCAGCCTGGAGATCGGTCTGGCCGCCGCGCTGGGCGTGTTCGGCCTCGGGATGCTGATCAGCAGCGTATGGGGACGTACCGGCACCGGCACGGTGCTCGCCGTGCTGCTGACCGGTGCCCTGCTGGGCGGGGCCGCCGCCCTGCCCAAATCGGTGACCGCGGACTGGAAGCACCGCACCTGGCAGCCGGCCAGTGCGGCGGCGGTGCACACCTGGTACTCACTGGGCACCGGTGAGGGCAAGCTCCAACTGGCCTCGGTGCACCCCGAACCCGGCGAGACGGTGCGCACCCGGGCGGAGATCGGCGCGGGACGGCTCAGGGTCACCGTGCCGCGCGACGTACGGGTGAAGCTGGACATCGAGGTCGGCCTGGGCGACATCCGCCTGCCCGGCGACTCCGACGACGACTACGACATCTCCCCGCTGCGCGACCGCTCCCTCACCCTGGAGCCGGTCAAGGGCTCGGACACCGGCGGCCGCCCGGCGTACGGAACGCTGGATCTGCGGCTCAACGTGGGAATCGGACAGGTGGAGGTGGTTCGCCGATGAAGCGGCACGACTTCGAGCCGGGCAAGCTGGTCGCCGCACTCGCCACGCTCAGCGCCTGCCTGCTGTACGCGATGGACGCGGGCGGGAAGTGGGACATCCCGTGGTTCGTGATCGTCCCGGTCCTCTGCGGAGGACTGGCCCTGGCGGGAGTGGTCTCCGGGGTGGCCTACGGGATACGCCGCCGCAACGCCCGCAGGTGACACGGGTGCTCCCGCACAGGGCCGTACCTCAGGACCTGGGCGTGCGGCGACGCCTGGCCAGCAGCGCGTCCCCGGAGAGGAGCGGCGCGCCCGCCAGGATCAGGGGCAGCCAGGCCATCAGGTAGACCAGGTCGTTGCCGTAGTAGTACGGCTCGGCCTGCCAGCTGACCGTGAGCCACAGACTCAGGGAGATCAGCGCACCGCCCAGTGCCGCCACCCGGGTCAGCACGCCCAGCAGGGTGCCGATGCCGACCGCCAGTTCCCCGAAGGCGATCGCGTACCCGAAGCCGGCCGGGGCCTTGAGGGCCAGATCGACCAGCCAGGGCACGGCGGAGGCATCGCGCACCGAGTGCAGCAGCTCGCCGATCGATCCGCTGCCGGAGGAGGCGAAGAAGCCCGAGGTGGTGAGCTTGTCGAGGCCGGCGTAGAGAAAGGTGACGCCCAGGAAGACCCGCAGCGGCAGCAGTGCGTGGCGCCCGGCCGACGCCCGCCAGTCCCGCGCCCTCGGCACCTCGGTCACCCCGACCGGCCGGGACTCCCCCGCACCACCCGCCTCATCCCCATCGCCCCTGCCCGTCCGCGCCACATCCGTCATCGCTCCACACCGCCTTTCCCCCGCACTCTGCCACCTCGATACGCCCCAAGGC
>NZ_SRID01000255.1 GCF_004684805.1 Streptomyces palmae
GGTGGGTGCGCGGGGGGCCGGCGGCGGACGCCGTCGTTCGGGCACCGCGGGATGGTGACAGTTTGCGATTCAGTCTCTAGGGTTCCTGAATATGGATATGCACTCTGTGGTGGTGAGGTCGTCCGGGACGACCGCCGACGATGTCATCGCCGTGGCCCGCGGCGCCGCGCGGATCGAGCTGTCCGCCGACGCGCTGTCCGCCGTCGCCGCCGCCCGCCGGGTGGTGGACGAGCTGGCCGCCAAGCCGGACCCGGTCTACGGCGTCTCCACGGGCTTCGGCGCCCTCGCCGTCCGCCACATCAGCCCCGAGCTGCGCACCCGGCTCCAGCGGAACATCGTGCGCTCGCACGCCGCCGGAATGGGCCCCCGGGTGGAGCGCGAGGTGGTGCGGGCGCTGATGTTCCTGCGGCTGAAGACGCTCGCCTCCGGCCGTACCGGCGTCCGCCCGGTGGTCGTGGAGACCATGGCCGCCATCCTGAACGCGGGCATCACCCCGGTGGTGCACGAGTACGGCTCCCTCGGCTGCTCCGGCGACCTGGCGCCGCTGTCCCACTGCGCGCTGACGCTGATGGGCGAGGGCGACGCGGAAGGCCCCGACGGCCGGGTGCGGCCCGCCGCCGAACTGCTCGCCGAGCACGGCATCGAGCCCGTGGAACTGCGCGAGAAGGAGGGCCTGGCGCTGCTCAACGGCACCGACGGCATGCTCGGCATGCTGGTGATGGCCTGCGCCGACCTGGCCCGGCTCTACACCTCCGCGGACATCACGGCCGCCCTCTCCCTGGAGGCCCTGCTCGGCACCGACAAGGTGCTCGCGCCCGAGCTGCACGCCATCCGCCCGCACCCCGGGCAGGCCGCCAGCGCCGACAACATGCTGCGGGTACTGGACGGTTCCGGGCTCACCGGGCACCACCAGGACGACGCGCCGCGGGTGCAGGACGCGTACTCCATCCGCTGCGCCCCGCAGGTCGCCGGGGCCGGCCGGGACACCCTGGCGCACGCCCGGCTGGTCGCCGACCGCGAGCTGGCCGCGGCCGTGGACAACCCGGTGGTGCTGGTGGACGAGTCGGGCAGCGGGCGGGTCGAGTCCAACGGCAACTTCCACGGCGCCCCGGTCGCCTATGTGCTGGACTTCCTGGCCATCGCCGCCGCCGACCTGGCCTCCATCGCCGAGCGGCGCACCGACCGGCTGCTGGACAAGAACCGCTCGCACGGCCTGCCGCCGTTCCTGGCCGCCGACGCCGGGGTGGACTCCGGCCTGATGATCGCGCAGTACACCCAGGCCGCCATGGTCAGCGAGCTCAAGCGGCTCGCCGCCCCGGCCTCGGTGGACTCCATCCCGTCCTCCGCGATGCAGGAGGACCACGTGTCCATGGGCTGGTCCGCCGCCCGCAAGCTGCGCACCGCGGTGGACAACCTGGGGCGGGTGATCGCGGTGGAACTGTTCGCGGCGGCCCGGGCCATCGAGCTGCGGGACGGTCTCACCCCCGCCCCGGCGACCCGGGCGGTGCTGGCCGCGGCGCGCGAGGCCGGGGTGCGGGGGCCGGGCGAGGACCGCTTCCTGGCGCCCGACCTGGCCGCGGCGGAGGCCTTCGTGCGCTCCGGCGGCCTGGTCGCGGCGGCCGAGTCGGTCACCGGCCCGCTCGCCTGACCGGACCGGGGCCCGGCCGGCAGGCGGCCCTGGTTACCGGGTCGCCCCGGCCGGGCCGGTAATCCGGAGCGGCAGACGGTTTCGGCCGGCCGGTGATCCGTGCGGCAGATGGTCCCGGCCGGCAGGTGATCCGGTCCGGCAGGTGATCGCCTGCGGCCCCGGGCTTCGGTCCGGGGTCACGGTCAGCGACTGGCCGTGCGCGTACGGCGAACGGAGACGGCGACCATCGCCACCCCGAGCCCCAGGAAGCCGGTGCCGCCGACCAGGTACGGGGTGATGTCCACACTGCCGGAGTCGGCCAGGTTCGGCTCCTCGCCGGAGTCCCCGGCGAGCCGGGTGGGGGTGAGGGCGGCGGCCTGCTCGGCCCGCGGAGCGGACCGCGGCGCCGGGGCGGCGTCCCGGTCCACCGTCGCGTTGGCGGACGGCACGAACCACAGTGCGCACAGCATCACACCCGCGGCGGCGGCGGTCAGCAGCGGACGGCGTGCGATCAACGGATGCATCCCCCTTGCGGAAGCGGCGAATTGGCCCCGTGAACCCGAATCGTAGTGACAACTGCGGGTCGCGCGGTAGCGAGACCGGTGGAGCCCTACGCTCCGTGCCATGAGTGCAACCGAAACATCACGTTATGTACGACTTCAGGTGGACCTCATGCTGGAGGTCACCGGCTCCACGGATCTGACCCGGGCCGCTCTTGACCAGATCGAGGGTGATGAGTTCATGTTGGACGAGGAACGCGGACACGCCCGCCAGGCGGTCCAGGACGATCCGGCGGAGGCCCTGGCCTACCTGGTGGATCCGGTGGACCTGGTCGGGGACGTACCGGGGATCGAGCTTGCCCAGGCCTCCTGGACCAGCGAGATCGCGGCATTCGACCCCGAGGCGGTGGACTGGGACCTCGACGACATGGAGTAGGTCGTCTTCGCTGGTGGCACCGGTCGGACAGGTTCCGGCCGGTGCTTTCTGCCGAGTGGCCTTGGGCACAGTTTCACCGCCTGTGGAACCGGCTGGAAGTCGTCTGCGTTCTTAACGGAGTGCCGGGGCCCTTGTGGGACGAGTGTTCCGGTTCGGGGATTTTTGGGGTCCAGTAGCAATGGAGACAGACCAGTGATGACGGACGGCAAGCGCCGCAAGGGCATGGTGGCCGTGGCCGCGGTGCTCGGTGGTGTACTCACGCTCGGCGCGTGCGGCGGAGGCGACGACAAGAAGGACGAGGGGGGCGGCAAGTCCCAGACGCAGGTCGACCAGGCAGCCGCCAAGGACGCCTCGGACGCCCAGATAAAGATCTCGCCCAAGAACGGCATCGCCAATGCCGGCATCAACCGCGACGCCAAGGTCACCGTCAGCGGCGGCAAGCTCACCTCCGTGGTGATGACCGCCCCGGCGACCGGCGCCACCATCAACGGCACCATCTCCGCCGATGGCACCAGCTGGAAGCCCAGCACTCAGCTGGAGCGCTCCACGCAGTACAAGATCACCGCGGTCGCCAAGGACGCCGAGGGCCGCAAGGCCACCGAGAACTCCTCGTTCACCACCGTCTCGCCGACCAACAGCTTCATCGGCAACTTCACGCCGGAGGACGGCTCCACGGTGGGCGTGGGCATGCCCGTGTCGATCAACTTCGACAAGGCGGTGACCAACCGCAAGGAGGTGCAGTCCCACATCTCCGTCACCTCCAGCAGCAACCAGCAGGTCGTCGGCCACTGGTTCAGCAACACCCGGCTGGACTTCCGGCCGCAGGAGTACTGGAAGGCCAACTCCACGGTCACCCTGAAGCTGGACCTGGACGGCGTCGAGGCGTCGAACGGCGTCACCGGCGTCCAGGAGAAGACCGTCACCTTCAAGATCGGCCACTCCCAGGTCAGCACGGTGGACGCCAAGGCGAAGACCATGAAGGTGGTGCGGGACGGCCAGACCCTCAAGACCATCCCGATCTCCGCGGGCAGCCCGGCCAACCCGACCTACAACGGCCAGATGGTGATCTCCGAGAAGTTCAAGGAGACCCGGATGAACGGCGACACGGTCGGCTTCGGTGGCGAGTACGACATCAAGGACGTGCCGCACGCCATGCGCCTGTCCACCTCCGGCACCTTCATCCACGGCAACTACTGGGGTTCGGACTCGATCTTCGGTTCGGCCAACACCAGCCACGGCTGCGTGGGCCTGAACGACGTCCAGGGCGCGGGCGACCCGAACCAGGACGGTGCCTGGTTCTTCAACAACTCGCAGATCGGTGACGTGGTCATCGTCACCGGCTCCCCTGACAAGACCATCCAGCCCGACAACGGCCTCAACGGCTGGAACATGAGCTGGAGCGAGTGGGTCGCGGGCAGCGCCACCGGCGCCTGATGCGCCCCCACAGCGCGTACTGACCCCAGTCCCCCCACAGCGCGCCGCGAACGGCGGTCGGCAGATCCTGCCGACCGCCGTCGGCTTTTTGCTGCCCGATTCAGGCCAGGGGCGGCCGTCCGGAGGTGGCAGGCCGTAGAGGTCTGATTGCGTCAACTCTGCTACAGGTTCGGTCAATTCAGGCCATTAAATCGTTCTTTTATGGTCTTGAACTTCTTGTTCACGTACGCCGATGCTGTTCCCGCATGTGTGAAGGGCCTTCAGTGCCCTCTTTTGTGAACTCTCATCATGTGGGGGAAAGTTGCGCAGAAAAGCACATACGCCGTGGGCCGGGTCCGTGGCCGCCGCGGCGGCCGTGGCGCTGGCAGCGGGGCTGACCACCGCGCCGGCGGCCTCGGCGCAGGACCAGAGCACCACCGGTGCCCCCGAGGCCCGCGGGGCCCGGGCCGGTGCCGCGAAGCACTGGATCACCCTGATCACCGGTGACCGAGTCGCGGTCGACGGCAAGGGCCGGACGGTCGGCCTGCGGCGGGCCGAGGGCCGCGAGCACATCCCGGTGCAGATCCAGCGCGTGAACGGGCACACCTACGCGTTGCCGCTGGACGCCCGCCGACTGATCGGCCAAGGCCGCCTCGACCAGCGGCTGTTCGACCTCACGACGCTCAGCCGGCCCGAGTATCTGGCGCGGCAGCGCGAGGGATTGCGGCTGATCGTCACCTACCGCGGGGAGCGGCCCGCGGCCAAGAGCGCGCTGCGCGCGGCGGGCGGCACCGAGGTGCGCCACACCTTCCGCTCGCTGGGCGCGGACGCGGTCGGCGTCCCCGCCCAGGACGCCGGCGCCGCCTGGAAGGCGCTCACCGGCGCGCCCGAGCCGGGGACTCCGTACCGGACGGCCGCCTCCGGGGTGGCCGCGATCTGGCTGGACGGCATCCGCCGCGCGGACTTGGACAAGAGCGTTCCGCAGATCGGCGCGCCGGAGGCATGGAAGGCCGGGTACGACGGCAAGGGCAGCACCATCGCCGTGCTGGACACCGGAGTGGACGAGACCCATCCCGACCTGGCCGGGCAGCAGATCGAGGAGAAGAACTTCTCCGAGGCCCGAGACACCAAGGACCGTGTCGGGCACGGCACCCATGTCGCCTCCATCGCGGCCGGAACGGGCGCCAAGTCCGGCGGCAAGTACAAGGGTGTGGCGCCGGGCGCCAGAATCCTGGACGGCAAGGTCCTGGACGACGCGGGCTTCGGCGACGACTCCGGCGTCCTCGCGGGCATGGAGTGGGCCGTCGCGAAGAAGGCCGACGTGGTCAACCTCAGCCTCGGCGGTCCGGACAGCCCCGGCAAGGACCCCCTGGAGGCGGCGGTCGACAAACTGTCCGCCGAGACCGGCACCCTGTTCGTGATCTCCGCGGGCAACGAGGGCGAGTCCGGGCCCGGCAGCATCGGCTCCCCCGGCAGCGCCGACTCCGCGCTCACCGTGGGCGCGGTGGACAAGCGGGACAAGCTCGCCGACTTCTCCAGCACCGGCCCCCGGGTCGGCGACGACGCGATCAAGCCCGATGTGACCGCGCCCGGTGTGGACATCGGCGCCGCCGCCGCGCCCGGCAGCCTCATCGCCGAGGAAGGCACCCCGGTCGCCGACGGCTATGTGGCGATATCCGGCACCTCGATGGCCGCCCCGCACTCCGCGGGCGCCGCCGCGATCATCGCCCAGCAGCACCCCGACTGGACCGGCGGACAGATCAAGTCCGCGTTGATAGGCACCAGCACCCCCGGTGACGGCTACAGCGCCTTCCAGCAGGGCACCGGCCGGATCGACCTCCGCAAGGCGATCACGACCTCGCTGATCGCCGAGCAGCCCTCGCTCTCGTACGGCCTCCAGTCCTGGCCGCACACCGACGACAAGCCGGTGACCAAGGAGCTGACCTACCGCAACCTGGGCGACCAGCCGGTCACCCTGGATCTGTCGGTGGTTGGCACCGGCCCGGACCGCAGGCCCGCCCCGGACGGCTTCTTCACCGTCAAGGACAAGCAGCTCACCGTCCCCGCCAAGGGCACCGCCAGCACCACGGTGACCACCAACACCAAGCTGGGCGGCTCGGTGGACGGTGCGTACAGCGCCTATGTGACCGCGACCGGCGGCGGCCAGTCGGTCCGTACCGCGGCGGCGGTGAACCGCGAGGTCGAGTCGTACGACGTGACCTTGAAGCACCTGGGTCGCGACGGCAAGCCTGCCAAGTACTTCCTGACCGACCTGACCGGCCTCACCGGCCAGGCCCGGGGCGTCGGGCACGGGTTCGACGAGACCACCAAGAACAGCACGGTGCGGCTGCCCAAGGGCCGCTATGTGCTCAGCAGCCAGATCCTGCCGGTCGGGCTCGACGACTACAAGGGCATGGACTGGATCAACCAGCCGCGCCTGGAGGTCACCAAGAAGACGACGGTGACTCTGGACGCGCGCACCACCAAGCCGGTGGATGTCACCGGGCCGGACTCCCGTGCCCGTGCCGCCTTCGCCGATGTCGCGATGGATGTCACGCTTCCCGACGGCGGCGGTTACAGCTCCATCATCACGGTGCCGTCCTTCAAGAACTTCCGCACCGCCCACCTCGGCCCGGCCGCCCCCCGCGGCGAACTGAGCCAGCAGTACAGCGCCGTCTTCCGGCGCGGCTCCGACGGCCCGGAATACCACCTGGCCTACGGCGGCCCGACCACCAGGATGGCCACCGGCCTCACCCGGCACGCGAAGTACGCGGACCTGGCCAAGGTCACCGCCACGCTGGGCAGCTCCGCGGCCAAGAAGAGCGGTCTGCTGTCCGTGAGTCCCGACACCGGCGGCGGCGTCAGCGGGAGTGTCCTCTCCCCGGTGAAGCTGCCGCGCACCAGCACCCTCTACCTCACCGGCAAGGGTGCGACCTGGGAGTTCGACTTCATCCAGATGAACGACCAGGGCCCGTTCGAGGCGGGCGTGTACGCCGCCCCCGCCCGTTTCACCCCTGGCAGCTCCTACCAGCGCCGCTTCAACATCGGTGTCTTCGGGCCCGGTCTCCCCGCGGACTCCGGGATCTTCCGTGACGGCGACAAGCTCGGCGGCTCCCTGCCGCTGTTCACCGACGGCGCCGGGAACTCCGGTTGGTCGAACCTTGCCAAGGTCACCACCACGCTCTACCGCAACGGCAGCAAGGTCGGCTCCAACGAGGACCCGCTGAGCGGCGAGCCGTTCACGGTGCCCGCGGACCGGGCCGGCTACAAGCTGACCACCTCGGTCAGCCGCAGCAGCAAGGTCGCCAAGGTCTCCACCCGGATCGACGGCACCTGGACCTTCTCCTCCGGGCACACCGACGGCAAGGTCAGGCTGCCCGCCTCCGTGGTGCGCTTCACCCCGGCCCTGGCCGCCGACAGCACCGCCAAGGCGGGCGCCACGATGCGGGTGCCGGTCGCGGTGAAGGGTTCCGCCGCAGGCGGGCACCTCAAGTCGCTGACCGTCTACGTCAGCTACGACGAGGGCAAGCACTGGAAGAAGCTCGCCGTCAGCAGCGGCAAGGTCACCGTCAAGAACCCGCGCGCCGGAGGGAGCGTCTCCTTCCGCGCCGAGGCGGCGGACAAGCAGGGCAACACGGTCAGCCAGACCATCTATCGGGCCTACCTGACCAAGTAGAAGCACCACACCGGGCAGTACGGCCCGACCCCCGGCCCGCCGGAGCGCCCCCGCGCCCCGGCGGGCCGTTCGCGCTTCCGGTGTGCCGGCCCCCACCCGGCCACTGCGAAAGGCAGCCCGCAATCGTCTTACGGAGTGGCGCCGCCACGCAAGGGGGACGCTTCACATTCCTTATGAGTTGCTCGGGTTCTGGCTTTTCGCATTCTTTCACGCGCTTGGGCTTCTTGATCGGCTTCACGCATACTGCTCCCGCATACCGACTATGCGGGGCGTTCCTACGCCTTATGTGGTGAGTGTTTCTCACATGGGGGAGAAATTGCAGAGAAGAGCAGGTCGGAAAAGGGCCCATTCGATATGGGGCGGGTCCGTGGCCGCCGCGGCGGCCGTGGCGCTGACGGCGGGGCTGACGACGGCGCCGGCTTCGGCGGAGAACCGGAGCACTACGGGGGCCGCCGGTGCCGCTGAGGCTCATGGGGCACGGGCGAATGCGGTACGGCACTGGGTCACACTGATCACTGGTGATCAGGTCGCGGTGGACGGCAAGGGGCGGCCGGTCGGGCTGCGGCGGGCCGAGGGGCGCGCGGATAATCCGATGCGGATCGAGAGCGTGGACGGGCACACCTACGCGATCCCGTCGGACGCGCGGCGGCTCATCGACCAAGGCCGCCTCGACCTGCGGCTGTTCGACCTCACCACGCTCAGCCGACCGGAATACCTCGCTCGGCAGCGTGAGGGGCTGCGGCTGATCGTCACCTACCGCGGGGAGCGGCCGGCCGCCAGGAGCGGGCTCGCCGCCACCGACGGCGCCGAGGTGCGCCGTACCCTCCGCACCCTCAACGCGGACGCGGTCAGCGTGCCCGTCGAGGACGCCGGCGGGGCCTGGCAGACGCTCACCGGTGCGTCCGGGTCCGGCACCTCGCCGGGCGCCGCCGACCCCGGTGTGGACAAGATCTGGCTGGATGCCGTCCGGAGGGTGGAACCGGACAGGAGCGTTCCGGGGACCGGTGCGCCCAGGGCCCGGCAGGCCGGGTACGACGGCAAGGGCGCCACCATCGCCGTGCTGGACTCCGGGGTCGACGAGACCCATCCCGACCTGGCCGGCCAGGAGATCGCCGAGAAGAACTTCTCCACCTCTCCCGACACCAGGGACCGGGTGGGCCACGGCACCCACGTCGCCTCCATCGCGGCCGGCACCGGCGCCAAGTCGGGTGGCAAGTACACCGGTGTGGCGCCGGGCGCCAGGATCCTGGACGGCAAGGTGGTGGACGACCAGGGCGACGGCGACGACTCCGCCGTCATCGCCGGCATCGAGTGGGCCGTCCAGCACCAGGCCGATGTGGTCAACCTCAGCCTCGGCGACCCCGACACCCCCGGCACGGACCCGGTGGAGGCGGCGGTCGACAAGCTGTCCGCGGAGACCGACACCCTGTTCGTGGTCGCCGCCGGCAACAACGGGAAGTCCGGTGCCGGCAGCATCAACACCCCGGCCTCCGCCGACTCCGCGCTCACCGTGGGCGCGGTGGACAAGGAGGACCGGCTCGCCGAGTTCTCCGGCGTCGGCCCCCGGCTCGGCGACAACGCGATCAAGCCCGATGTGACCGCGCCGGGCGTGGACATCGCCGGGGCCCTCGCCCCCGGCAGCATGGCCGCCGAGAAGGGCACGCCGGTCGCCGACGGCTATGTGGCGCTGTCCGGCACGTCCATGGCCGCCCCGCACGCCTCCGGCGCCGCCGCGATCCTCATGCAGCGGCACCCCCACTGGACCGGTCAGCAGATCAAGGCGGTGCTGACCGGCACCGCCACCCCCGGGACCGGCTACAACCCCTTCCAGCAGGGCACCGGACGGATCGATCTGCGCGAGGCGCTGCGAGCCTCGGTGATCGCCGAGCCGAGTTCGCTGTCGTTCGGCGCCCGGTCCCGGCCGCACGCCGGCGACCGACTCCTGAACAAGCGGCTCACCTACCGCAACCTGGGCGACCGGCCGGTCACCCTGCACCTGTCGGTGGTGGGCACCGGTCCGGACGGCAAGCCCGCCCCGGACGGCTTCTTCACCGTCCGGGACCGGCGGCTGACCATCCCGGCCAGGGGCACCGCCGGCACCTCGGTGACCGTCGACACCCGGCTGGGCGGCTCGCTGGACGGGGCGTACGGCGCGTATGTGACCGCGACCGGCGGCGGCCGACTCGTGCGTACCGCGGCGGCGGTGGTGTGCCTGCCGACCGACCCCGCCACGGCCTGACCACCCCGGTCGGCCAGTCCGGCCACCGCACCCGTCCGACCGAGTAGCCGCAACGCCGACGGGCCCTACGGGCCGGGGTACGACCCCGGCCCGTAGGGCCTGACCATGGCCCGTCGGCCGGACCCCGGCTCGTGCGCCCGACCCCGGCCTGACGCCGGCCTGACCCTGACCGGTACGGCCCGACCCCAAGTCGCACGGCCGGACCCCGGCTCGTACGGCCTGACTGCGGCCCCTACGGCCCGCCCCCCGGCCCGCCGGAGCGCGTCAGCGTTCGGCGGGCCGGGGGGCCGCTCGGTGTTCGGGG
>NZ_SRID01000256.1 GCF_004684805.1 Streptomyces palmae
GTGCCCTTCCCCGCCCCCGCGAGGAGCGCGGGGAAGGGCACCCCTGATCAGACCAGTTCGCCGGTCCGGGCCAGCCTCCCGTACCAGTGGGCGCTGGACTTGGGGGTGCGGGCCAAGGTCGCGTAGTCGACGTAGACCGCGCCGAACCGCTTGCTGTAGCCGTACGCCCACTCGAAGTTGTCCATCAGCGACCACAGGAAATAGCCGCGCAGATCGGCGCCGTCGGCGCGTGCGCGGTGGGCGGCGGTGAGGTGGGCGCGCAGGTAGTCGATGCGCAGCGGGTCGTGCACCGTGCCGTCCGCCTCCGGTTTGTCGTCGTAGGCGGCGCCGTTCTCGGTGATGTACAGCGGCACGCCCGGCGCCTCGCGGGTGTAGCGCATCAGCAGCTCGTACAGGCCGGTCGGATCCACCGTCCAGCCCATCTCGGTGCGCTCACCCGGCGTCCGGTGGAACGCCACACGCTCCGAGCCGGGCCAGGGCGAGTGCTCGCTGGCGCCGTGGCCGTCATGGCGGACGGGGCGCTCGTCATGGGCGGCGGCCGACACCAGGGCCGGTGTGTAGTAGTTGATGCCCAGTGCGTCCAGCGGCTGCCGGATAGCCGCGAGGTCGCCGTCGCGGACGAAGGACCAGTCGGTGAGGGACGCGGTGTCCGCCAGGAGGTCCTCGGGGTACGCGCCGCGCAGCAGCGGGCCGGTGAAGACCCGGTTGGCCAGCGCGTCGATGCGCCGCTGGGCGTCCAGGTCCTGGGGACTGTCGGTGAGCGGCCGGACCACCGACGGGTTGAGGCTGATGGCGATCCGGGCGCGGGCGGGCAGCGCGGCGCGCAGCGCCTGGGTGCCCAGGCCATGGGCGAGGTTGAGGTGGTGGGCCGCGCGCAGCGGGGCGAGCCGTTCGGTGCGTCCCGGGGCGTGCACCCCGGAGCCGTAGCCGAGGAACGCGCTGCACCACGGCTCGTTGAGGGTGGTCCAGAAGTCCACGCGGTCGCCGAGCGCCTCGGCCACGATCCCCGCGTACTCGGCGAACCGCTCGGCGGTCCCGCGCGCCGGCCAGCCGCCGGTGTCCTCCAACTCCTGGGGCAGGTCCCAGTGGTAGAGGGTGAGTACCGGCTGGATTCCGGCCGTCAGCAGCTCGTCGACCAGCGAGCGGTAGAAGTCCAGCCCGCGCTGGACGGCCGGACCGCGGCCGGTGGGCTGGACCCGGGACCAGGAGACCGAGAAGCGGTACGCGCCCAGGCCGAGCTGGGCCATGAGGCGGACGTCCTCGCGGAAGCGGTGGTAGTGGTCGACGGCCACATCGCCGGTGTCGCCGCCGAGCGTCTTGCCGGGCGTATGGCTGAAGGTGTCCCAGATGGACGGGGTGCGGCCGTCCTCCTGCGCGGCGCCCTCCACCTGGTAGGCGGCGGCAGCAGCGCCCCACAGGAAGTCGGGCGGGAAGGTGAGGCTCAAGGGAAGCGCTCCCATTCGAGGTCATGGTGCGAGACGGAAGGAGACGAGAAGAAGGGGGGAGAAGGTGCGTAGGGGAGTGGGGAGGGAGAGCGGGTGGCCGCGTGTGCCGGTCGCGGCCACCGCGGGAGATCAGCCCTTGACCGCGCCCTGCATGATGCCTCCGACGATCTGCTTGCCGAAGAGCAGGAGGGCGATCAGCAGCGGCAGGGTGCCCAGCAGCGCCCCGGCCATGATCACCGACTCGTCGGGGATGTAGCCGCGGCCCAGCCCGGTCAGGGCCACCTGCACGGTCGGGTTGCCGTTCTGGGTGAGGGCGATGATGGGCCAGAAGAAGTCGTTCCACGCCTGGACGAAGGTGAGCATGCCCAGCACCGCCATGGCCGGACGGGCCGTCGGGAAGACGATGTGCCAGATGATCCGCACACTGCTGGCGCCGTCCATCCGCGCCGCCTCGATCAGCTCGGTCGGCAGCGCCTGGGACAGGTACTGCCGCATGAAGAACACCCCGAAGGCGCTGACCAGCGTGGGCAGGATCACCGCCTGCAGCCGGTCGGTCCACTCCAGCTCGGCGATGGTCATGTACAGCGGGACCACGCTGAGCTGGGGAGGCACCATCATGGTGCCGATGGTCAGCATCAGCAGCAGGTTCTTGAACCGGAAGCGCAGCTTGGCGAAGGCGAAGCCGGCGATGGTGGAGAACAGCACGGTGCCCAGGGCGATCGTGCCGGCCACCACGGTGGTGTTGAGCAGCGCGGCGCCCATGTTGGCGTCATGCCACGCGGTGTCCAGGTTCTTGAAGAGGTTGCCGCCGAACCAGAAGGGCGGCGGTGTCTCGGCGAGCCGGGTGTTGGTGCGGGAGGCGGCGATGGCCGTCCACACCAGGGGGAACAGCGAACCCATGGTGAACAGGATCAGCACGGCGTAGGTCAGCTTGCCGCCGTGCATCTGCCGGCCGGCGCCCTTGGCTCCCCTGCGGGTCCGGCCGCCCCGGCTCCCACCGCCCTCGGCGGCCTCGGCGGCCGTGTCGGAAGAGATGACAGTGCTCATGGTTCTCCCTCGGGCACTCACTGGCTTTTCCGCAGCCGCCGGGCTATGACCGCGTTGACGGCGGCGATCAGCAGCAGGATCAGGAACATCGTCCAGGCGATCGCGGAGGCCCGGCCGAGGTGCAGGTTCACCCAGCCCTGCTCGTACAGGTACAGGCCGAGCGTCTGGTACTGGTGGTCGGCGCCCCCGGTGGCCCCGGCGGCGCCGTTGAACAGCAGCGGCTCGCCGAACAGCTGGGTGGCCCCGATCGTGGAGACCACGACCGTGAACAGGATGGTGGGCCGCAGCGAGGGGATGGTGACGTGGAGGAACTGCTGCCAGCGCGAGGCGCCGTCCAGCGCCGCCGACTCGTACAGGTCGTCGGGCACGGCCTGCATGGCGGCCAGGTAGATCAGCGCGTTGTAGCCGGTCCACCGCCAGACGACGATGCTGGACACCGCGATCTGGGAGGTCCAGCTGCCGTTCTGCCAGTCGATGTGGTCGATCCCGACCAGCCCGAGCGCCCAGTTGACCATGCCGTAGTCGCGCCCGAAGAGCAGGACGAACACCAGGGTCGCGGCGGCCACCGAGGTGGCGTACGGGGTGAGGATCGCCACCCGGAAGAACGTCGAGCCGCGCAGCCGGTAGTTCAGCAGATGCGCGAGGCCCAGAGCCATCAGCAACTGCGGAACGGTCGACATCAGCCCGATGGTGAAGGTGTTCCGCAGGGCGTTCCAGAAGAACTCGTCGTCCCACAGCCGGGAGTAGTTGTGCATCCCCACCCACTCCATGTGGGTGGGGTCGGTGAGCTCCACCCGGTGCAGCGAGGCCCAGCCCGTGTAGAGGAGCGGGAAGAGCCCGAAGGCGGCGAAGAAGACGAAGAAGGGGGCGACGAAGGCGTACGGGGAGTACTTGATGTCCCAGCGGTAGCGGCGGCTGCGCCAGGCACGGCGCCGCGGCCCGGCCGGGTCCGGGGTCTTGGCGACGGGGCGCTGGGCCGTGCCCCCCTGGTCTGCGGGGGGCGCGGCAGCACCGGCCGTGGAGCCGAAAGGGCGTGTCATCCCGGGATCACTGGTCCAGCGCGTTGTCGATCGTCTTGGTCGCGGCCTTCCAGGCGTCCTCGGGCGACTTCCCCTGCTGGTCGACCTGGAGCAGCCCGATGTCGGTGATGTTCTGCTTGATGAGGTCGTCCTTCGGGCCCAGGATCTGGGTCGGGACGCCCTTCGCGGCCGCCGCGAAGATCTTGCCGGTCGGCGCGTCGCCGAAGTACGGGTGCCGGGCGTCGGCCACCTGGGGCAGGCGGTAGGCGGCCTGCGCGCTCGGGAAACTGGCCTGCTTCTGGAAGACCTTGGCCTGCTGCTCCGGGGCGGTCAGCCAGGCGGCGAGCTTGACCGCCTCCTCCTTGTGCTTGGCGGCCTGCGGCACCGTGATGAAGGCGCCGCCCCAGTTGCCGGGCTTGGGAGCGGCGGCCACGTCCCACTTGTCCTCGGCCTTGGCCCCGGACTTCTCCTTGATGTAGCCGAGCATCCACGGCGGGCAGGAGACGGTGGCGAACCTGCCGTTGGCGTACGCCTGGTCCCAGGACTTCTGGAACTGCTGGAGCTTGGCGGTCAGCTTGGCCTGCGAGGCGGAGACCGCCAGGTCCCACGCCTCCTTCACGGCCGGGCTGTCCTTGTAGATGAGCTTCCCACTCCGGTCGTAGTAGCGCTCAGCGCTGCTGGAGATCACCGCGTTGTAGACGCCTCCGGCGGAGTCCACGAAGCTGGTCCCGTCCGGGGCGTCGGCCATGTACCTCTTGCCGATGTCGACGTACTTCTGCCAGTCGCCCGCCCACAGCCGGGCGACCTCGTCGCGGTCGGTGGGCAGCCCGGCCTGCTCGAAGAGGTCCTTGCGGTAGCAGATCGCCGTCGGGCCGATGTCGGTGCCCAGGCCGATCGTCCTGCCGTCCTCGGTGGTGGCCTGGGCCCACTTCCAGGGGAGGTAGTCGTCCTTCTCGACCCCGGACGCCTTCGAGAGGTCGACGAACTTGTCCGCCTGGGTGGTGGTGACCTCGTTGATATTGGCGACCTCGACGG
Source organism: Streptomyces palmae (assembly GCF_004684805.1). Taxonomy (GTDB): domain Bacteria; phylum Actinomycetota; class Actinomycetes; order Streptomycetales; family Streptomycetaceae; genus Streptomyces; species Streptomyces palmae. The sequence continues at coordinate 4,547 of NZ_SRID01000256.1, forward strand.
CCTGGATGTCGGCGAGGCCGCTGCCGGTGCCGAGGTGGGTCAGCAGCTGCGGGTAGTAGTTCTCGTTGCGCTCGATCGAGGACTCCTCGATGCGGATGTCGGGGTGGTCCCTCATGTACTCGTCGTAGAGACCGGCCTGCTTGTAGCCGAAGACGCCGAAGGTGCCGACCGTGATGGTGGTCTTGCCCTTGCCCCCACCGCCGCCGCTGCCACCGGAGGAGCCGCCCGAGTCGTCGCTGTCCTCGGCGCAGCCCGAGAGCAGTGCGGCGCCGAGGGCCGCCACGGCGGCGAGGGCGACCGCCCGCTGCCGGTACGTTCCAGAACTTCTGCGCATCAGCGTCCTCCTTGACGCCCTGACGTACCGCTCCCGGCCAAGAAGTGGCGCTACGTGGGGGTTTGTGGTGCATCGGCTCGGGCGGGGAACGTGCGGGTTGTGTAAGTGTCAGGTAGCGTGGGAGCGCTCCCACGTTGATGAGTTGAAGAGTCGCGGCTCCTTGCGGGGGTGTCAAGGGAACGTGCGGAAGTCCTTGCCCCACTCCTGCGCTTGAATGTCCCGACGGCATCCAAGCGGGGTGGTTCTGCTCGGTGTACCGGACGGCTGGAGGCGCGAGATGGCAGGAACCCGACGACGCGGGGCGGGACGGGGAAGGCCCACCCTGGAAGAGGTCGCGGCCCGCGCGGGGGTCGGCCGCGGCACCGTGTCCCGGGTGATCAACGGCTCGCCGCAGGTCAGCGAGCGCGCCCGGCTGGCGGTGGAGCGGGCGGTGGCCGAACTCGGGTACGTACCCGACCGGGCGGCCCGCGCGCTGGCCGCCAACCGCGCCGACACGGTGGCGCTGGTCATCCCGGAGCCGGAGACCCGGCTGTTCGCCGAGCCCTACTTCTCGGACATCATCCGCGGCGTGAGCGCCGAACTCGCCGAGGCCGACCTGCAACTGCTGCTGATCCTCATCCGCACCCCCAAGGAGCGCCAGCGCTTCGCCGAGTACCTCTCGGCGCACCGGGTCGACGGGGTGCTGCTGGTGTCCGTGCACGCCGACGACCCCCTGCCCGACCTGCTGGAGCGGATAGAGGTTCCCGCGGTGCTGGGCGGCCGCCGCTCGGCGCACGAGTCGGTGCCGTACGTCGACTCGGACAACGCCGGCGGCGCGCGGTGCGCGGTGGAGCACCTCATCGAGCGCGGCCGCGCCGCGGTGGCCACCATCACCGGGCCGTTGGACATGTACGCGGCGCGGTGCCGCCTCGACGGCTACCGCGCGGCGCTCCGGACGGCCGGCCGGGAGGTGGACCCGGAGCTGATCGAGGCCGCCGACTTCACCGAGGAGGGCGGCCGGCTGGCGATGCGCCGGCTGCTGGCGCGCCGCCCCCGTCTGGACGCCGTCTTCGCGGCCTCCGATGTGATGGCCGCGGGCGCCCGCCAGGTGCTGCGGGAGGAGGGCCGCCGGGTGCCCGAGGACGTGGCGCTCGTCGGCTACGAGGACTCGGCCGTCGCCCGCCACATGGACCCGCCGCTCACCAGCGTCCGGCAGACCACCCAGGAGATGGGACAGGCGATGGTCCGGGTGCTGCTGCGGGAGATCGAGTCGCGGAGCGAGCGCACCGCGGACCGCCCGCGGCTGGTGCTGCCGACCGAACTGGTGCGACGGGGGTCGTCGTAGGCCGTGTCTGATAATTGATCTTGTGGTGGGTCGGGGCGAGTTGACGGATGCGGCGTGGGAATGGATAGCCCCCATGCCGACGGGCTTGATGGACGTGGACGGCCGTGGCGGGATCACCGGCAGGTGGTCAACGGGGTGTTGTGGCGGTTGCGGTTGCGGACCGGTGCTCCGTGGCCTGACCTGCCGGCACGCTGTGGGCCGTGGCAGACGGTCTATGAGAGGTTCGCCCGCTGGGGGAAAGCCAACCGGCTGCGACGCGACCAGATCGGTGGCAGGCCACCGGCCTTCGACCGTGAGCCGTACAAGGCGCGCAACGTGGTCGAACGCTGCTTCGGCCGCCTCAAGCAGTTCCGCGCGATCGCCACCCGCTTCGACGAACTGGCCGATCGCTACCGGGCGGGAGTCCACCTGGCTCACTCATCCTCTGGCTCAGCGAACCCAACCGAGATCCTTTCGCCGGGCGGCGACGGTGTCGTCCCCCGGTGCCAGACGCCGGCGTCCAGGGGCGCGGTCCACGATCTGCGGCCGGGTTCCAGCGCACACAGTGCCGAGCGCCGCGGTGCTGCATAGGGGTTCCACCGGCACGGTCCGGTGGTGTAGTGGTCTTGGATGATGCGCGCGGATTGAGGGGGGACGGGGTGGCGGAGATGGATCCTTTACCGCGGCTGACGCCGGAGACTGCGGCGTTTGCGCAGTGGCTGCGGAACATGGTTGGCCGATGGCCGCAACAGGAGTTGCAGGATGTCTGCCGCGTCGACGATGTGGTGTGGGAGCAGTACCTCAGCGGCCAGCGGCTTCCAGGACTCCGCGAGGGTGACAACTTCGTACGGCTAGTAGTGGATCGGTGTGTCACTGATGCCAACAAGCAGGAACAGGCGTATGCACAGGGCACTGCATGGCTGCGCCGGGCCTGGGAGGCCGAACACAGCAAGCCCTGGAGGGTGACACCACCGCCGCCACATCCGCCCGCACCTCCACTCCCAGCAGTACCGCCCCGGCCAACAGCACCACCCCAGCCGGTTGGTCCGCCACCACTGAACAAACCAGGACGCCGCCAACGCCGCCTGCTGCGAGTCGGCTACGCCGCATCTCCTCTCGGCTATTGCATTCTGTGGGGGGTCATACATCATTTTGTCGAAAATGTCGACAACAAGGAGCTGTGGCGATGGGTTTCTCGAGCCAATGCCGTGTGGATGGTCTTGTCGTTTGCTGGCTTGGCAGCAGGTGTGCGGCTGCTTGCCAGCACCTCGCCGGGAACCCGTGATCGCTTACTAGGTATCGCCTGCACTGTTTGGAGTAGCGCTTGGGCGCTGTATTGGTTTGAGTGGCATTACGGCGACAATTTTTTTTGGCTTCTAGGTATCGAACCGTGAATTGTCGATCCAGGGCAGGCCCCGGCCGTCGCAGGCGAGATGGACCTTGGTGGTCAGCCCGCCGCTGGACCGCCCGAACGCCTGGCGAGCTGCCGCGCGTGCCGGACCTTCCAGCTCGTCTCCCGCCTTCGCCCCCTTTCGCGGACACCGGCGGCGTGCTGGTGAGCCCGGCTGGCCGTGGAGTCGACCGACACGGTCCATTCCGCACTCCAGGCGGAGTCGTCACGGACCTGGGCCCGCTCCAGCAGCCGGGCCCGGGTACCGTCCGACCCCCAGCGGGCCTGCCGACTACCTCGCATTGGCGCATGCCGAGAAGGGCAGCTCTGTCCTGCATCGCCTCGTTCAGTGTCCGTACCCCTTCGCCCGGCAGGCTCTGGCCGCCAATCCGCGTACCCCGCACGCGGCTCTCCTGGAACTGGGCAAGGCTCGCGACAGTGCCCGGAACGACAACCGGCTCCTTCGCCTCCTGGCCGAACATCCCGGTGCAAACCGCATCGTTCTCCGGGCTGTGCTCTCGATGGCGTTGCAGCGAAGCTTGACGAGGGCGACCGACCGCCAATCGCCCAGGGGAGCGGGCTCGGCGAGCCCGGCCGACGGGGTATCCAGCGCGCGGAGCAACTGGTCGGCCAGGCCCGGCCAGCCGGGCTCCGGACCCCGGTCGGGAAGGATGCCGGCCCAACGGAGCAGGACATCGTCGATCTCCGGGGCGTCGGCGCCGAGGCACTCGAAGCGCCCGATGAGGCGCCGCAGCAGTGCACGGAAGTCCTCGCCCGTCTCCACGCCATTCGTCACCGCGCGAGAGTAGGGCCGCACGGTCGGGTCCGTCGACCGGATGTCAGGGCAGGGTCCGGCGGCTGGGCGGGGAGTTCGGGGCGTGGTGGGTGAGTTGCCCGAGAATTTCCGATGTTAATTTCGTACGTCAGTGCACCCCGGTGATATGGGCTTAACCGCCGCGACTATGCCACGGACCTAGCTAAGCTCCCTGTTGCGCAGCGCGTTCCCGCGACTACGACCAGTTGCCGCGGATGGGGAGCGCGCCGCCCGTCGCGCGCGGACCCGGGCGTTCCTGGGGTCCTGGGTTCACGCGCCCGGATACACCGCCGTGACGGCGCCGCGACGATGAGCACGTGAGCGCGATCCGGCGGCCGAGTCGTCGCCATGGACCCGTCTGCCGTATCCGGACCGTCCACGTGCGACGTCCCCCAACCTCCCGACGCATTGAGGATGTCGATGGTTCGTGCCGGTACCCCGCAGAGCCGGAGCTCCGCCTCCTCCGGCCTGTGGACACTCCTTCCCACCCTGGTCGCCGCCTGCACGGTGGCGGCCGTGCTGCTGACGCCCGCGGAGGCGCGCGCACCCGTCGCCTGGTGCGGGGCCGTGGCGACCCTGGCGGTGGCCCTGGCGGCCGGCGAGGCGATACGGCGCGGACGGGTCCTGGCCGAACAGCGTCGGCGGCACGCCGAGCAGGAGGCCCTGCTCCGCCGCCGCCTGGTCGACCAGCAGGCCGAGACCGTGCGACTGGCCGAGGAACTGCTGCCCAAGGTGGTGGAGCGGCTGCAACTCGGCGTACAGCCCGACGCCGTACTGGAGGGCATCGCCTGCGAGACCCGTCTGGACCCGGAGTTCGAGACCGCCCACCACGCCGTGCTGCGCTCGGTGGTGCGCACCGTGGAGGCCGAGGAGGCACTGCGCGACTCCGCCCAGCGCGCCTTCGTCAACATCGCCCGCCGGGTGCAGGCCCTGGTCCACCAGCAGGCCATGGACCTGCGGGACATGGAGGACAAGCACGGCAACGACCCCGACATCTTCGCGGACCTGCTGCACATCGACCACGGCACGGCGCTGATCGGCCGGCTGGCGGACAGCATCGCCGTGCTCGGCGGGGCCCGCCCCGGCCGGCAGTGGCAGAAGAAGGTCCCGCTGTTCAACGTGTTGCGCGGGGCGATGTCCAGGATCATCGACTACCAGCGGGTCGACCTCCACTCGGTCGCCGACATCGCCATCGTGGGCCCGGCCGTCGAGCCGGTCATCCACGCCGTCGCCGAGATGCTCGACAACGCCACCCGCTACTCACCGCCGCAGACCCGGGTCCATCTGACCGCCACCGAGGTGCAGACCGGCGTGGCCATCGAGATCGAGGACGCCGGGGTGGGGCTCACCGACGACGCCGCCCGGCGCGCCGAGCGGCTGCTCGCCGGATCGCCCACCGGGCTGGACCTCAACGAACTCGGCGAATCCCCCCGGCTCGGCCTCGCCGTGGTCGGGCGCCTGGCCAAGTCCCACGCCTTCACCGTCTCGCTGCGCTCCTCCGCCTACGGCGGGGTCCGCGCCGTCCTGGTGGTGCCGAGCGAGTTGACCGCGCCCACCCCGACCCCCGGCGGAGACATCGCACGCGCCATGGTCCTGCCGCCGCCCAAGCCCAAGCTGAGGCCGCTGGCCACCCCGCCGATCGACCCGGCGGGCGCCGAATCCCCGTTCCCGCCCGCCTCCGGAACCGGCGGACTACCGCAGCGCCGCCGCCGGATCCCCGCGCCCGGACTCCGCCCCCGCTCCGCCGGCACCGTCTCCATGGCACCGCCCCGGCCCATCGGGCCCAGGCCCTGTCTCTTATACAC
>NZ_SRID01000257.1 GCF_004684805.1 Streptomyces palmae
GCGCATCGCCCCGCGCCCGCCGGGCGATGCGCCGTACCCCACCACGGACCAGGTTTGGGCCGTTTTGGCAAGATGATCACGTGGATTCCACCGAAACGGATTCCATGAATAGAATGCAATTCGCTTGCCTCAGGCGAGCGTTCGAGCCGTTTCGCACCTATCCGCGTGCCCTCGCCCTCCGTTGGCGTCTTCTTGTCCGGAAACCCCTTGAGGCAGGGCTGTTCTCCGCCAAGATGTCGCGCGAGTAGGCCGTACACGGCCGGAACACCACACGGAAGCGAGGCAAGAGGCCGGATGAGACTGACCGACATATCGCTGGACTGGGCCCTGCCCGTCGCCGTGGTGCTCGTCGGAGTCGTGGCCGCCGTGACAGTGCTCGCCCGCGGGCGCGGCAAGAACAAGGCCGATGCTGCCACCGCTGCCCCGACGGATTCCTGGGAGCGCAGCGAGGAGCGCCGGCGGCGCAAGGAGACCATCTACGGAGTGGCCTCGTACGCCCTGCTGTTCTGCTGTGCGGCGGTCGCCGCGGCCCTGTCCTTCCACGGCCTGGTGGGCTTCGGCCAGCAGAACCTGAACCTCTCCGGCGGCTGGGAGTACCTGGTCCCGTTCGGCCTGGACGGTGCGGCCATGTTCTGCTCCGTACTGGCGGTGCGGGAGGCCAGCCACGGTGACGCGGCGCTCGGCTCCCGGCTGCTGGTCTGGCTGTTCGCCGGTGCCGCGGCCTGGTTCAACTGGGTGCACGCCCCGCGCGGCACGGGCCACGCGGGCGCCCCGCAGTTCTTCGCGGGCATGTCGCTGTCGGCGGCCATCCTCTTCGACCGGGCGCTGAAGCAGACCCGCCGGGCCGCGCTGCGGGAGCAGGGGCTGGTCCCGCGCCCGCTGCCGCAGATCCGGATGGTCCGCTGGCTGCGCGCTCCTCGGGAGACCTTCGGCGCTTGGTCGCTGATGCTGCTGGAGAACGTGCGCACGCTGGACGAGGCCGTGGAGGAGGTCCGCGAGGACCGGCGGCAGAAGGAGCAGAACCGCCTTCGCCGCCGGGACCAGGAGAAGCTGGACCGCGCGCGGATCAAGGCGTACAACCGCCAGCACCGGATGTGGGGCCGCCGCGGCGGCCGCCAGGTGGATGTCGCGGGGGCGCCCGCGCAACCGGGTCAGCTCAGTTCGGACCCTGCCATAGCGGATCCCGGACAGCTGCCCTCCCGCTCCTCCCTGCCCGCCCTGCAGCCCTCGACCGCGCCGGAGACCGCGAAGGCTAGCAGCACCGCCACCGACTCCCTGCTCACGTCCTTCGACCGGGATCGGCCGCGCACCATCGACCTCACCGCCGAGGACGACACGCTGAGCATCCCGCGGCTGGACACCCTGGAGGAGAAACTCGCCCAGATCGAGCGCCAGATCGGCTGATCCGGCGCCCGTACCACCGTGGTCCGGTGGTGGCCGGCCCGCTCAGGCGGCCATGCCGTCCAGTTCGAACCACACCGCCTTGCCGACACCATGGGTGCGCACGCCCCAGGTGTCGGCAAGTGCGTTCACCAGCAGCAGTCCCCGCCCCGAGGTGCCCTCCCCGGCGCTCTCGCGGGCCGGCCGCGGGGTGGGGGGCCGGTGGGTGAAGTCCCGCACCTCCACGTGTAATCGGCCGCGCCGCCGGGCGGCCGGCCCCTCGCCGAGGGTGGCGGTGACCACCGCGCCCCGGTCGGTGTGCACCAGCGCGTTGGTCACCACCTCGCTGATCAGCAGCTCCGCCACATCGGCCCGCCCCGGCGGGCCCCAGTGCCGCAGCAGTGCGCGCAACTCGCGCCGGACCGCGGCGACCCCGCTGAGGTCGGTGTGCCGCAGTCGCATCGTCAGGTCGGTCCCCCGCTCTGGCTCGGTGACCGGCTCCCCGTCCGGCCAGGTGGTGTCCATGCCGCCGCGCTGTGCAGGCTGACGCTTCATTGCCTTGCCCCGCCCCGTCCGCCGATTCCGGCATCCCCGCCTCGAACGCGCTCATGGAATGCATGCCCCACGTGTCGGCCCCCATACACACCGGGAAGTGATCAGGTGGACGCGGGGACCGCCGAACCCGAGGAGCCCCTGATGCATGACGACCGCACACTGGTGGAGGGACGCCTGGAGCGGGCGCTCCACCAGTTCATCCGGCCCGCCCGGTACACGGCGCGGACCCCGCTGGAGATCACCGCCCGGCACACGCCGGGTGAGCCGGTCCCGGTGGCCGAGGCACTGGCGGGCGAGTTCACGCCATTCGAGACCGGCACTCGGTGGGGCAGTCCCTGGTCCACCTGGTGGTTCCGGTTGACCGGAACGGTTCCGGCCGACTGGGCGGGGCGGCGGGTGGAGGCGGTGCTGGACCCCGGCTTCACCGGGGAGGCGCCCGGCTTCCAGGCGGAGGGCATGGTATACGACGCGGCCGGCGTACCGATCAAGGGCGTCCACCCGCGCAACCGGCACGTCCCCGTCGCCGCCCCGGCCGCCGGCGGGGAGCGGGTGGAGCTGCTGCTGGAGGCCGCCGCCAACCCGGCGGTGCTGCGGGACGGCTTCGCGCCGACCCCGCTGGGCGACCCGCTGACCGCCGGCGACCAGCCGCTGTACACCTTCGCCTCGGCCGAACTCGCGGTACTGGACGAGCAGGTGTGGCACCTGGTGCTGGACATCGAGGTGCTCTCGGAGCTGATGCACGAGCTCCCCGTGGACCGGCCGCGCCGCCAGGAGATCCTGCGGGCCCTGGAGGACATGCTGGACGCCCTGGACCTGCACGACGTCCCGGGCACCGCGGTGGCGGCGCGAGCCGCGCTGGCCGAGGTGCTGGCCCGCCCGGCGCACGCCAGCGCGCACCGGCTGGCGGCCACCGGCCACGCCCACATCGACTCGGCCTGGCTGTGGCCGCTGCGCGAGACGGTGCGCAAGGCGTCCCGTACCTTCGCCAACGTCACCGCGCTCGCCGCCGACTACCCGGAGCTGGTGTTCGCCTGCTCGCAGGCGCAGCAGTACGCCTGGGTCAAGGAGCACCAGCCGCACATCTGGGCGCGCATCCGGCAGGCGGTGGCCGACGGCACCTGGGCGCCGGTGGGCTCCCTGTGGGTGGAGTCGGACGCCAACATGCCCGGGGGCGAGGCGCTCGCCCGCCAGCTGGTGCACGGCAAGCGGTTCTTCCGCGAGGAGCTGGGGGTGGAGACCGAGGAGGTCTGGCTGCCCGACTCCTTCGGCTACACCGCGGCGTTCCCGCAGCTGGCGAAGCTCGCGGGGGTGCGCTGGTTCCTCACCCAGAAGCTCTCCTGGAACCAGTCCAACGCCATGCCGCACCACACCTTCTGGTGGGAGGGCATCGACGGCACCCGGGTGTTCACCCACTTCCCGCCGGTGGACACCTACAACGCGCAGTTCCACGGCCGGGAGCTGGCGCACGCCGAGCGGAACTTCGCCGAGAAGGGCCGGGCCGGGCGTTCGCTGGTGCCCTTCGGCTGGGGGGACGGCGGCGGCGGTCCCACCCGCGAGATGATGGAGAAGGCCCGCCGACTGCGCGACCTGGAGGGCTCCCCGCGCGTGGAGATCGTCCGGCCCTCGGCGTTCTTCGAGGCGGCGGAGCGGGAGTACGGGGCGCAGGCGCCGGTGTGGTCCGGGGAGCTGTACCTGGAGCTGCACCGGGGCACGTACACCAGCCAGGCGCTGACCAAGCAGGGGAACCGGCGCGCCGAGCACCTGCTGCGCGAGGCCGAGCTGTGGGCGAGCTGCGCCTCGCTGCTCGACGGTGCCTACCGCTACCCGTACCAGGCCCTGGACCGGATCTGGAAGACGGTGCTGCTGCACCAGTTCCACGACATCCTGCCCGGGTCCTCGATCGCCTGGGTGCACCGGGAGGCCCGGGAGACCTACGCCCGGATCCGCACCGAGCTGACGGAGCTCATCGAGGCGGCGGCCGGGGCGCTGGGCGGCGGGCGGGTCCGCGTGCTCAACCCCTCCCCGTACAAGCGCACCGAGGTGGTCTCGGTGGATCCGGCGCTGCTGCCGGCGGAGGCGGTCCGGCAGCCGCTGTCGGACGGCCGGGTCGCCGCCCTGGCGCACGCGGAGGGAATGGCCTCCGGGGAGTTCTCCCCCGTACCGCTGCCGCCGGTGGTGGCGCTGCCCCGGGGGGAGGACATCACCCTGGACAACGGCGAGCTGCGAGTGGTGGTCGACCGGCAGGGGCTGCTGGCCTCGGTGTACGACCGGCGGGCCGAGCGCGAGGTGCTGGCCCCCGGCGCCCGCGGCAACCTGCTCCAGCTGCACCCCGACCACCCCAACGCCTGGGACGCCTGGGACATCGACCGGCACTACCGGCGCAGCCGCACCGATCTCACCGAGGCGGAGTCGGTGCGGCTGCTGGAGGACGGACCGCTGCGCGCCTCGGTCCTGGTCGAGCGGGCCTTCGGCGCCTCCCGGATCACCCAGGAGATCCGGCTGGACGCGGGCAGCCGCCGCCTGGAGATCCACACCGAGGTGGACTGGCGGGAGTCGGAGAAGGTGCTCAAGGCCGCCTTCCCGCTGGACGTGAACGCGGAACGGTCCACCGCGGAGATCCAGTTCGGGCATGTGAACCGGCCCACCCACGCCAACACCAGCTGGGACGCGGCCCGGTTCGAGATCTGCGCCCACCGCTGGCTGCGGGTGGCCGAGCCGGGGTACGGGGTGGCGCTGCTCAACGACTCCACCTACGGCCACGAGGCGACCCGCGCCCCGCACCCCGAGGGGCTGGGCACCACGGTGCGGCTGACCCTGCTGCGCGCCCCGCACTGCCCCGACCCCGAGACCGACCAGGGCGTCCACCGGTTCGCCTACGCGCTGCTGCCCGGCGCCGAGGTGGCGGACGCGGTGATGGGCGGCCTCGCGCTCAACCTGCCGCTGCGGGTGGCCGAGGTTCCCTGGCTGCCCCCGCTGGTGCGGGTCCACCACCCGGCCGTCACCGTGGAGTCGGTCAAGCTCGCCGACGACCGCTCCGGCGATGTGGTGGTGCGGCTGTACGAGTCCGGGGGCGGGCGCGCGGCCGGAGCCCTGTTCACCGCCTTCCCGCTGGCCCGGGCCCAGGTCACCGACCTGCTGGAGCGCCCGCTCGGCGAGGATCTGCCGATCGGCGCACCCCCGCCCGGTTTCGGTGCGGCGGACCGGACGGTCCCGCCACCGCCGGTGCCGGGACCGGACGACGTACCCCCCGGCTATCCGCCGCCCCTGCCCCCGGAGCAGCCGAGCGAGCCCCGCGGCTGGGTGAACGTGCCCGGCGGCTGGGCGAACCCGCCCGGGGGGTGGATGGGCGTGCCGGAGGGGCTGGTGAACAAGAGCGGCTGGCCGGCGGGTGTTCCCGGCGGCCCCGGCCACATGGCGGGCTGCCTGGCCCCCGGCTGCCCGGTGGCCGTCCCCATCCGGCCGCCGGACGACGGCACGGGCCGGGTGCAGCTGTCCCTGCGCCCCTTCCAGATCCTCACCCTGCGGCTGACCCCGGCCCGCGGCTGAGCGGAGCCGGTGGGCAGGTTGAGGGAGAAGGCCCTGGTCACAGAGGCCCGTTTGCACGGCATAGGGAGGTGCAGCACGGTGGAACCGAGGCCGGAAGCACGTATTCCGGATATCCCCACTCCAGCGAAGGGCAATGACGATGACAGCGCCGCAGAGCAAGAAGCAGGCTGCTCTTGAGGCACGAACCGTGTCCGGGCACGTGGTGACCAAGTCCCCCATCAGCGGTGACTTCGAGGCGGTCCTGTCGGACTCCGACACCAGGGCACCGCTGCCGGGCCGGGAGGTCGTCTTCTCCTCGACGGCCGGACACAACGAGATCGGCCGCGCCACCACCGACACGCATGGCATCGCGACCATGAACAGCGGTACGCGGCTCACCCAGCCGGCTCTGGTCGCCGAGGTGCTCGCGAGCGGTTACGACGCCCGCTTCCCCGGCGACGACCAGTACGCCCCCGCCCAGGACCACGCCTCCACCGCGGTGCAACCCTGAACCACCGCCGGCGTCCCGGGGCAGACGGCCGCCGCCCGCCTCCGCGCGACGCGGCCGAACGGACACGCGCGGCCCCGCCCCTGTGCCCGCGCGGCGCACGGGCGGGGCTCCGACCGTCGACGGCAGACTGGCACCCTGGCCGGCGACCCCCTGCGGCAGAACGCCCCGTACAGCCGCGGGCCGCCTCCTGACGTCCACGCCCGCGCGCCTTCGGGCCATCCGCGATGGCCGCCCGCCCGGCAGCGGGGTCAGCTGAGGTTCTTCTCCAAGGCGGCCAGGTAGTTGCGCATCATGTGGTCGCGCACCCCGTCGCTGGCGGGAGCGAAGGGGTCGACGGTCAGGCCGGCGGCGTGGTCGGCCAGGCCGCCCAGGACGGTCATGGACTCGCGGACCCTGCCGTGGGAGTCGATGTAGCGCAGGGCGTCGACGTGGGCGTACGGGGGCTCGGGCGGCAGCTGGGGAACGATGTCGTTGTTGTTGACGAACCGGTACATGCGGTTCCGGAAACCCTTGTTGTACGCCTCGGCCAGCAGGGAGTCGCAGGTGCGCGGCTGGCCGTAGGTGTAGACCCCGTCGGCGGCCAGGCGCGGGTCCTCCAGATACATCCGGGCACCGGCCAGCATCGCGAGCGCACCGCCCAGGCTGTGGCCGGTGAACCACAGGCTCTCGCCGCCCGTACGCAGCTCGGCGAGGGTGCTCTTCACATCGGGCCAGATCGACTCCAGCGCCTCGGCGAAGCCGTAGTGGACATGGCCGACGCCGCCGGGGCCCTCGCTGGGCTCGGTCGTGGCGTCCGACAGCCAGTCCTTGATCTGCCGCGGCTCGGTCCCGCGGAAGGCAGTGACGATCATGCCGTCGCTCGCCATGGTGTACGCCTGGGTGTCCTCCAGGGGGAACGGCGGGGTGAACCGCGTCTGGTGGTGCCGTACGGTGCCGAAGCCCCACTCGCGGGCCTGGGCGTCGATGGTCGCCTCGTCCTTGTAGGCCAGGTCCGAGGCGAGCGCGAGCCAGTAGGCACGCTCCAGGCTGTAGTCGGTCGAACGGTGGTCGATCGTCACAGGCACGGCCACAGCGGGGTCTCCTTCGCTTGGGCGGGAAGCCACGAACCGGCCGCGTCGGGGACGTGGCGGCACCCCTCCGTGATAGGGCCGCGGCCCTGCTCGGCCGGACACGACACACCGGCCGATCCCCCGGACAGCCCCCTGCCGCCGCGACTCCCCCGCGGCGGGGCCGCTGCCGCCTGCTCCTCGTGGCCGTCCCGATCCGACGAGGGCGGTGCCCAGCTCGACCCGCGCTGAAGAGGCCCTCAGGGCCGGGGCACATTGCGGAGGTTGGAGCGGGCCATCTGGAGCATCTTGCCCACGCCGCCGTCGATCACCATCTTGCTGGCGGAGAGCGCGAAGCCGGTGACCATCTCCGCCTTGATCTTGGGCGGGATGGACAGGGCGTGCGGGTCGGTCACCACGTCGACCAGCGCCGGGCCCTTGTGCCGGAAGGCATCGCGCAGCGCGGAGCGCAGATGCTTGGGCTTCTCCACCCGCACCCCGTAGGCCCCGGCGGCCTGGGCCAGGGCCGCGAAGTCCGGGTTGTGGTTGGCGGTGCCGTACGAGGGCAGGCCGGACACCAGCATCTCCAGCTCCACCATGCCCAGTGAGGAGTTGTCGAACAGCACGACCTTCACCGGCAGCCGGTACTGCACCAGGGTCAGGAAGTCGCCCAGCAGCATGGCCAGGCCGCCGTCCCCGGACATGGACACCACCTGCCGGCCGGGGTCGAGCAGCTGGGCGCCGATGGCCTGCGGCAGGGCGTTGGCCATCGAGCCGTGGGTGAACGAGCCGATCACCCGGCGCCGCCCGTTGGGCGTGAGGTAGCGGGCGGCCCAGACGTTGTTCATCCCCGTGTCGACCGTGAACACCGCGTCCTCGGCGGCCTCCTCGTCCAGTACCGAGGCCACGTACTCGGGGTGGATCGGCACATGCTTGTCCACCTTGCGGGTGTACGCCTTGACCACGCCCTCCAGCGCGTTGGCGTGCTTCTTCAGCATCCGGTCCAGGAAGCGGCGGTCGGTCTTGACCCGCACCCGGGGCGTCAGGCAGCGCAGCGTCTCCCGCACATCGCCCCACACGGCCAGGTCCAGCTTGGAGCGGCGCCCCAGGTGCTCGGGCCGCACGTCCACCTGCACGGTGCGCACATCTTGGGGCAGGAAGGCGTTGTAGGGGAAGTCGGTGCCCAGCAGGAGCAGCAGATCGCACTCCTGGGTGGCCTCGTACGCCGCGCCATAGCCCAGCAGGCCGCTCATCCCCACATCAAAGGGATTGTCGTACTGGATGTGCTCCTTGCCGCGCAGGGCGTGGCCGACTGGAGACTTGACCTTCTCCGCGAAGGCCATCACCTCCGCGTGGGCCCCGGCGGTGCCGCTGCCGCAGAACAGCGTGACCTTCTGCGCCTGGTCCACCATCCGGGCGAGCTCGTCGATCTCCTCGTCCCCGGGCCGTACCGTGGGCCGGGAGGTGACCAGGGCGTGTTCCACGGCCCGCTCGGGCGCCGGGCGGGCGGCGATGTCCCCGGGCAGCGAGACCACGCTGACCCCGCCGCGGCCGATCGCGTGTTGGATGGCGGTCTGCAGCACCCGGGGCATCTGCTCGGGGTTGGAGATCAGTTCGCTGTAGTGGCTGCACTCGCGGAACAGCTGGTCGGGGTGGGTCTCCTGGAAGTAGCCGGTGCCGATCTCGCTGCTGGGGATGTGCGAGGCGAGCGCCAGCACCGGGGCCATCGAGCGGTGGGCGTCATAGAGGCCGTTGATCAGGTGCAGATTGCCCGGGCCGCAGGAGCCCGCACAGGCGGCCAGGCGCCCGGTGAGCTGCGCCTCGGCGCCGGCCGCGAAGGCGGCGGTCTCCTCGTGCCGCACCTGGATCCAGTCGATGCCGCGGCTGCGGCGGATCGCGTCCACGATCGGGTTGAGGCTGTCCCCGACCACCCCGTACAGCCGCCGCACCCCGGCCCGTACCAGGATGTCCACGAACTGCTCCGCCACCGTCTGCTTGCCCATCGCCCGTGCGTCCCTTCGGATGCGGTAGCCGGTCTGCTCCCGCATCCATCAACCCACGGCTCGGCCGGTCACGCCTCCCAGACGGCGGCTGCCGTACGGTCGTCGGCGTATCCCTTCACCCGGATCTGGGTGTCCGCCAGGAACCGGGCCAGCCCCGGTGGCTCGGACCCGGCCCAGCGTTCTCCCAGCCGGTGGGCCAGGGCCGGCTCGCCACGCAGCGGATCGGCCAGCCCGCTGCTGCACAGCAGCAGCACATCCCCCGGTCGGGCGACGGAGGCCCGGAAGCGGAACGGGTCGCCCTCGGACGGGGGGAGGCCGTCATCGTCCACCGGGTCCACCGGCTCCGGTACGTCGGCACCGGCGGCTTCCACCGCTGCCTCGGGCTGCTCGGGGCGGTCGGTGTGCTCGCGGCCGGCCGGTTCCAGGTCCCGCCAGACCCCGTCGCGCAGCCGGAACAGCCCGCCGGAGCCCGCTCCGAAGAACACCCGGGTCCGGCACCGCGGGTCGGCGGGGAGCAGCAGGCAGTGCAGCGAGGCGGTGTACTCGGCGGGGCTCAGGCCGAGTTCCGCGGCGCGGGACCGCAGCCGGACCAGGCTGCGGTCGGTGAGCCGGTGCAGCCCCGACTTGAGCGCCGCCCGCCGCCCGGCCCGGATGTCCTCGGCGAGCCGGGCCTGGCTGCGGCCCACCGCGGCGCCGATGCCCTGGCACAGCTCGCGCGCCGCCCGGTGCGCCCCTGCCGCGGCCCGCGCCCCGCTCGCCACCGCCACCAGCAGCAGCGCCGAGGCGCCGGTGCCGAAGCGCGCGGTGAGCAGGGCGTCCCGCCGCGGTTCACCGCGGAACCGTGCCGAGTCCCCGCGCAGCGAGGCGGCCCGCAGGGTCAGCGGCCCGTAGCACGCCCCGTCCAGCACGGTGTCCGGGACGAGGTCCGTCAGCTCGGCGGGATCGGCGGGCGGCAGGGCGGTGGGTTCGGCCTGGTAGGTGGGCGGCCCGTCTCCGACGAAGGCCGCTCGCTCCGGCACCTCCTCGTCCCCGGTGGGCCGCATGGCTCCCGTGGGTTCCGTGGGTCCGTTGGGTCCCGGGCGCGGCGCGGTGCCGCGCTGCCGCGGCGCCCACCAGACGCTCTCCGGCGGGACTGCCGGGGCCTGGGG
>NZ_SRID01000258.1 GCF_004684805.1 Streptomyces palmae
GCTCGGGTTCGGCCTCGGGGTCGGGTTCGGGGGCGGCGTCGGGTTCGGACTCGGGGTCCGGGTCGGGCTCGGAATCGGTTCGCGATGAGGACGATCGGTTGCGGGCGGCGTTGCGGGCGGCGCGGTTGCTGGAGTGGGTGGACGGGCTGCCGGACGGGCTGGACACCCCGGTCGGCGAGTTCGGCGCCCGGCTCTCGGGCGGCCAGCGGCAGCGGCTCGCGCTGGCCCGGGCACTGCTCGCCGACTTCCCGGTGCTGGTGCTGGACGAGCCGGCCGAGCATCTGGACCTGCCCACCGCCGACGCGCTGACCGCCGATCTGCTGGCGGCCACCGAGGGCCGGACCACCGTGCTGATCACCCACCGGCTGGCCGGGCTGGCCGAAGCGGTGGACGAGGTGATCGTGCTGGCTGACGGCCGTACCGTGCAGCGCGGCTCGTACGAGGACCTGGCGGCGGTGGACGGACCGTTCCGGCGCATGCTCGATCGGGAGGGCGTTGGGGGAGCGCTGGTGGCCTGAGGGACGCGGCCGGCGGCTCTCCCCCTTGCGCTCCGGGTGCCGGGTACACTGAGCGGCTTTTCCCGGCAAAAGGTACTTATTAGGCTCGCCTGCATGGCAGCCATGGCAACTCCGCAGGGCCCGCAGCAGCCGTCCGGCGGTTCGGGTACGCCGCTCCCTCCGGGCGAGGAGCGGTATCCGGAGCCGGACCAGCCGGATACGCGCGCCGGGCAGTCCGTGCCGGACTCCTTGGACGCCGCCACCGAGGTGACCCGCGGTCTGCGGGGGCTCTCCAGCGAGCTGACCGCACGGGTTCCGGGGTTGCTGGAGGCGATGCGGACCATCGGCAGCGAGCTGGACGTGCAGGCGGTGCTGGGCCGGATCGTCCGTACCGCGGCGGAGTTCGCGGACGCCGGACGGGCGGCCATCGGGGTGTTCGACCCGCGCGGGCGGGGGCTGGTCGACCTGGTCACCCACGGGGTGCCGGACGTCGACCGGGCGCGGCTGGCGGCGGCCTTGCTGCCGGACCGCCCGCCAGAGGGAGCCGAGCCGGGGGCCGTCCCCTCCGAATCCCCGGGGGCCTCAGGCCCCGCTGAAGCCTCAGGCCCACCCCAACCCCCAAAGTCCTCCGCCGCGCCATCCGAGCCCTGCCCCGCCGACTGGTTGCTGGTGCCGATCCGGGTGCAGGGCGAGCGGTACGGGCAGCTGTGTCTGGCCGGGAAGCGCGGTGGCGACAGGTTCAGCGAGGCCGACCTCGGCATGGCGAAGGTGCTGGCCACCGAGGCCGGGATCGCCATCGGCAACGCGCGGCTCCATGCGGCGGCCCGGCAGCGGGAGCGCTGGATCGACGGTTCGGTCGCCGTCACCACCGCCCTGCTCTCCGGCGGTGACGTGGAGGACGCGCTGCTGGTCGTCGCGGAGCAGGCCCGCCGGCTCGCGGAGTCGACGGCCGGCATCGTGCTCGTACCGGAGGAGAACGGCGGGCTGGAGATCGTCGCCGCGAACGCCGACGACCCGTCGGGCCTCATCGGTACGGTCGTCTCCCCCCAGGCCGCGATCGTGCCCCGGCTGCTGGCCGGCGAACCGGTCTTCACCGACGACTCGGCCACCGACCCGCGCATGACCACCAGCGTCTCCGCGCGCTACGGCCCGAACATGATGCTGCCGCTGCGGAGCGGGGACCGGGTGCTGGGCATCCTCGCGACCCCGCGCCGCCGCGGCGACCGCCCGTTCACCGCTCACGAGCGCACCCTGGCCACCCAGTTCGCCGCCCAGGCAGCACTGGCGCTGGTCCTCGCCGAGGCGCAGCGCGACCGGGAGCGGCTGGCGGTGTACGAAGACCGCGACCGGATCGCCCGTGACCTGCACGATCTGGTCATCCAGCGGCTGTTCGCGACCGGGATGATGCTGGAGAGCGCGCAGCGCCAGGCCGTGGCGGAAGAGGTGCGGCAGCAGATCGGGCAGGCCGTCGGGGAACTGGACGCGACCATCCAGGAGGTGCGGACCGCGATCTTCGCGCTCCAGCAGGGTCCGGCGGAGGCGCCGTCCGGGCTGCGTACCCGGGTGCTGCGGGAGGTCGGGACCGCGGCGGTACCGCTGGGCTTCCAGCCTTCGGTGAGCTTTCTGGGCGCGGTGGACGCCAGGGTCGGGGAGATGACCGCGAAGAACCTGGTCGCGGCCTTGCGGGAGGCGCTGTCCAACGCCTTCCGGCATGCCCGGGCGGAACGTATCGAGGTGACCGTGGACGCCACGGCCATCCTCCCGGACGGGCGGGACGCGGTGCGGCTGACCGTGGCGGACGACGGGGTGGGCATCGTGGCCGGCGGCCGCCGCAGCGGGCTGCGCAACCTGGCCCGCCGGGCGGAGGCCCTGGGCGGCTCCTGCACCTACGGCCCGGGGCTCGGCGAGGGAGGCGGCGGCACCACGGTGGTCTGGGAGGCGGCGCTCTAGGTCCGGCGCCACACCCCTATGCCCCCACCGCAGTGTGCGGGGAAGGGAGCCGCTGTCGGGCTGACGGCTGCTGACGGGGGTGGGGGCTGGGCCACCTGGCGGGGACGCGTACTCCGAACGGTGCCAGACACGCCCCCGGGCGGGCGCGTCTGGCACAGATGTACGGGGTGGCGGGTGACCATCCCCCCCATGAGTCTTCCGTTCCGCGGGCGTCGGCTCGCCGCCCGCACCGTGTGCTCCGCCGGGGTGGTGCTGCTGTGCGCGCTGCCCGCGCCCGGCGCCGCCTTCGCGGTGGACGGCCGGGCGGGCGCGGGGGGCGTGTCAGGGCGTACCCCGGAGCGCGCCGCCCGGCTGAGCGCTGAAGTGGTGCGGCTGAACGGGCAGGTGGCGCGGGACACGGCAGCGTACGAGCGGGATCGCCGTCTGGCCCGTACGCGGCACGCGCAGGCCGCGCGCACCCACCAGGCCCTGCGCCGGGAGCGGCGTACCGTCGCCCGGCTGCGGAAGGCCGCCGGGCGGCTGGCCCGGGAGCAGTACCGCTACGGCGCGCTGCCGACGGCCCTGCACATGCTGAACGTCTTCGACCCCGGCGACCAGGCGCGCGCCGCCCGGGATCGCGCCCTGGTCAGCCGACTGGTGGCGGCCACCGAGGACGTCCACCGGCTGGCCCGGCGGGCACGGGCCACCACGACCGCCGCCCGGGTGCTCGACGACCGGGCGAGGCGGTTCGCCGGCGAGCGGCGTGAGGCCGAACGGCGGCTGGCCGGGGCCCGCGCGAGCCTGCACCGGATGGCCTCCCAGGCGGTGCGCGGCGGTCACTGCCTGGTGCCCGAGGCCGCGGGCCGCCACCCGGGACGGCCCTTCGCGGACGCGCCCCGGCTGCCGGCGCAGCGGCGGAAGGCGGAGCCCGCGCCGAAGCCCGGATCGCGCCCGGAGGCGCCCCGGCCGACGTGGCGGTACGGCGCGCCGTTCGACATCCGGGTGCCGTTCGGCGTTCCCGTCCCCTTCGCGCTCCCGGTGGTGCCACTGCTGACCGCCCCGGCGGTGACCGGCGCGGAGACCGGGATCGGGGGCGTCGCCTCGGGCGGCGAGGGTGCCTCCGGGGTGGTCGCACCGCCCTGGGGCGCTGGGACGGTCCTCGACGGGGGATGGGGTGTCGGGGCCTACGGCTTCGGCGTACCCCGCATGAGCGCACCGCGCGGCAGCGGTGGGAGAGCGGGCGGCGAGGGACGGCCCGCATCCGCGCCGCCCGGTGACGGGGGATCGGCGGCCGCACTCGGGGTCGGCCGCCCCTCCACGGACGGCGGGGCCCCGCCCGACGACGGATTTCCGAGCGGCCTGCGCCACGCCGGCCGCTCCGGGATCCCGTTGCCGGGTGGGGACCGGCCGACCCATCTCGTGGACGGCACCCGGGACGTACCGGGTGCCGACCGCACGGAAGCGGCTGCCGCCAGGGCGTCCAGGTCTTCCAGAGCGCCCAGGTCAACCGGGGTGTTCGGGATGTTCGGGGTTTCTCGGGGGCCCGGGGTTTCCGGGGTCTCCCGGGTGCCGGGGGTCTCGGCGGTCTTCGGGGCCTCCCGGGTGCCGGCCCCCCGCGCCGCGGCGGCCGACGGGACCGGCCGGCAGCGTGGCGAGGAGCCGGGGCGCTGGACGCGGCCGGTGGCCTCCTACCGGCTGTCCGCCGGGTATGGGGGCTCCGGCAGCCACTGGGCTCACCGGCACACCGGCCAGGACTTCGCGGTGCCGGTCGGCACCCCGGTACGGGCCGTGGGGCGGGGCGAGGTGGTCTCGGTGGAGTGCCGGGGCCCCTTCGGGATGAGCGTGGTGCTGCGGCACCCGGACGGTGCCCACACCCAGTACGCCCATCTCTCCACGGTGCTGGTGGCCCCGGGGGACCGGGTACGGGCCGGGGAGTGGGTGGCCCTCTCCGGGGACACCGGAAACTCGACCGGCCCGCATCTGCACTTCGAGGTGCGCCGCACCCCCGCCTTCGGCACCGCGGTGGATCCGGTGCCCTGGCTGCGCCGTCACGGGGTGCGGCTCCGCTCGAGCGTCCCGGACGGATTTGGCCGATAGTGTCGGGTACGGCCGATAGCGCCGGATGTCGGACAGGCCTGACGGTGCTGGTGTGGCCGAGGGTGTCGGCCACGAGCGGCGGCCCGGCCGAGCCAGCGGGCCGCGGACCGGCAGCCCCGGCCGGGGAGCGGACCGCGGGCTTCCGGACGTCAGCCGGCCAGGATGCGCTCGATGACCACCGCGACCCCGTCCTCGTAGTTGGTCTCGGTGCGGTGGGTGGTCGCGGCCAGCACCGCGGGGTGGGCGTTGCCCATGGCGTAGGAGGTGCCCGCCCAGCTCAGCATCTCCAGGTCGTTCGGCATGTCGCCGAAGGCCACCACCTCGGCCGGGGCGATGCCGCGCTCGGCGCAGCAGCGGGCCAGGGTGCTGGCCTTGCTGACGCCCAGGCCGCTGATCTCCAGCAGCGCGGTGGGGCTGGAGCGGGTGAAGGTCGCGTGGTGACCCGCGATGGAGCGGGCGAGCTCCAGGAACGCGTCGGGGGCCATCTCCGGGTGGTGTGCCAGCAGCTTGAGGATCGGGTGGTGGGCGTACTCGTTGCCGTCCGCGAGAAGCTTCTCCACCGGGGCGATGGTCGCTCCGGGCTCGAACTGGAAGGGCGGGTAGCCGGGCTCGTAGTGCACCCCGCTGCTCCGGTCGACCGCGAAGGAGACGCCGGGCGCGGCCTCGCGCAGGGCCGCTGCCACGGACAGCGCGTCCACGGGGGCCAGCGAACGCACGTCGATCAGCCGTCCGCCGTCCCGCAGGTCGACCACGGCCGCGCCGTTGCCGCAGATGGCGAGGCCGTGGCCGTGTACGTGCTCGCTGACCACACCCATCCAGCGAGCCGGGCGGCCGGTGACGAAGAACACCTCGATCCCGGCCCGCTCGGCGGCGGCCAGCGCGGCGACGGTCCGCTCGGAGACCGTCTTGTCGTCGCGCAGCAGGGTGCCGTCGAGGTCGGTGGCGATCAGCCGGACGGCGGCGGGGGCACCGCTCCCGGCCGCCGGGCGGTTCATGGCCAGGCTGTCCATGGCCGGGGACTCGGGCTGCTCGGTAGCTGAGGTCACCGCACCATCCTCCCGCATATGCCAGGCACGAGTGCGTGACAGGGCGCACGTATGAGCCAGCGCCGGGGCCGGCCTTCCCGTGCCGTCTGGCACCCGCGGGATCGACCCCTCGGCCGACTGTTCGGGCGGCCCGCCCCGTCGGTTCGCCGGTTCCCGCGCCCGGTGGCGGCGGAGCGCCCGGCCTGGTGCCTGACCGGACACCATGCCGGGCGCATCGGTGATCAGGCGAGCTGGGCCAGGGCCTCGGTGGCGATCTTCTCGAAGACGGTCTGGTCAGCGGCGAAGACCGAGTCGGGGATCGGCCAGTGGATCACGATCTCGGTGAAGCCGAGCTCCTGGTGGCGGCCGGCGAAGTCCACGAAGGCGTCCAGGGACGCCAGCGGGCGGCCGAGGTCCGGGGTGAAGCCGGTGAGCAGGATCTTGTCGAGCTCGGCCACGTCCCGGCCGGTCTCCGCGCACGCCGCGGCGAGCTTCTCGGTCTGGACGCGGATCGCCGCCACCGACTGCTCGGGGGTGTCCTCCCTGCTCAGCTTGGGGTCGCCGGTGGTCACCCATGCCTGCCCGTACCGGGCGGTCAGGCGCAGGCCGCGCGGGCCGGTGGCCGCGACCGCGAACGGCAGTCGGGGCCGCTGGAGGCAGCCGGGGATGTTGCGGGCCTCCACGGCGGCGTAGAAGGTGCCCGGCGCGGAGACCGCGTCCTGGCTCAGCAGCCGGTCGAGCAGCGGCACGAACTCGGCGAACCGGTCGGCCCGCTCACGCGGCGTCCACGCCTCCTGACCCAGGGCGGTGGCGTCGAAACCGTTTCCGCCGGCACCGATGCCGAGGGTGACCCGGCCACCGGAGATGTCGTCGAGCGAGATCAGCTCCTTGGCGAGCGTCACCGGGTGTCTGAAATTGGGCGAAGTGACCAGGGTGCCCAGACGCAGCCGCTCGGTGGCGGTGGCGGCGGCGGTGAGGGTGGGCAGGGCGCCGAACCAGGGGCGGTCCCGGAAGGTCCGCCAGGAGAGGTGGTCATAGGTGTACGCGGCGTGGAAACCGAGCTCCTCGGCCCCCTGCCACTTCGCCCGGCCGCCCTGGTGCCAACGGTCGACGGGAAGGATCACGGTGCTCAGACGCAAGCTCATGGCCATGAGCCTACGTCCCCCGAGCGCGCCGTCCGGAGCCCTTCGGCCCGGCCGCTGTTCCCCCGGCGGCCCGGCGAATCCCCGTTCGCGCGGGGCGACGGATCCCCTTCGGGGGCGGCCGATCCCTCTCCCGCGGGGCGATGGCTCCTCCCCGTGCTGGGGAGCCCCGCACCCGCGGTCCGGCGGCCCCTCCTCTGTGGCCCGGTGGCCCCTCCCCCGCGGAGCGGCGGTCCCGCACCTGTGGAACGGCGGGCCCCTTCCCGCCGAGCGGCGGCTCCTCCCCCGGGCGGCCCGGCAGTCCCGCACCTGTGGAACGGCGGGCCCCTTCCGGCCGAGCGGCGGCTCCTCCCCTGCGGCCCGGCGGTCCCGCACCTGCGGAACGGCGGGCCCCTTCCTGACGGGCGGCGGCTCCTCCCCTGCGGAGACGAAGGTCCGTCCCCCGGGAGCGAGGGCGTAAATGGGGGTGAAAGGTGCAGAATCGAGGGTGGAGGTGGGTACTGATGGCACGTACCCGTTACGCCCCTGACCGGGGTCTGGCGACTCGTATGGTCACCACGATGTTTCTGATCGGGCTGCTCTACGTGGTCCTGGTCGGCGGGCTGATGGTGCTGCTGCGCGGCGCCTGGCCGGTGGTCCTGCTGTTCGCGGGCGGACTCTTCATCGCCCAGTTCTGGTTCAGCGACCGGATCGCGGCGTTCAGTATGGGCGCCCGCGAGGTCACCCCGGAACAGGCGCCGGAGCTGCACGGCGCGGTGGACCGGTTGTGCGCCCTGGCCGATATGCCCAAGCCGCGGGTGGCGATCGCGGACACCGACGTACCGAATGCCTTCGCCACCGGGCGCAACCAGAAGAACGCCCTGGTCTGCGCCACCACCGGGCTGCTGCGACGGCTGGAACCGGACGAGCTGGAGGGTGTGCTGTCACACGAGCTCTCCCATGTGGCGCACCGCGACGTGGCGGTGATGACCATCGCCTCCTTCCTCGGCGTGCTGGCCGGAATGATCACCCGAGTGGGTCTCTGGGGCGGCTTCGGCCGCGGCAACCGGGACAACAACACCGCCATCCTGATGCTGCTGATCCCTCTGGTCAGCGCGGTCGTCTACTGCGTCAGCTTCCTGCTCACCCGGCTGCTGTCCCGCTACCGCGAGCTGTCCGCCGACCGGGCCGGGGCGCTGCTCACCGGACGGCCCTCGGCGCTCGCGTCGGCGCTCACCAAGGTGACCGGGCAGATGGCCCGGATCCCGACCCGGGACCTGCGCCAGGCCGAGGCCTTCAACGCCTTCTACTTCGTTCCCGCCTTCTCCGGCGAGAGCCTGGCGCGGCTGCTCTCCTCGCACCCCACCCTGGAGCAGCGGCTGGACCAGCTCGGCCGGATCTCCGTCCAGCTCGGAAGGGGCTGAGCAGGTGGGTTTCCTGGACGTCATCCTGGGCCGCAGCAAACCGGTACGTCCCGACCTCGACCAGCTCTTCGCCCTGCCCTCGGCCGCCATCACGCTCCAGGCGGGCGCCGGGTTCACCCCGACCGGCCAGGGCTCGGTGTGCTTCGCCAGCGTCGAGGGCGGGGCCTTCGAACAGCTCCGGAAGGACGTGGAGGACCTCCTTGACGCCGATACGGACCGGGGCGGCGTGCCGGTGGAGTTCAGCCGGGACGGCTACGGCTACACCTGGCTGCTCGCCCGGCAGCCCCCGGATGACACCGCCGCCCTCGTCAACGATCTGCACGCGGTCAACAGCGGCCTTCAGGACAGCGGGTTCGGCCCGCAACTGCTCTGCTCGCTGATGGGTTTCCGCGATCCCGAGGGGCGGACCCTGGCGCTGGTCTACCTCTACAAACGGGGCACCTTCTACCCGTTCGCGCCGCTGCCAGGCGGTGTGGAGAAACGCGACAACGCCCTGGAACTCCAGATCAGGTCGCTGCTCACGGACGACCTGCGGATCGAGCAGGACCTTTCCCGCTGGTTCCCGGTCTGGGGCGCACCGGGTCTGTGAGTCCGCGGCCGGACGAGCCCGGGAACAGCCCGGTCACCCCGCCCGGCGGTCACCCCGTCCGGCGGTCACCCCGTCCGGCGGTTCGGCCCGGTGGCGGGCGGCGAGCGCGTCCATGGTGCGGGCTCGCACCTCGCGGTCCGCCGCGGCGGCGATGAACTCCGCGAGGCCGGCCTCCCCGACCAGTGCCCGTACCGTCTCCACGGTCCCCGCCGGCAACGCGATCACCTCCGACACCGCCCCAGCCACGCCACCGGTGCCGGCACCGACCCCCGTACCCGGGCCGCGACGATCCGCACCCCCACCAGCACATGGGCCCACACCCGCGATCGGGCCCAGACCTGCGTCCACGCCGCCACCCGCGACCGAGCTCACGTCCACATCCGGACCCCCAGCCGGTGCCGTGCCGGAAGTGGTCCCCGGGGCTGGCGCCGTGTCCGTACCAGCCCCCGCCGGTGCCGTGTCCGTACCGGTCCCCGCGGCCGGTGCCGCGCCCCAGGCGTCGGTCTTCGCGCCCTCCGGAACACCCTTGCCCGCTTCCGGCGCCGCAGGGGTGTCGGCGACGAACTCGGCCAGGCGGCTCCGTACATAGCGGGTGGCCAGAGTGCGCATGGCGCGGGCCAGTTCGGCCTCGACGGTCTGCTGGGCCAGTGGGCGCAGCCGGCGTACCAGGTCGGCTGCTTCGGTCACCTCGGCTTCGGTGGGCCGGTGGTCCAGATAGCGCTGGAAGACGTGCTCGGTGGTGAAGTCCAGGAAACGGCCCGCGATGTGCTCCACCTGGCCGCGCAGCTCCCGCAGGTGGTCGGTGACGGCCGGGAGCGGGATGCCCGCGGCATGCAGCTCCGCGGCGACCGCCAGCTCGGCCGGGCTGGGCACCAGGAACTCGCCCGAGCGGCCGGGCACCGGCTCCAGCACCCCCAGCTCCACGGCGTCCGCTATCACGCTGTCATCGGCCGCACCGCCGAACCGCTCGGCCAGCTCGGCATGGGTGACGGGCACCGCCTCCTCGCTGCTCCACGGCCCGCCCACCTCGGCGACCAGGCCCAGCACCCCGCCCAGACCGCGCCCCGCGTCCCATGCCTCCAGCAGTTCCTTGATGCTGGCCAAGGTGTAGCCCCGGTCCAGCAACTCGGCTATCTGCCGTAGCCGGGCCAGATGAGCGTCGCCATAGACGTTCGCCCGGCCGCGCCGCTCCGGGCGGGGCAGCAGTCCGCGGTCCTGGTAGGCGCGGATGGTGCGGACCGTGGCCCCGCTGCGGTGCGCCAGATCCTCGATCCGGTACTCCGCCCCGGCACCCGTGACCCCCCCTCCGGAATCCGCGACCACCGCGTCGGCACTCACCGCTGCCGCCCCGGCCCGCGTCGCCTCCTCGCCCGGTGCGGTCGGCGCCGCCTCCCGAGGCTGTCTCTTATACACAGCTGACGCTGCCGACGATCGCATAAG
>NZ_SRID01000259.1 GCF_004684805.1 Streptomyces palmae
GGGAGGCGAAGGCGGGGGCGTAGCCCTGCTGCGGCTCGGGGTCGCGCGGGCCGAGCGTCCAGGTCAGCAGCAGGTGGACCAGCATCGCCGCCACCGACCAGGCCAGCAGCGCGCCCTTGGCGGCCAGCTCCAGCGGCTTGTCGAAGGTGACGCCAGGGCCGACCTGCCGGGCGTGCGCCCTGATGTCCGACTCCGGGCCGAGGGCCACACCGAGCCGCCAGGCCAGCACCGAGCCCAGGATGCCGCCCAGTGCCAGCCCCAGCACCAGCGCGATGCCGCCGCGGCGCCGGAACAGGAAGACCGCGACCGCGGTCAGCAGGCCCATGCCGAGACCCAGCAGGACGAAGGTGCCGTCGGCCCCGATCGCGTTCTCGCCCTCGGGGTTCTTGATGTAGATGGCCTGCTTGTCCGCGATCAGCTGGACATGGGGTGCCAGCCAGAGCCACAGCAGCCCCATCACCGCGCCGAGGACCCCGACGGCCAGTGACACCAGCGCCGCCTCCACCACCTCGGCCCGGGTGACGGGGGGTACCCGGTCCCGCAGATGCGGGGGGACGAAGGCGGTGGCACCCATCGGCTGGGGCGCGGGGGCGGGCTTGTCGTGGGGCGTCAACGGTGCGGTCACTCCGTCATCGTGCCAGGTGGACGGCGTCGGTATACGGCCAGGAGGAGTACGGTGCCCGGTCACCGGACGGTGGCCCGGCGATAGGCCCAGGTCGCGGCGGCCAGCGAGACCACTCCCACGGCCGCGCAGACGCCCAGGTCGGCACCGACCAGCAGCCAGTCGGGATGGGCCGAGAAGGACCGGGCCAGTGCCTCCACACCGTAAGTGGAGGGCAGCAGATCACGTGCGTACGACACCAGGGTGGGCAGCCGGTCGGCGGGCAGCACGCCCAGCAGCAGGGCGGCCGACATACCCAGCTGGCCGAGGAGGGTCGCCAGCTCCTGGCGCGGCGCCAGCAGGCCGAGCGCGGCGCCCAGCCCGGCCAGCGCGGCACCGGCCAGCGGCACCACCGCCACCAGCACCCACAGGTGCACCATCGGCAGTTGGAACAGGGCGCTGCCGACCACCGCGGTGAACAGGGTCCCCGGCACCGTGAAGGAGGCGTACGCGGCGGCCGCGCCGAGCACCACCGCCGCGGGCGGCACCGGCAGGGTGGCGTAGTGGTCCAGGCCGCCGCTGGCCCGCAGCTGGCCGAAGTACTGCGCCAGCAGGTTGAGCGCCACGAAGGCCACCACCAGCACGCTGGAGCCGGACACCACGGCGCGCGCCTCGCTGCCGCCGTCCACCACCCCGCGCATCAGGACCATGATCCCGATGGACTGGAAGGTGGCCACGAACAGCAGCGGGATACGGGCCACCCGGGCCCGGGAGAGCTGCGCCCGGTAGACGGCTCCGAGTGCGGGCAGCAGCCGGGCACCGGGTGCCAGCGGGGCGGGCTCGGCGTCCGGGGCGGGCGCCGTCCGGCCGCCGTCGCTGGGCACGGCCTCCAGGGACACGGCAGTCACGTTGCGCGGCTCCTCTTCAGTGCGGTGGGGGCCGGGCGGCGCCCGGATACGGCAGGCGGCACGGCGGGGACGGGCCGGGTACGGGTCCGGGCGGCGCGGCCGATCACGCCTTCACCAGCCCCTCGGTGCCCTCCGCGTGACCGCCCAGTGCCAGGTAGACATCCTCCAGGCTGGGCGTGGCGAGGGTGAAGTCGTCCAGCGCGGCGAAGGCCGGGCCGCCGGTCACCGCGGCGATCGCGGCCCGTGCCTGCTCCGGGGCGAGCCGCATCCGCCAGCGCCGGCCCTGGGCCCGGGCGTGCTCGTGGAGCGCGGCCACCTCGGGTACGTCCAGCGGCGGGTCGGTCCGCCACACCAGCTCCACCCGTACCTCGTCGGCGACCAGCGCCTTGAGCCCGGCCGGGGTGTCGCAGGCGATGACCTTGCCGCGCTCCAGCACGGCCACCCGGTCCAGGACCGTCTCCGCCTCGATGACGTTGTGGGTGACCAGCAGCACGGTGGTGCCGCGCTCGGCCCGGCGCCGGTCGATGGCGGCCCACACCGCGCGGCGTGCCACCGGGTCCATGCCGGTGGTCGGCTCGTCCAGCACCAGCATCGGCCGCTCGCCGACCAGGGCGGCGGCCAGGCAGGCCAGCCGCCGCTGACCGCCGGAGAGCTTCTTGAGCGGACGTCCGGCCAGCTCCGCCAGGCCCAGCTCGTCCAGGACCGCGTCCCGCTCGGCCCGGGCGGTGCGGGTGTCGAGCCCGCGCAGCCGGCCGGTGGTCTCGGCGGCGAGTGCGACGGTCAGCTCGTCCAGCGCGGTGGACTCCTGGCCCAGGTAGCCGACCAGCCGGGCGGCGCGCTCGGGGTGGCGGACCAGGTCGTGGCCGAGCAGTCGCACGCTGCCCTGGTCGGGCCGCAGCAGTCCGGTGAGCTGGCGCACCAGGGTGGTCTTCCCGGCGCCGTTGGGCCCGAGCAGCCCGAACAGCTCACCGCGCCGGACGGTCAGGTCGATGCCGTCACTGGCCCGTACGGCGGGGGCGGCGGGCACCCCGCGGCGGGCACGCGCGGCCGGATAGGTCTTGACCAACCCGCGTACGGTGCACACCGCATCGCCGTCTGCCGCCTGATTCGCGCCCGTCCTCACGAGCTATGAGGGTACGCGCCCGCGCGGGCGCGCTCGGCCTTGGGTCCGTCGGTTCGGTGCGGCTGGTGACGTCTTGTGGCAGTGCGCGCGGCGAACCGGCCGCCCGGCGGCCGGCGGCAGGGGTCCGCGGCACCGCGCTCAGTCCGCGGCCGGAGAGCCGCCGGTGCCGCCGCGGGCGTCGATCTCGCGCCAGAAGCCCGCCCGGATCGCGTACCGGTCGTGCTCGTCGATCTGGTCGTCCTTGTGCGCCAGCAGACCGAAGCGGGCCGCGTAGCGCAGCAGCTCGCCGTCGATGCGGTGCGGGATCCGCGGGTACTCCGCGGACAGCTGGGGCAGGAGTCCCGGGTCGCTGAGGCGCTCCACCCACCGCCGGGCGAACACCTGGCCGACCTCGAAGGGGTCCCCGCTGACCGTGGTGATGTCCTCCTCCCGGTCCGCCCAGCGCTGCTCGGCGCTGGTGAGCTGGGCGAGCATCGGCAGGGCGGCGGTCTCCGGCGGTTCCTGGGCCGGGGCGCCCCGGTCCACCCAGCCCTTGTCGGAGGACCAGCGCAGGGTGGCGCCCGGCACCGGCTGCGGGCCGGCCTGGACGGCGGTGGCGGCGCGGCCGAGCCCGGCGAGGTCCTTGGGGGTGGGGACGCCGCGCGGCCCGGAGGTGCCGGCCGGTTCGGCGGTGCCGGGTGCCCCGGCGTCCGATGCGGCCCGGCCCGCGGCTCCCGGTGCCGGGGCCGGCGGGGCGGCGCCGCCGTTGCGGGCCGCGGGGGCCCGGTCCTCGGCGCCGGCCGAGGCGGGGGCGGAGGAGGTCTCGGGCAGCGGGGCGCACTGGTTGCCCTGCTCCTTGGCCCGTACCGCGCGGGTGATCCAGGCGCGGTCCAGCACGCGCCGCTCGTCGGCCTCGGCGACCAGGTCCTCGGACTGGTTGAAGTCGCCGTCGGCGGCCTGCACGGCCCACAGGTGGATGGCGACGCCGTGCTCCTTGGCGTCCATCAGGCCGGGCAGCAGATCGCCGTCACCGGTCACCAGCACGATGTCGGAGCAGGCCCGGTTGCGGGCGAGTTCGGTGAGTTCGGCGTGCATGGCCGCGTCCACGCCCTTCTGGGCCCACCGCCCGTCGCTCCGGGTCAGGGCGCCCAGCCGGACGGTGACCCGGGGCATCACCCGCAGCCGCCGGTGCTCGGGCTGCGGCACGCGGTCCGGGGCGCCGTCGAACCAGTAGATGCGCAGCAGCGGGTGCTCGGTCTCCTCCTCGGCGCGCTCCCGCAGCCCGTGGATCAGGGCCGCGTGGTCCACCGTGATACGGGACCGGGCGGCTTCTCCGGCGAGCAGACTTGCGGCGGCGCCCAGCAGATACCCGGCGTCCACCAGGACGACGCAGCGGTCCACGTTCCACCTCTTCCCTGAAGTCCGGACGTGCGGTCCCCGGCACATCCGTGCCTGCCCGGCTCTACTGGCTACGTTTCGAGTCTGCCCGAGCACGGTGGGGTTATCAGTCCGAACTGGATCAACGGCGTGGCGGATACGGCCTACCCCTCATGAGCCTCTCTCACTCACGGTAATTGTCTGAAATGCACTCTATGTTCTGTCGTGTCACTGTGTCTGCGGGGGAAACCGACCCCGACTGGAGGCAGAACAGCCATGGCCAAGAACAAGAACCGCGACCGCGCCAAACAGGCCCGCACCTCCGCCGAGCAAGGAAAGGCGTCCCCGGCGGAGTCCCGCGCCGAGCAGATGCCGTCGCAGCCCGACTCCTCGGCCATGGCACGCAAGGGCCGCCAGAAGCGGTTCGGGCACAACTGATCAGGGGAGCCCGCACGCACGAAGGACGCGCACCTTTCGGTGCGCGTCCTTTCCGTCGCGCGGCGCGCAGGTCCTGTCCGGCCGCTGTGCGCGGGGAGGCTCAGCCGGCCAGGCAGGAGGGGCCGAGCAGCACCTTGAGGTCGCCGAAGAGGGCGGGGTCGGGGGTGACCCGGTGCCGGTCGAGCCGCAGCACCGTGGTCTTGCGGGCGCCCTGGAGCTTGATCCGCACCTCCGTGGAGCCCCGGTGGTGGGTGAGCACCTCGCCGAGCTTCTCCACCAGCGGCGGGGTGACCTTCACGGTCGGAATGGTGATGGTCACCGGCGCGTTGGCGGAGGCCTCGGACAGGTCGGGCACCATCAGCTCCATCGCGACCAGCCGGGGCACGTCCTCGCGCTTGTCCAGCCGGCCCTTGACGAAGACCACCGCGTCCTCCACCAGCTGGGTGGAGACCAGCTGGTAGGTGGCGGGGAAGAACATGCAGTCGATGGAGCCCGCGAGGTCCTCGACGGTGGCGATGGCCCAGGCGTTGCCCTGCTTGGTCATCTTGCGCTGCAGGCCGGAGATGATGCCGCCGATGGTCACGATCGCGCCGTCGCCGTGCTCACCGCCGGTGAGCTGGGAGATGGCCGCGTCGGTCTTGTCGTTGAGGACGTGCTCGATGCCGAAGAGCGGGTGGTCCGAGACGTACAGGCCGAGCATCTCGCGCTCCTGGGCGAGGAGGTAGGCCTTGTCCCACTCGACGTCGGAGAACTCCACATCGAGGCCGAACCCGGGGCCGTCGTCGCCACCGCTGTCCTCGCCCATGCCGCCGAAGAGGTCGAACTGCCCCTCGGCCTCCTTGCGCTTCACCGCGACCACGTTGTCGATCATGGGCTCGTAGTGCGCGGTGAGGCCCTTGCGGGTGTGCCCCATGGTGTCGAAGGCGCCGGCCTTGATCAGCGACTCGGTGGTGCGCTTGTTGCAGACCACGGCCTCGACCTTGTCCAGGTAGTCGGGGAAGGAGTTGTACTTCCCCTTCGACTTCCGGCAGCGGATGATCGAGTCCACCACGTTCTGACCGACGTTCCGGACCGCGGTGAGGCCGAAGAGGATCACGTCATCACCCTGGGCGGTGAAGTTCGCCTCGGACTCATTGACGTTCGGCGGGAGCACCTTGATGCCCATCCGGCGGCACTCGTTGAGGTAGACCGCCGACTTGTCCTTGTCGTCGCGGACCGAGGTGAGCAGCGCGGCCATGTACTCGGCCGGGTAGTTCGCCTTGAGGTAGGCGGTCCAGTAGGTGACCAGGCCGTACGCGGAGGAGTGCGCCTTGTTGAAGGCGTATCCGGCGAACGGGACCAGTACGTCCCACACCGCCTGGATGGCCTCGTCGGAGTAGCCGCGCTCACGGCAGCCCGCCTGGAAGGGCACGAACTCCTTGTCCAGCACCTCCTTCTTCTTCTTGCCCATCGCGCGGCGCAGCAGGTCGGCCTGTCCCAGCGAGTACCCGGCGAGTACCTGGGCGGCCTTCTGCACCTGCTCCTGGTACACGATGAGGCCGTAGGTGATGTCCAGGACCTCCTTGAGCGGCTCCTCCAGCTCGGGGTGGATCGGGGTGATCTCCTGCTGGCCGTTCTTGCGGAGGGCGTAGTTGATGTGCGAGTTCATGCCCATCGGGCCCGGCCGGTACAGGGCCGAGACGGCGGAGATGTCCTCGAAGTTGTCGGGCTTCATCATGCGCAGCAGGGCGCGCATGGGGCCGCCGTCGAACTGGAAGACGCCGAGGGTGTCACCGCGGCACAGCAGCTCGTAGGTCTTGGGGTCGTCCAGCGGGAGCTCCAGGAGCTTGAGCTCCACGCCCTTGTTGGCCTTCACCATCTTGACGGCGTCGTCCATGATGGTGAGGTTGCGCAGGCCGAGGAAGTCCATCTTCAGCAGGCCCAGCGACTCGCAGGTGGGGTAGTCCCACTGGGTCACCACCTGGCCGTCGTTCTTCGGCGAGAAGACCGGCACATGGTCGGTGAGCCTCTCGCTGGACATGATCACGCCGGCCGCGTGCACACCCATCTGCCGGACCAGGCCCTCGATACCGCGCGCGGTGTCGATCACCTTCTTCACGTCCGGCTCGTTCTCGTACATGCCGCGGACCTCGGCCGCCTCGCTGTACCGCGGGTGCTTCTCGTCCGTGATGCCGGAGAGCGGGATGCCCTTGCCGAGGACGTCGGCGGGCATCGCCTTGGTGATCCGGTCGCCCATGGCGTACGGGTAGCCGAGCACCCGAGCCGAGTCCTTGATCGCGTTCTTGGCCTTGATGGTGCCGTAGGTGCCGATCTGGGCGACCTTGTCGGCGCCGTACTTCTCGGTCACGTACCGGATGACCTCACCGCGCCTGCGCTCGTCGAAGTCGATGTCGACATCGGGCATGGAGACGCGCTCGGGGTTGAGGAACCGCTCGAAGATCAGTCCGTGCTCGACCGGGTCCAGGTCGGTGATGCCCATGGCGTACGAGACGATCGAGCCGGCCGCGGAGCCTCGGCCGGGGCCGACCGCGATGCCGTTGTTCTTGGCCCACATGATGAAGTCGGCGACCACCAGGAAGTAGCCCGGGAACCCCATCTGGATGATGACGTCCATCTCGTACTCGACGAGCTTCTGGCGGTCCTCGGGCACCCCGCCCGGGTACCGGCGGGCCATGCCGCGCCGGACCTCCTCCTGGAACCAGGTGACCTCGGTGTACCCCTCGGGCACGTCGAAGCGGGGCATCAGGTCGCGCTTTTCGAACCAGCCGGTGGTGTCCACCTGCTCGGCGACCAGCAGGGTGTTGGCGCAGCCCTGCTGCCAGGCGTCCGAGGAGTCGATGGCGTACATCTCCTCGGTGGACTTCAGGTAGTAGCCGGTGCCGTCGAACTTGAAGCGGTCCGGGTCGGAGAGGTTCTTGCCGGTCTGCACGCACAGCAGCGCGTCGTGGGCGTCGGCCTCGCGCGCGTAGGTGTAGTGGGAGTCGTTGGTGACCAGCGGCGGGATGTCGAGCTTCTTGCCGATCTCCAGCAGGCCGTCGCGCACCCGCTTCTCGATCTCGATGCCGTGGTCCATCAGCTCCAGGAAGTACCGGCCCTTGCCGAAGATGTCCTGGTAGTCGGCGGCGGCCTTGAGCGCCTCCTCGGGCTGGCCGAGCCGCAGCCGGGTCTGCACCTCGCCGGAGGGGCAGCCGGTGGAGGCGATCAGCCCCTCGGACCACTGGGAGATGGTCTCCTTGTCCATCCGCGGCCACTTCTGGAGGAAGCCCTCCATGTACGCGTCGGAGGAGAGCCGGAAGAGGTTGTGCAGCCCGGTCTTGTTCGCCGCCCAGATCGTCTTGTGGGTGTAGCCGCCGGAGCCGGAGACGTCGTCCCGCTTCTGGTGCGGCTGACCCCACTGGACCTTGCGCTTGTAGCGGCGGGACTCGGGTGCCACATAGGCCTCGATGCCGATGATCGGCGTCACCCCGGCGGCGGTGGCCTGCTGGTAGAAGTCGTAGGCGCCGTGCAGGTTTCCGTGGTCGGTCATGGCGATGTGGGACATGCCCATGTCGTTGCAGGCCTGGAACATGTCCTTGAGCCGCGCCGCACCGTCCAGCAGCGAGTACTGGGTGTGCACGTGCAGGTGCGTGAACGGCTGCTTTGCCACGGTGGAGGACCTCCGGATGAGTAGTGCGGTGCGCTGAGCGCCGGCTCGGGGGGCGGGGTGGTGGGACGCCGGCCGAGACAGCTTCCGAGACTACCGCTCCGCACTGACAGTCCCCGGGCACTCGGGGGTAGCCTCGGCCGTTGTCCGCGATGGCACACCAGTCCACGCACCCGTCACCCAGGAGGCATCCCGCGATGTCGGACCTGCACGTCCCTCGGGGGGACGTCGCCCAGCGCGGCGAGGAGATCCTCGCCGTCTTCGATACCGCCTTCGGCGAGTTGCTCGCCGCCGACCCGGCAGCGTTCCGGGTGAAGTTCCGGAAGATGGCCGCCTCCGCCTTCGCCTTCTACCGGGGCACGGCGTGCCTGTTCTACGCCGACCTGGAGCGGGCCCGGGACGGGGCGGGCGGACCCTACCTGGACGAGCGGACCAGCCGGGTGTGGATCCACGGCGATCTCCACGCGGAGAACTTCGGCACCTACATGGACGCCACCGGCCGCCTGATCTTCAACGTCAACGACTTCGACGAGGCGTACGTCGGGCCGTTCACCTGGGACCTCAAGCGGTTCGCCGCCTCGGTGGCGCTGATCGGCTACACCAAGGCGCTCAGCGACGAGAAGATCGGCGAGCTGGTGCGGACCTACGCCGCCGCCTACCGGGACCGCATCCGCGCGCTGGCCGCGGGCGCCGGGTCCGGCGCGGACCTGCCGCCGTTCACGCTGGAGACCGCCGAGGGCCCGCTGCTGGCCTCGCTGCGCGCCGCCCGCTCGCTGACCCGCTTCGGGCTGCTCGACTCGATGACCGAGATCCGCGACTACGAGCGGGTCTTCTCCGCCGGCGGCGGCTCCATCGAGCTGGACGCCGCCACCCGCTACAAGGTGCTGGCCGCCTTCGACGGCTATCTGGAGACGCTGCCCGAGTCCAGCCTGGCCCGGCCCGACTCCTACCGGGTCAAGGACGTGGTGGGGCGCCGCGGCATCGGGATCGGCAGTGCCGGTCTGCCCTCGTACAACATCCTGCTGGAGGGCAACAGCGACGCGTTGGAGAACGACGTCGTGATCTACATGAAGCAGGGGCAGACCCCGGCGGTCTCCCGGCACATCACCGACCCGGGGGTGCGCTCGTACTTCCGGCACGAGGGCCACCGGACGGTGATCTCGCAGCGGGCCCTGCAGGCCCACGCCGACCCGTGGCTGGGCTGGACGGAGCTGGACGGTGCCGGCCAGCTGGTCGCCGAGGTGTCGCCGTACGCCGTGGACCTGGACTGGTCCGACCTGGACGACCCGGTGGAGATCGCGAACGTGGTGGCCGACCTGGGGCGGGCGACCGCGACCATGCACGCCGCGGCGGACGACACCAGCGGCCACTCGCTGGTGCCGTACTCCACCGAGCGTGCGATCGACGCGGTGATCGCCGCCGACGAGGACGGCTTCGCGGAGCTGCTGGTGGACTTCGCGCACTCCTACGGGGCGCGGGCGCGGGCCGACCACCAGATCTTCGTGGACCTGTTCCGCAACGGCCGGATCCCGGGCCTGTGAGCGGCGTCGAGCCCGGCCAGGAGCAGCCGGGACAGGGTCAGGGTCCGCAGGGGCCGGAGGGGCCGGGACAGCCGGGGCAGGCTCCGCAGGGGCAGCCGGCGCAGCCGGGGCAGGGCCCCGGGCCGCAGGGGCCGCTGCCCCCGGCCGCGCCGCCCGCGTCCGGCGGGCCCGGCCCGGCCGGCGCGCCGGTGCCGGGATACCCGCCGCCGGGCGCCTCCCCGCAGCCGGGGCTGCCCGGCTACCCGCCGCCGCGGATACCCGGCGCCCCGCAGCCGGTCGGAACCCGGTCGGCGGAGAGCCGGCGGCAGGCACTGATCGGCTGGGTGGCCGCCGGGGTGGCCGCCACGCTGCTGGCCACCGGTGCGCTGGTGCTGTTCACCCGGGACAGCTCCTCGGACCGGGCCGGTACCGCCGACACCGTCGGGGTGGGCGAGCTGGGCAAGGGGTCCTCCGGCGGCACGGCCGACAGCGGGAGCTCAGGTACCGGGGGCAGCGGGGACAGCGGGGGC
>NZ_SRID01000025.1 GCF_004684805.1 Streptomyces palmae
GGGTGGCGGGGGTCGGGGACGAGCAGCGGGCCGGCCGCCCCGGGGGCCTCGCCGATCACCACGTTGCCCGGGTCCCGCCGGCCCACCCGGGCCGCGTCCAGCGGGCTGTGCGGTGTCCTGGCGGCCGTCGCCACCGGCTTCTGCGCCCGCTGGAAGGCCCGGAAGACGTCGTAGTCCTGCTGGGACATGAAGGCCAGCTCAGCGGTGAGCTCCATCGCCGGCCGCCCGCCGATCTCCATCTCCCCCCTCAGGACCATCCCGACCACGTCGGACCCCCGGTTGCGGCGGTCGGCCACCCGGTAGTGCAGGTAGCCCTGGAGCGGCCAGCCGTCCCGGACCCGGTACGCGGCCGGCTCCGTCACCCGGAAGGTGATCCGCTGGAGGCTGAAGGGCAGCCCGACCGGCACCCCCAGATGGCGGTGGAGCAGGACGAAGATGGCCTGCCGCGCGGCCTCCGCGGAGGCGAACGGGTCATGGTGGCCCGCCGGGTGGTCGGACCACAGGCTGTGCGCCCGCGGCACCTGGAAGGAGAGGTGGAAGTCGTCCTCGCCCCGCTGGACGGAGTCCGCGACGAACACCTCGCCGATCTGCCGGCGGTGCGCGATGGCCCGCGGCACGGTCTGCTCGAAGTCCAGCGACACCCCCGGGGGCAGCAGCCCCCCGGTGTCCGCGGCCCGGTCCGTCCCGGTACTGGTGGTCATCGGCTCAGCTCCCCTTCGGTACGGTCCGCGGTACGCGGCTCGGTGCCGACCCCGGCGGCCTGCCGCGCCCCGGGGCCCCGGCGCGCGGGCGGCGCGGGCGGCGGCCCGTAGACCGGGCGCCACATGGCCTTGCGGCGGCGCACCTCGCCCGCCGCCAGCGCGCCCACCTGGCCCAGCAGCGCCCGCCGCCCGCCGGCCGCGCCGCCGCGCAGCAGCAGCCGGCCGGTGGCGCCCAGCACCCGGGCCGGGGTGAGCACCTCCAGGACCGAGGCGCGGTGGCTCAGCAGGTTCAGCACCGAGTCGATCCGGCCCCGGGCGTGCAGCTTGCGGACCGTCTCCGGCACCACGGCGGCGATCGGCCCGGCCACACCCAGATCGGCGGCCAGGCCGTAGTACTCGGCGTAGTGGCGGTCCCGCCAGCGGCCGAAGTCGGCGGCCACCCGGTCGAGTTCCGCCGCCGGACGGCCGAGCGCCGCCTCGATCCGGGGGGCGAGGTGGTCGGCCTGGTGGAAGGCGTCGCCGATGCCGCGTCCGCCGGCCGGGTCCTTGAAGTGGCCGGCGTCCCCGACCAGCAGCCAGCCGGGCCCGTGGGCCTCCCGGAAGTAGCCCTGGAACCGCTGGATGCCGTAGATCCGGGTGGCCCGCCGGGCGTCGGCCAGCGCGGCGGCGATCGGCGCGCAGGCCTGGATGTGGGCGGTGATCGAGCCCTCCAGGTCGGCGCGGAAGGAGTCCACCTCGTGCTGCTGCGGGGAGACCCCGACGATGTACAGCCCGCTGTCGGCGGGGCCGCCGAGCATGTGCCGGTCGCCCCACCGGTGGAAGACGAAGGTGGGCTCGTCCCCGGTCCGCGCGCCCTCGAAGTAGGTCCAGTAGTAGCGGCGTTCCCCGGTGGTCAGGTGGTACGAGCGGGCGCCGGTCAGCGCAGCCACCGTGGAGCCGCGGCCGTCCGCGCCCACCACCAGCCGCGCCCGCAGCACCCGTTCGGCCCCCTCGTGCCGGACCCGTACGCCCGCCGCCCGGCCCCTCTCCCGCACCAGGTCGGTGACCTTCGTGCCGAGCCGCACCGCGGCGCCCGCCTCCGCGGCGGCCTCCAGCACCACCGGGTCCAGCACCTGCCGGCGGACGCAGGCCGCCCCGCCGATGTCGCCCGGCCGCTGCGGGAAGTCGGCCAGCACCCGGAAGTCCTCCAGCCGCATGTCCACCCGGCGCATCGGGGTGACGCCCGCCGCGCGCAGCCGCCCGGTGGCGCCCAGCCGGTCCAGGAAGGCCAGCGAGTCGGCCTGGAGGATGTTGGAGGACAGGGTGCCGCCCAGCGCGCCCGCCTGGTCCACCACCGCCACCCGCACCCCGCGCCGGGCCAGCAGCGCGGCCAGCGAGGAGCCGGCCACCCGGGCGCCGACCACCACCACGTCGAAGCTCTCCTCCACCGGGCTCACCGGCGGTTCCCGTTCCAGCGGACGGCCGCAGCCGAGGCGAAGTCGCCGGCGTGCGCGAACCCGGACATCACCACGAGGTCGCCGTCCTTCACCCGGCCCGCGCGCAGCGCCTGGTCCATGGTGATCGGCACGGCCGCCCCGTAGAGGTTGCCGAAGCGGTCGAAGGTGTCCAGATGGCGCTCCTCGGGCAGGTCCAGCGCCTCCCGCCAGTTCTTCAGGAAGATCCGGTTGGGCTGGTTGGTGACCAGCACGTCGATCTCCTCGGTGTCCAGGTCGAGCCGCTCGCACAGCTCCTGGACCAGCTCCGGCACCAGCGTGTTGCCGCGCTGGAGGATCTCGGTGGTCTTGGACTCGTCGAAGTGGATGTCCATCTGGCCGCTGCCCGGCTCCCAGTACTTCCGCTTGTCCGGGGTGACCAGCCCCAGGTCGTAGGCGTACGCCGGGGTGCTGCGGGTGGTCACCCCCAGCAGCGGGGAGGGGCCGCCGAGCTCCAGCAGGGCCACCCCGCAGCCGTCGCCCGGCACCGCGGCGTGCGGGAGCTTGCGGATCTCGGACTGCGCGAAGACCTGGCCCGCGGTGTTCTGCACATTGGCGATCAGCGCGGTACGGGCCGAGCCGTCGGCCATGATCTTCTCGGCCAGCCGCATCATGTACATGAACGAGCCGCAGCCGCCGTTGTGCAGGTCCACGATCCACTCGGGGTCGCAGCCGAGGCGGTCCGCCGCCTCGGCGCCGATGCCGGTGAAGCACTCGTCGGGCAGCAGCACATTGGTGATCAGTACGTCGACGCTCTCGGCGGGATCCCGGCCCAGCCGCTCGAAGAGGGGGCGGGCCGCCTTCGCGATCATGTCGGCGGCCCGGTCCTCGCGGGCCACGTGGTGGCGGGTGGCCGGGATCTTGAAGAGCGGCAGCTGGGCGAGCGGATCCTCCGGCGCCGACTCGTCCGCGAAGAACTCGGGCCCCACGACGTTCTCGGGCAGGTAACTCCCGAAGTCGACTATGCCCAAGGCAGATTGCATGGTGTTTCCTCTCACAGCCATTCCTCGACCGTCCGCGCGGTGTGCCCGGCGTGTTCCTCAAGGAGCGAGAAGTGGCCGCCCGGGACGGGTACGACCGCGTCCACCGCGCGCCACGGGCTCCAGCCGCCCGCCTCCCGGGGTTCCGTGAGGGCTCCCTCCGGGCCTTCCTCGGGGCCTTCCTCGGGGCCTTCCTTGGCGGTCAGCAGCAGGGAGCGGGTGCCGAGCGCGTCCACCGACCAGTCCTCGAAGAGCCGCAGATAGCCGCCCATCGCCAGCACGCCCGCCTCGTTGACGTCCACCTGGGCGTGGTCGCGGTCCAGCACGCTGCCCATCGCCCAGGCGAACAGCCGGTCGCGCAGGGCGGGTTCGGGCTCGAAGGTGTCGAGCAGGACCACCCCGGAGACCGGATACCCCCGCCGCTCCAACCGGGCGGCCACCGCGTGCGCCAGCGCCCCGCCGATGGAGTGGCCGACCAGCAGCACCGGAGCCCCGGCCGCGGCGCGCTGCGCGGCGTCCGCCAGCGCCCCGAAGGCCGCCTCGGGACCGGCCGGGAGCAGCGGCGAGGAGCCGAAGCCGGGCAGGGTCAGCGCCCGCACCAGGCGGCGTGTGGCGAAGCCCGCCGCGAACCGGGCGAACTGGTGCGGGCCCGACCCCGCCAGGAAGGACGGCAGGCAGACGATCGCGGGCTCGGCGGGCCCGTCGCAGATCAGCACCGACTCCGGCGGCTCGGCCAGCTCCTCGGCGGAGGCGAAGGACGGGCGGTAGGCGGCGGCGCCGGTCAGCAGGGGCACCGCCCCGGCCAGCTCCCCCCGCCGATGCGCGGCCCGCAGCAGCCCGGTGAGGGTTCCCTCCCGGGGGGACGGCTGGGGTGCGGGTGCGGCGCCGTCGCGTGCGCCGGGGTCCCGGGGGGTGAACGTGCCCACCCGTGCCGACGGCTGGGGTGCGGCTTCGGTGGGGGTGGCGTCCTCGTGTCCGCCCACGTGCTGGGGGGTGAACGTGCCCTCCCGTGCCGACGGCTGGGGTGCGATCCCGGTGGCGGGGTCCTCGTGTCCGCCGGGGTGCCTGGGGCCCTCCTCGCCGAGCAGCAACCGCAGATGGGCGGCGATCGCGGCCGGGGTGGGGTGGTCGATCAGCAGGGTCGCCGGCAGTTGCAGCCCGGTGGCCGCGGTCAGCCGCTGCTGCAACCGGACCGCGCCCATCGAGTCGATGCCCAGCTCCAGCAGGGTGCGGTCCTCGTCCACCTGCTCGTCGGCCTCGTACCCGAGGACCAGCGCCGCCAGGCCGCGGACCATGGCCAGCACGTCCCGCGGGCGGTCGGGGGCGGGCTCGGTGGTGGACGTCCCCTCCCTGGGTATCGCCGCTGTCGTCCTCGGGGCGCCGGATATCGCCTCGGCGGCTCTGTGATCCGGGGTGGCCGATCCCTCGACCCAGTGCCGTCGGCGGCGGAACGGGTAGCCGGGCAGCGCCAGTTCACGGGCCGCCCGCCGCCCGGCCGCCTCCTCGAACAGCGCCGTCAGATCGCCGCCGGCCGCTCCGTGGGCGTGCAGTTCGCCGACCGAGGTGACCAGGGTCCGTGCCTCGGGCCTGCCCCCCTCCAACCCGGGGACCAGGACCGCGGCGCCCGGGGCGGCCAGGCTCTCGCGGACCATCGGGAGGAGCACCGGGTGCGGGCCGATCTCCAGGTACGCGGCCACCCCCTCGGCCTCCAGCCGGCGCACCCCGTCCCGGAAGCGCACCGGCGCCTCGGCGTGGCGGGCCCAGTACGCCGGGTCCCCCAGCTGCTCCGCGGTCAGCGGCGCCCCCGTCACATTGGAGATGACCGGGACACTCGGCGCGGCGAAGGCCAAACCGCTGGCCACCTCGGCCAGTTCGGTCAGGACAGGCCGCATCAGGGGGGAGTGGAAGGCGTGGCTGACCCGCAGCCGCCGGGTGCGGCGACCGCGTCCCTGCCACTGCCCGGCCCACGCCAGCAGTTCACCCTCGGCCCCGGCGACCACCACCGCGCGCGGCCCGTTGACCGCCGCGAGGGCGAGGGCTCCGGTGCCCGGCAGGGTGTCCCGTACCTCCTCCTCGGCCGCCTCCACCGCGACCATCGCACCGCCGGAGGGCAGCGCGTCCATCAGCCGGCCGCGGGCGGCGACCAGGGCCGCGGCGTCGCGCAGGGACAGCGCCCCGGCGGCGTGCACGGCGGCCAGCTCGCCGACCGAGTGCCCCAGCAGGAAGTCGGGGCGCAGCCCCCAGGACTCCAGCAGCCGGAACAGCGCCGTCTCCAGGGCGAACAGCGCCGGCTGGGTGTACCCCGTCCGATCCAGCGGCCCCGCCCCGGCACCGTCCCCGCTGTCCCCGTTCTCCGGGGGTGCGGTCAGCAGCTTCTTCAGCGGGGTGTCCAGGTGGGCGTCCAGTTCGGCGCAGACGGCGTCCAGGGCGTCGGCGAAGGCCGGGTACCGCCGGTACAGTTCCGCGCCCATCCCCGGACGCTGGGAGCCCTGGCCGGAGAAGAGGAAGGCGGTCCTGGCGGCGCGGGAGGCCGTGCCCCGTACCACGCCGGCCGCCGGCTCGTCGCGGGCGAGCGAGGCCAGTCCGGCGAGCAGTTCGGCGCGGTCCTCGCCGACCACCACCGCCCGGTGGCGCAGGCGTGCCCGGGTCACCGCGAGCGCGGCCCCGATGCCGTCCGGGGCCGCGGTGGCGTGCGCCGGGTCCGTCAGATGGGCGTGGAGCCGCCGCGCGTGCTCCCGCAGGGCCTCCGGGGACTTGGCGGAGAGCACCCAGGGCACCGGGCCGCCGAACTCCCGACGCGCGGTGGCGGGCTCTTCGGCCGGTGCCTCCTCCAGCACCACATGGGCGTTGCTGCCGCTGATCCCGAAGGCGGAGACCCCGGCCCGGCGGACCCGCTCGCCGCGCGGCCAGTCGGCGGGCTCGGTGAGCAGCGCCACCGCCCCGCCGCCCCAGTCGGCCTTGTCGGTGGGCCGGTCCACATGCAGGGTGCGCGGGAGGATGCCGTGGCGCAGCGCCTGCACCATCTTGATCACGCCGCCCACCCCGGCCGCCGCCTGGGTGTGCCCGAGGTTGGACTTGAGCGCCCCCAGCCGCAGCGGACGCTCCGCCCCGTGCCCGGGTCCGTACGCCGCCGCCAGGGCGTCGATCTCGATGGGGTCGCCGAGGGTGGTGCCGGTGCCGTGGCCCTCGACCGCGTCCACCTCGCCGGGGGCGAGCCCGGCGTCCCGGAGCGCCGCGGTGATGACCCGCTGCTGCGAGGTGCCGTTGGGGGCGGTCAGGCCGTTGCTGGCGCCGTCCTGGTTGACGGCGCTGCCGCGGACCAGCGCGAGGACCTGGTGGCCGTTGCGGCGGGCGTCGCAGAGGCGTTCCAGGACCAGGACCCCGACGCCCTCGGACCAGCCGGTGCCGTCCGCGGCGTGGGCGAAGGACTTGCAGCGGCCGTCGCGGGAGAGCGCCCGCTGCCGGCTGAACTCCGTGAAGACGCCCGGGGTGGACATCACCGTCACACCCCCGGCCAGGGCCAGGGAGCACTCGCCGCGGCGCAGCCCCTGCACCGCCAGGTGGAGCGCGACCAGCGAGGAGGAGCAGGCGGTGTCCACGGTCACCGCGGGGCCCTCGAAGCCGTAGGTGTAACTCACCCGTCCGGACAGCACGCTGCCGGCCGAGCCGATGCCCCAGTAGCCCTCCAGGTCGGCGGGGCCGGAGCGGGCCAGCCAGGCGTAGTCCTGCCCGGTGGTCCCCACGAAGACGCCGGTGGGGGAGGCGCGCAGCGCCCCGGGGTCGATGCCGGCGTCCTCCAGCGCCTGCCAGACGGTCTGGAGGAGCAGCCGCTGCTGCGGGTCCATGGCCAGTGCCTCGCGGCGGCCGATGCCGAAGAACTCCTCGTCGAACTCGGTGGCTCCGTCCAGGAATCCGCCGGCCCGGGTGTAGCAGCTGCCGGGCCGGTCGGGGTCGGGGTCGTAGAGCCGTTCCAGGTCCCAGCCGCGGTCCTGGGGGAAGGCGCCCACCACGTCCCCGCCGTCCGCGACCACCTGCCACAGGTCATCGGGGGAGTGGATGCCGCCGGGGTAGCGGCAGCCCATGCCGACGATGGCGATCGGCTCGGTGTGCCGGGCCAGTTCCTCGCGGGCGTCGGCGAGTTCGGCGGTGACGCGCCGCAGGTAGCCCAGCAGCTTGTCCTGGTCGGACAGGGTGTCGGACACGGCTCAGCGCACCCCCAGGTCGTTGTCGATGATGGCGAAGAGCTCCTCGGCGCCGGTGGCGGCGGTGACCCGCTCCCGCAGCGCCCCCGTGCCCTCGGCCACCGGTCCGCTCCCGGACGCGGTGGCGGTCGCCGGCCCGTCGGCGGCGGGTGGAGCCTGTGCGCCCTGTTCGAGCAGGGCGAGCAGCCGGGTGGCGAGCGCGGCGGGCGAGGGGTGGCCGAAGACCAGCGTGGACGGCAGGGTCAGCCCGGTCGCCCGCTGGAGCCGGTTGCGCAGCCGCACCGCTCCCAGCGAGTCCAGCCCCAGGTCCTTGAAGGGGCGCTCGGGATCGACCGCCGCCGCGCCGTCCTGCCCGAGGACGGCCGCGACCTGGGCCGCGACCACCTCCAGCACCAGGGCCGCGCGCCGGTGTTCGGGAGCGGCGGCCAGCCGCGCGGCCAGCTCGCCCCCCGCGGCGGCCGAGCGCCGCCGCACCGGGGCGGGCACCAGTGATCGCAGCACCGCGGGCAGGGCGTCCTCCCGGGCCAGGGCGCGCAGTGCGGGCAGCGACAGCCGGGCCGGCACCAGCAGCGCCTCCGGGGCGCCGTGCACCGCGTCGAACAGCCGCAGCCCCTGCGCGGTGGACATCGGGGCCAGTCCGGAGCGGCCGAGCGCGGCGACCCCGGACCCGCCCAGGTGCCCGGTCATGCCGCTCTCCTCCTCCCACAGCCCCCAGGCCAGGGAGAGCGCGGGCAGTCCCCGGTCCCGGCGCCACTGGGCGAGGGTGTCCAGGAAGGTGTTCCCGGCCGCGTAGTTGCCCTGGCCGGCCCCTCCGGCGACCCCCGCCATGGACGAGAACAGCACGAAGGCGCCCAGCTCCGTGCCGGTGGTCAGCTCGTGCAGATGCAGCGCCGCGTCCACCTTGGGCCGCAGCACGGCGTCCAGACGGTCCCCGGTCAACGACTCCACCGTGCCGTCGTCCAGCGCCCCGGCGGCATGCAGCACGGCGGTCAGCGGCCGGTCGGCCGGTACGGCGGCCAGCACCGCGGCGAGCGCCTCGCGGTCGGCGGCGTCGCAGGCGGCGACCGTCACCCGGGCGCCCAGCGCGGTCAGTTCGCGCTCCAGCTCCGCCGCGCCCGGG
Organism: Streptomyces palmae; assembly: GCF_004684805.1. Classification (GTDB taxonomy): domain Bacteria; phylum Actinomycetota; class Actinomycetes; order Streptomycetales; family Streptomycetaceae; genus Streptomyces; species Streptomyces palmae. Next base: position 8,476 of record NZ_SRID01000025.1, read on the forward strand.
GCGGCCGGGCCGCGCCGGCTGAGCAGCAGCAGGTGCCGGGCCCCGTGGACGGCGGCCAGGTGCCGCGCCAGGTGCGCGCCGAGCCCTCCGGTGCCGCCGGTGATCAGGACCGTACCCGCCCGGTCGAAGTCCATCGGCCCGCCGCCCGACTCCCCGGTCGTCCGGGCCAGTCGGGGGACGAGGAGTTCTCCGGCCCGGAGGGCCAGCTGCGGCTCGCCGGTGGCCAGGGCGGCCGGCAGGGCGCGCGCGGAGTCGGCGGTGCCGTCCAGGTCGAGGAGCCGGAACCGGCCGGGGTGCTCGGACTGGGCGGTACGCACCAGCCCCCACAGCGGGGCCAGGCCCGGCTCCGGGGTGTCCCGCGGGCCGGTGCGCACCGCCCCGCGGGTGGCGAACACCAGCTCCGTACCGGCCAGCCGCTCCTCGGCCAGCCACTCCTGGAGCAGGCCCAGGGCCTGGTGGGCGAGGGCGCGGACCGCCTCGGGCGTGGCCGCGACCGGGGCGGCCACCGGGACCAGCACCGTGTCCGGGACGGCGGCGCCCGCGGCTACCGAGGCGGCCAGTGCGGCCGGGGAGGCGTGGTGCTCGATGGCGGCCACCGGGGCCGGCATGGTGTCGGGGGCGGGGGTGCCCGCGGCCACCGGGGCCGGCACCGTGTCCGGGACGGCGGCGCCCGCGGCCACCGAGGCGGCCAGTGCGGCCGGGGAGGCGTGGTGCTCGATGGCGCCGGGCAGCTCCCACGGCGCGTCGCCCAGCACCGCCAGGCGCCGGGAGGGTGTCGGCTCGTCCGCCGCCGGGGCGCTCACCCAGTCGAGGCGGAACAGCGCGTTCTCGGCGGTGCCCGCGGCGGCCGCCAGGCGCTCGGCCGGGACCGGCCGGGCCACCACCGAGGCCACCGAGGCCACCGGGGCGCCGAAGCGGTCGGTGGCGGCCATCCGGACCGCCCCCTCGCCCAGCGGCTCCAGCACCACCCGGAGCGGACCCGCGGCCCCGGGCGCGGCGATCCGCACCCCCGACCAGGCGAACGGCAGCCAGGCCGACGCCCCTTCGGCCTGCTCGGCCAGTCGGGTCAGCTGGGCGTGGAAGGCGGCGTCCAGCAGCGCCGGGTGGATCCCGTAGCGCGCGCCGTCCGCGGCCGACTCCTCGGTGAGCGGGGCCACCTCGGCGTACACGGTCTCGCCGAGCCGCCAGGCGGCACTCAGCCCCTGGAAGGCCGGTCCGTAGCCGAAGCCCCGGTCCGCCAGCCGGTCGTAGAGGCCGTCCACGTCCAGCGGGACGGCTCCGGGCGGCGGCCAGGCCGGGGCGGCGGGCTCGGCGCCCTCCGCCTCGGCCACCGCCACGGTGCCCGCCGCGTGCCGGGTCCAGGCGTCCCCGTCCTCGGCCCCGGCGGGCCGGGAGTGGATCCGTACGGTCCGCACCCCCGCCGGGTCCGGCTCGCCGACCGCCACCTGGAGGTCGACCGCGCCCCGCTCCGGGACCACCAGCGGCGCCTCGATGGTCAGCTCCTCCAGCACCGCGCGGCCGGCCGGCTCGGCGGCGTACAGCGCGAGGTCCACGAACGCGGTCCCGGGCAGCAGCACCGTGCCGTACACCGCGTGGTCCGCCAGCCAGGGGTGGCCGCGCAGCGAGAGCCGCCCGGTGCACAGCCGCGCCCCCGAGGGCAGCGGCACGGTCGCGGCCAGCAGCGGATGGCCGGCCGGCCGCAGCCCCGCGGCGGCCAGATCGCCCACCGACTCCCGGGGTTCGGCCCAGAACCGCTCGGTACGGAACGGGTGTCCGGGCAGGCCCGCCTGCCCGGAGAAACCCTCCAGGGGTACCTCCCAGGACACCGGCACGCCGTGCGCGTGGGCCTGGCCGAGCGAGGCGAGGAAGCGGCGCGGGCCGCCGTCCTCGCGGCGCAGCGAGCCGACTGCCGCCGCGCCGCCCCGCGGCCGGGCCTCCGCGATCTGCCCGATCGCCACGGTGAGCACCGGGTGCGGGCTCATCTCCAGGAAGGCGGTGGTGCCGCCGTCCATCAGCCCCGAGACGGCCTCCTGGAAGAGCACCGTCTGCCGCAGGTTGCGGAACCAGTAGTCGGCGGTCAGCTCGGCGGTGTCCAACTCGCCGCCGGTGACCGTGGAGTGGAAGCGCACCTGCCCGCTGTGCGGCCTGACCGGGGCCAGCGCGGCGGCCAACTCCTCGCGCAGCGCGTCGACCTCGGCGGAGTGGGAGGCGTAGTCGACATTGACCCGGCGGGCCCAGATCCCCTCGGCGGTACAGGCGTCCAGCAGCTCGGTGAGGTCCTCGGCGGGGCCGGAGACGATCATCGAGGACGGCCCGTTCACCGCGGCCACCGATATCCGGCCCGCCCAGCGTTCCAGCAGCGGGGCGATCCGCTCGGGCCCGGCGGTGAGCGAGACCATCCCGCCCCGGCCGCCGATCCTGGCGATGGCCCGGCTGCGCAGCGCCACGATCCGGGCGGCGTCCGCCAGCGAGAGCCCGCCCGCCACGTGGGCGGCGGCGATCTCGCCCTGCGAGTGGCCCAGGACCGCGTCGGGGTGGACGCCGTGGTGGCGCCAGAGCGCGGCCAGCGAGACCATCACCGCGAACAGGGCGGGCTGCACCACGTCGACCCGGTCCAGCGGCGGCGCGCCGGGCGCGCCGGCCAGCACCTCCTCCAGGGACCAGTCGACATGCGGGGCCAGCGCCTCGGCGCAGGCGCGCAGCTCCTTGGCGAAGACCGGGTGGGCGGCGGCCAGTTCGCGGCCCATGCCGAGCCACTGGGAGCCCTGGCCGGGGAAGACGAAGGCGGTGCGGCCGGTGCGGGCCGTCCCCCGGGCCAGGTAGCCGCCCTCCTCCGCGGCGCCCTCCTCGCCCCGGGCGAGCGCGGCGAGACCGGCGAGCAGTTCGGTACGGTCCTCGCCGACCACCACCGCCCGGTGGTCGAAGCGGGCCCGGCCCAGCGCCAGCGTCCGGCCGATCCGGCCCGGACAGGCGTCGGCGCGCGCGGGGTCCGCCAGATGGGCGTGCAGCCGCCGCGCCTGCTCCCGCAGGGCCTCGGGGGAGGCGGCGGAGAGCACCCAGGGCACCGGGCCGGCCGGCTCCCCGCCGACCTCCGGCTCTTCGGCCGGTGCCTCCTCCAGCAGCACATGGGCGTTGGTGCCGCCCACGCCGAAGGCGGAGACGCCGGCCCGGCGGACCCGCTCGCCGCGCGGCCAGTCGGCGGGCTCGGTGAGCAGCGCCACCGTGCCGGCTCCCCAGTCGGCCTTGTCGGTGGGCCGGTCCACGTGGAGGGTGCGCGGGAGGGTGCCGTGGCGCAGCGCCTCCACCATCTTGATCACACCGCCCACCCCGGCGGCGGCCTGCGCGTGGCCCATGTTGGACTTCAGCGATCCCAGCCGCAGCGGCCGGTGCGCCTCGCGGTCCGGTCCGTACGCCGCCGCCAGGGCGTCGATCTCGATGGGGTCGCCGAGGGTGGTGCCGGTGCCGTGGCCCTCGACCGCGTCCACCTCTCCGGGGGTGAGCCCGGCGTCCCGGAGGGCGGCGGTGATGACGCGTTCCTGGGCGGGGCCGTTGGGGGCGGTCAGGCCGTTGCTGGCGCCGTCCTGGTTGACGGCGCTGCCGCGGACCAGCGCGAGGACCTGGTGGCCGTTGCGGCGGGCGTCGCAGAGGCGTTCCAGGACCAGGACGCCGACGCCCTCGGACCAGCCGGTGCCGTCGGCGGCGCGGGCGAAGGACTTGCAGCGGCCGTCCGGGGACAGCGCCCGCTGCCGGCTGAACTCGGTGAACACCCGGGGGGTGGACATCACCGTCACGCCGCCGGCCAGGGCCAGGGTGGACTCGCCGCGGCGCAGGCTCTGGACCGCCAGGTGGAGCGCGACCAGCGAGGAGGAGCAGGCGGTGTCCACCGAGAGCGCGGGGCCCTCGAAGCCGTAGACGTAGGCGACCCGGCCGGACAGCACGCTGGCCGCCGAGCCGATGCCCCAGTAGCCCTCCAGCTCGGTGGAGCCGGCCTGGGCGATCTGCTCGTAGTCCTGGCCGCCGGTGCCCACATAGACACCCGTGGGGCTCTTCCGCAGCGCCCCCGGGTCGATGCCGGCGTCCTCCAGGGCCTCCCACACGGTCTGGAGGAGCAGCCGCTGCTGCGGGTCCATGGCCAGTGCCTCGCGGCGGGCGATGCCGAAGAAGCCGGCGTCGAACTCGGTGGCTCCGTCCAGGAATCCGCCGGCCCGGGTGTAGCAGCTGCCGGGCCGGTCGGGGTCGGGGTCGTAGAGCCGTTCCAGGTCCCAGCCGCGGTCCTGGGGGAAGGCGCCCACCACGTCCCGGCCCTCGGCCACCACCTGCCACAGGTCCTCGGGGGAGCGGACGCCACCGGGGTAGCGGCAGGCCATGCCGACCACCGCGATCGGCTCCTCGGGGTCCTCGGTCGCCGCCGGGGGTGCGCTGGGGGCGGCCTGCGGCGCGGGCCGCTCGAAGCCCGCCCGGGCCAGCAGGTCCTCCGCGACCGCCGCCGGGGTCGGGTGGTCGAAGAGCAGGGTGAGGGGCAGTTCCAGGCCGGTGGCCTTGCGGAGCCGGTTGGTCAGCTCCACCGCCGCCAGGGAGTTGTAGCCGTAGTCGCGGTAGGCCCGCTCCGGGTCGATCGTGCCCGGGTCGGTGCCGAGCAGCCCGGCGGTCTCGCCGCGCACCAGCTCCAGTGCGGCCGGGTAGCGGTCGGCCTCGGGCAGCCCGGCGAGGCTGTCGCACCAGGCCGGGGCCGGCGGTCGGGCACCGGAGCCGCTCCGGGCCCGGCGGGCCTTGGGGCTGCGCCCGGCCTTGCCCGGGGGAGTGTCCGCGCTGTCAGGCATGTCTTCCCTTCACGGTCCTTCGGGCCACAGGCCCCGGGGCGGTACGGAGCGGTCGCGCGCCCCGGGGCCGTTCTTGCCAGGGTTCGCCCTCCGGGTGCCGCGAGGCCGGGTCCGGCCCGACCCGGCCCGGAGGGCGGGTCCTAGGCCCGTTTGGCGGTTCCCTCCCGCAGGAACGACCGGATGGCTGCGGCCAGTTGCTCCGGTTGGTCCTCGGGGATGAGGGTGTAGCTGTCGGCGATCTCGACGTGCCGCCCTTGGGGCAGCAGCGCGGCCAGCCTGCGGCCGTGCTCGGGCGGCATGACCTTGTCCTCGGCCGCCCAGACGACCAGCGCCGGGCGGTCGAAGTCGGCCAGCCGCTTCGCCCAGTTGTCCAGCTCGCTCCTGGCCGGCACTCCCAGGACGTACTTGCGCAGGTCCCGGCGGATCTCCTTGGAGGTCCACAGCTGCCGGAACCACTGGTCCATGACCTCGTGGGGCACCGGCCGCTTGGACATCCGCCCCCAGGTCATCGGCATCCGCCGCATCGGCTTGAACTTCAGCAGCCGGAAGGCGGTGTTGATGCCCCCGGGCAGCTTGGCCGACAGGTACAGGTTGTTGCCGGGCAACCCCGGCGGGAAGTTCTCGAAGGCCTCGCAGGAAGTGATCACCAGGCGCCCGATCCGCTCGTCGCGGCCGTCCGCCACCAGGGCCTGCGGGCCGCCCCAGTCGTTCATCACCAAGGTGACGTCCCTCAGGTCCAGCCGCTCCAGGAACTCGCCGACCAGTCGCGCCACCCCGAGGATGGACAGGTCCGCGTCGGGGCGCATGGGCCGGCGGTGACCGCCCAGCGGCAGGGTCGGCACCACGCACCGGAAGTCGGCGCGCAGCGCGGCCACCACGTGCCGCCACAGCGAGCCGTCCATGGCGACCCCGTGCAGTAGCACGACGACCGGCCCGTCACCTCCGGTGTCCTCGTACTCGATGGTTCCCGCCGAGAGTTGCACCTCAGCCATTTACGAATCTCCCAACGGTCAACGAACGAAGGCGAGCAGTGCGTCTCACGACTGGGTAGAACCCGGATGGCACCTGAAACTGGGGCCACACAACACACTTACCAGTCGTGGCACACGCGTACAGCAAAGCAGCCGCGTCCGCTTCCTGCCAGCATTGCGTGGTGCTGGCAGGAAACTGTCGATCTCTGTTTCCCTCTTGGGGAGCACCCCCGTTTCATACGATGCTGCGGCCTGAATAGCGAGGCCTGCCGTACCGCATGGTCGAGCGAAAACTTTCTTGATCATCTTTTTCTCATTCAGCAGGCCGCTGTCACTTGAAGCGACAAGGAGGCCGAAAGAAAATGATCACCACTGAAGAGGTATGCCAGCTGATCGCGAAGAAGCTGGGCAGCAAGGCTTCTTCTTACCAGCTCGGCGCCGACACGACCTTTGACGAGGTCGGACTGTCGAGCCTTCAGATAGCCGACATCGTCTACACGATCGAGGACGAGGTCGGTATCGAATTCGACTCCAGCAAGGCCGCCGGCGTGAAGACGGTGGGCGACCTGGTCGAGCTGGCCAAGGCCACCAAGCTGGGCAGCATCGACGCGTGAGCGCCACGACCGCCGACCCCCGGAGCGGGGCGGCCTACCAGGGCGCCACCGCTGAATCGATCCGCCACCACTACGACGTCTCCAACGACTTCTACGCCCTGTGGCTGGACGACGACCTCACCTACACCTGCGCGCTGTGGGACCTCCAGGACCCCGCCGACACCCTGGAGGCCGCCCAGCGGCGCAAGCTGGACCACCTGATCGAGGGGGCGCGGGCGGCCGGAGCCCGCCGCGTCCTGGACGTCGGCTGCGGCTGGGGCAGCCTGCTGCGACGCCTGGTCCAGGAGCACGGCGTGCAGCGGGCGGTGGGGCTCACCCTCAGCGACAGCCAGGCCGAGAGCCTGGCCCGGCGCGCGGTGCCGGGCACCGAGGTGCGGGTGGAGAACTGGCTCGACCACCAGCCCGAGGAGCCCTATGACGCCATCATCTCGATCGGCGCCTTCGAGCACTTCGCCCGCCAGGGGCTGAGCCGGGCCGAGCGTGTCGCGGCCTACCGGGAGTTCTTCGAGCGCTGCCGCGCCTGGCTGCCGGCCGGCGGACGGCTGGCACTCCAGACCAACATCAAGGGCAACAACGTCCGCATGGACAAGCAGACCGTGCGCGACCTGCTGTTCATCATAGAAATGATCTTCCCGGAATCCGAGATTCCAGCCCTGTCGGAGGTCCTGGAGGCCAGCGAGAAGATCTTCGACGTGGTCTCGCTGCGCAACGACGCGGACCACTACGCCCGCACCTGCCGGGAATGGCGGGACCGGCTGCGCGCCCAGCGCGCGGCGGCGGTGGAATGCGTGGGCGAGGAGACGTACGCCCACTTCGACAGGTATCTCAACGCGACGGTGGGCCATTTCCGGAACCGTCACCTCGGTCTGTCGCGGATGGTATTCGAAGCGGTGTGAGGAACGATCATTGAACGACTACAAGCACGTCGTTTACTGGCAGGAGACCGAAACCGTTGAGCGGCAACCCGCGCTCCGGGACACCGTCGAATGCGATGTCTGCATCGTGGGTGGCGGATACACCGGCCTGTGGACGGCGTATTTCCTGAAACAAGCGGAGCCGGCGCTCGACATCCGGATAGTGGAAGCGAACTATTCCGGTTACGGAGCCTCCGGTCGTGCCGACGGATTCGCCACCCCCACCATCGGAAAGGACATCCAGGCCCTCGTCGAGCAGTTCGGCGCCCAGCGCGCCCTGGAGGCATCCCAGGCGGTGGGCCGGTCCATCCTGGAGATCGGCAGGTTCACCCGGCGCAACAAGGTCGACGCCGAGTACGAGGCCAACGACTACCTGATGGTCGCCACCGACCGGGCGCAGCTGCGGCGCCTGGAGCAGGACCGCGAGCTCGCCATCCGACTCGGCGGCGCCGCCCCACCGGAGATCCTCTCCCGGGACGAGGCCCAGTCGGTCATCGGCTCGCCGGCCGTGCTGGCGGCCATGCGCACCGGCGGCGCCCTGGTCAACCCGTTCAAGCTGGCCCGCGGCCTGGCCCGGGTGGTCAGGGAGCAGGGCACCGTCATCCACGACGACACCCCGGCCATCCGCGTCGAACCCGGCGTACGCACCACGGTGGTCACCCCCGGCGGCCGGATCACCGCCGACAAGGTGGTGCTGGCCACCAACGTCCACATGCGCGCCTTCCGGCCCTTCCGCCACAAGGTCGTGCCGGTGTGGACCTACGCGCTGATGAGCGAGCCCCTCACCGAGGAGCAGCTGGACCGGGTGGCCTGGGCCGGCCGCGAGGGCATGGTCGAGGCGAAGACCTTCCTGACCTGCGCCCGGCTCACCCGGGACAACCGCCTGATGTTCGCCGGCGGCCCCGCGCCGTACTACTACGGCGGCGACACCCGGCAGCGCAACATGAACCGCGCGAAGGTCTACCAGGAGATCCACCGGGAGTTCCTGCGGTTCTTCCCCATGTGGGGCGACATCACCTTCGGCTACGCCTACGGCGGCACCGCCGACATCGTCCGCGACTACGCCCCGCACTTCGGCACGCTGGGCCGCGGCATCCACTACGGCTACGGCTTCTGCGGCAATGGCATCGCCGCCACCCACACCGGCGGCAAGGTGCTCCGCGACCTCGTCCTCGGCAAGGACAGCGAGTACTCCCGGCTGCTCTTCGTCGACGACGAGCACCGCAAGCAGCCCGCGCCCTTCCCGCCCGAACCACTGCTCTACGTGGGCGCCCGGGCCGTGTCCCGGCTGATGGAGTGGAAGGAAGCGCGCGCGTGACCGGCACCCCCAGACCCCGTACGGTCCTGCTGACCGGCGCCTCCGGAGTGGTGGGCCGCTCCATCCTCCGCGAACCCACCGCACTGCGCCTCCTGGCCGCCACCCACAGCGCACCGGCACCCGAGGCGGACGGACGGCGGATCCGGTGCGACCTGACCGCCGACCGCCTCGGCCTGGAGAAGGAGGAGTACACGGCGCTCGCGGGCGAGGTGGACGCCGTCATCCACTCCGCCGGGCTCACCGAATGGGGCCTGCCCGCCGAGCGCTACCGGCCGATCAACATCGAGGGCACCCGGCGCGTGATCGAGTTCGCCCGGCACGCCGGGGCGACCGTGCACTTCATGAGCACCGCCTTCGTCGCCGCCCTCGCCGAGACCGCCCCGGTCGCCCTGAGCGAGGGCAACATGTGCCGCAACTACATCAGCTCCAAGTGGGAGGCCGAGCGACTGCTGCGGGACAGCGGCATCCCGCACACCGTCTTCCGCCCCACCAACCTCGTCGGCGACTCCGCCACCGGCTGGACCTCCAAGGGCCAGATCGTGCAGCTGATGTCCGACTGGATCTGCCGGGGCCGCGCCCCCTTCCTCCCCGCGCACGCGGGCATCCGGATGGACTTCGTACCGCAGGACCTGCTCTCCAAGGCCGTTCTGCGGGCCATCGAACAGGACGTCAGCGAGGGCGAGTTCTGGGTGACCTACGGGGCGGAGGCGATGGACATGGACGCCTCCCTGCGGGTGCTGGCCAAGCACGCCGCCTACCTCGGCCGCGACCTGACCATCCCGCCGGTCGTCGACCCGGACACGCTGACCGCCGAACAACTGGCCGGGCTGCGCCCCATGGTCCGCAACTACGTGGCCGTACTCCGCGACGTCAGCGAGGTCACCCGCTGCTCCGGCGGCGTCCTGCCCAGCTCCATGCCCGAGCTGCGCACCCGCTTCGGCGTCCCGCTGGTGGATGACGCGACGGCCTATCTGCGCAGCCTGGAGTACGCCTCGGCGCACCTGAGCTGAGATCCCCGACCTGATCGAGAGGACCGCAAAGTGAACGAGGACTGGACACCCCCGGACCTGGGCGGAACCGTCGCCGTGGTCACCGGTGCCAGCCGCGGCGTGGGGCGCGGTATCGCGCTGGCCCTCGGCGAGGCCGGCGCCACGGTGTACGTCACCGGCCGCAGCACCCGGGACGGCGCCCGCACCGAGGGCCTGCCGGGCACCGTGGACGACACCGCGGACGAGGTCACCGCACGCGGCGGCAAGGGCGTCGCGATCCACTGCGACCACCACGCCCCCGAGGACAACGCCGCCCTCCTGGAGCGGCTGCAGGCCGACCACGGAAAGCTGGACCTGCTGGTCAACAACGCCTGGGCGGGCTACGAACGCTCCGCCGAGGTCCGCTTCGACGCCCCCTTCTGGGACCAGCCGACCTGGCGCTACGACCTCATGGAGGCCTCGCTGCGCGCCCAGTACGACGTCACCCGGCGGCTGGTCCCGCTGATGCTCGCCCAGGACAAGGGCCTGATCGTGGGCATCAGCTTCTCCGACGGCGACATCTACCTCGGGCAGGTGGCGTACGACGTCTTCAAGTCGGCCTCCGACCGGATGGCCAAGGGTTTCGCCTACGACCTGCGCAAGAAGGACATCACCGCGGTCTCCCTGCACCCCGGCTTCGTCCGCACCGAGCGCGTGGAGGCGGCCTGGGAGGCGTTGGGCGACGGCCCCGCGTCGGTGGTCCACTCACCCGAGTACGTGGGCCGGGCCATCTGCGCCCTGCTCACCGACCCCAAGCTCAAGGAGCGCTCCGGCTCCGTGCTGACCACCGGTGACCTGGCCGCCGAACACGGCTTCACCGACGTCGACGGCCGCCGCCCCCCGGCGTTCCGCCTGGAGGGCCGGATGACCCTGGCCACCCGCATGGACCGGCTCAACCGCGTGGTGGACGCCCAACGAAAGGCCGATGGCTGAACGCTCTACCCGCTACTGGATGTTTCCGCAGGTGGCGCACTTGAAGTAGTCGCCGTACCGGATGGTCTGCCCATTGCATCCGGGGATGGCGCAGGTCCCGTTTGCGAGGGGACCGAATGGTGCCGGCCCTCGGGACAGACCCCACGTACCCTGATGATCGGCGGGGCGGACGCCTTGTCCTCGGAGACCACCAGAACCAGCTCCGCCCCGCAGTCGCACTGACGGGCCAGGGGATCCCAGTCGGCCTGAACCGCCTCCCGCACCCGGTCCAGGGACGACAGCTCGTCGTCGGTGCTCATCTATCGGGCCTGCTCCCATGGTCGCCTCCTTGACACGACCGTGTTGTTCCCCCGCCCGGCCGTGTGTAACCGAGCGGTGGGCGCGGCCGCTGCCTGGCACGGGGGGCCAGGTAGCGGCAGGGCCTGCCGGTCAGCCCCGACCACGGGCAGCCGCCGGCGGGTCGATGTCCTCGCTGGGGGTGACCCGCCAGAACATCGTCACCGTGACCCGGTAGCCGGTGTGGTGCCGCCCTTCCGCGTCCGCCTTGCCGGTGTGCGCCAGCGCCCACTCCTCGGCCTTGTCGCGCTGTTCGCCCGGGACCTGTTCGGGGGCGGGGGTGGAGGCGGCCTCGCAGGAGGTGCAGTGGACCTCGATGATGTACGGCTCGGCCATGGGCTCCGGTCCCAGGCGCATCTCGACGTACCGCATACGCGTGGTGGTCACCGGGACGCCTCCCCCGGGTCGATCGGACTGGTGTTGAGGGCGATGCGCGCGGCGACGAACAGCAGGTCGCCGGGGGTGAGGCCGCGGTCGGCCGGCATCCGCCAGTGGAATCCCGGGCCTCGGTTCCAGTGCACCGGCGGCATGCACACGTACGCGGCCTCCTCCGGGCGGCGGGGCAGCAGGATCAGTCGGTCCAGGGCGGGGCGCGGTGCCGTCTCCGCGGGGACGAACCAGTACATGCTCTGGTCCTGGACCACCGCGCCGTTGTCGTCACCGAGCAGGATCAGCACCCGCTCACCGATCTCCACCGGCACCCGCACCGCCTTCCACCCGTCCCCCGCCTTCCGCAACCGCGGCTCCAGCCCGAGGGGTGGTTTCCAGTCGACGCTTACTGGGCGGCCCCCGGGAGGTTCAGCCTCCATCTGGGCAAGGGCGGCGGCCAGCTTCGCCGGATCGATGAGCTGGCCGCTGCCGCGCGGGGGCTGCACCCAGTACGGGCGGCCGTCGTCGGCGACATGGTCGGGAGACGGAACGGACAGGTACGTGCCGTCACCGAGGCATTCGCTACCGGGGTACGACCAGGTGCGGGAGGCGCCGACGGGTACCAGCGCGCAGAGATGGTCGTCATCAGGGGTGATGAACGCGGGGCCTGGGATTCCGGCTTTGAGGGCGTGGCGGCCGACAGCGCTGGGAAGTCGAATCGCGTCCCATCGGCGGCCGGTTGGCAGGAGGGTATAGCCGATGGAGTCCCACCAGCGTTCGGCGTGTTCTGGGTCGTCGTCGGCTAATGCAAGCCAGGCGCGGGCGGCAGTGGCAGACATGACACGATCCCCTCACTTGTTGCTGTTGGTGAGGAGATCGTGCCGCTTTGTAGTCTCTGTGCCCGCACAAAATGTGCGGAGTCAATCTCCGGCAATCGCTTGACAAGCCATCAGGCGCCAGCCCACCGGGCGAACCCCGAGATCGTGTCGTCCTGCGCCCGATCCAGCCGCACCAGCGTCGCTGCCGACGCGCGTACTGTCGGATGGAACCGGACGTGGTTCGGTGACAGCTCCCGTGCGCGGACCAGCGAGCGGAAGGCACCGCGCCGGTCACCCTCGGTCAGGCGGGCGTTGGCCACGTCGATGTGATGGTGGGATGCACGCTCGGCAGCGAGCCCTTCGGGGAGTTCCCACTCGTCGCGGCCCTGGTCTTCGCCCCACTCCCGGAGCCGGGCGAGGGCCTGTTCGGTGTCCCCGGTGTCGATGAGAGCCGCGATCTCATGGATGCGCACATTCGTCGGGCCGAACGACATCTCGTAGTGGTCACTGTCGCGGCCCCCCATGAAGACCGCCGCGGCTCGCGCTTCGTCCAGTCGCTGTGCCGCCCGTCCCGGTTGTCCGTCCCGGGCTTCCAGGATCGCGAGTTTGAGCAGCACCGCGCCCTGGACCGCCAGAGCCGGATCCGTGAGCGACTCCTCCGGGGCCAGCCTGGTCAGCTCGGCTTCCAGTGCTTCCAGCACACGGCGTGCGGAGCTGTAGGACCCGGTCCGGATCATCGCACCGGCCTTGAGGTACGTGGCAGTCACCTGCATCAACGGGTCGCCGGACCGATCCGCCGCCCACTGCACCCGTTCGATCGCCGTCATCGACAAGTCGTGGTAACCCAACTTGTGCGCCAAGGAGTTGCTGGCTCGGTAAGCACGGGCCAGCCACCAGTACGCCCGCTTCTGCTCCTGACCCCGGGCAGCCAGCGCCACGTGCGTCAGCTCGGCCAGCAGCCCGGGCAGCAGCGGCCCCATGGGCACATAACGGCCGTCCTGGCGCATCCGAGCCACCTGCTCCGCTTCCGCTTCCAGCACGGGCAGTGGTCGCGGCGCCGTGGTCAGGTCGTCCGGGGAGTCGTAGGTCAGCATGATCCTGCGCAGGTCCGGGATTATGGCCTGCACCTGGTCGTCTGTTTCGGCCCCGTTCATATAGGGCTGTCCAGTCAGGCGCTCCGGACCGACCTTGAGTGCGCGCGCCAGGCGGGCAAGGGTGCCCGGCGCAGGGTTGCGGTCACCCCTCTCGTACTTCTCCAGCAGGCTCACCGAGATCGCGCACCGGTCAGCGAGCTGACGAACGGTCAGGCGGCGGATCTTACGCACCTCGCGGATGCGCTGTCCCACGTGCTCCATCAAGCCCCCAGCGTGGTGTGGCGGGATGCCAGCGTACGATTCCGCTCCCGAGTCCGACAGCACAACAGGTGAACAGCGGATACTTCGACGGGCGGGGGCGTAGGGGCGTACCCACTTACGGGGCAACGATCCCCGGCAGGTCGTGCAGCGACTCGATGTGCCAGTCGGCGGAAGCCGATTCGGGCGATGCGGCCCACAGATGCCCCCACGGGCCGCGGCGCAGGTGGGCGGTGCGGAGGCCGGCGGCTCGCGCCGGTGCCACGTCGTTGGCGGGGTGGTCGCCCACGTACACGACCTCGTGTGGTTCCGCCTGCGCGAGGTCGAGCACCCGGGCGAAGAACCGGGGATCCGGCTTGGCCACGCCCCACTCGCCCGACGTGGCGATCGCATCCACCGGCAGGCCCAGCGCTCGGAGCATCGCGCCCGCCCGCCGGGTCTGGTTTCCGGCGACGCAGACGCGTGTCCCGGTCGCTCGCAGGGCGGCGAGCGCGGGGCGTACGTCGGGATAGAGGTCCGATTCCTCAAGGTGTTCTTCGATGCCGGCAGCCGCCATGGCCGCCCGCTCGGCCGGGATGTCGATGCCGGGCCGGATCAGGCGCAGCGCGTCGGCGTTGTCGCGTCCTTGGGCGACGACCGCGCCAACGAGCGCCGAAAGCGTGTGCCGTGGCACCCCGAGCCAGTCGGCCCACAGAGCCCACCCGCGATCATCGCGGATGAGCGTCTCACCCACATCCAGCACGACCGCGCGAACCATGCAGGCAGCCTAGCGGCCGACAGCATTCGGTCGGGGCTGCTGGACACGGGCGAGTGCATCCTGTACCCCACGGCCTCGCCCGGGGGCGGTGTCGAGCCGGGGGCGGCTTGGCCGCCGCACCGAGGGTCAGCCGCTGGGGACTCCGGGAGGGGCGTTCAGCAGGGCGATGCCGACGCTGGTGGGGCTGTGGAGAGCCGCGTTGCGGTGCCGCACGGTGTGGACCAGGCCGGCCTCACGCAGACTTGTGGCATGTTCGCTCGCGCTGGCCTGGGCGATGCCGACGAGGGCGGCGAGTTGTTTGGTGGAGCAGGCGGGGTGTTCCGCGATGGTGTGCAGGACATCGGCGCGGGTGCGGCCCAGGACCGAGGCCAGTGACGACCGCGCCGCGGTCGACGCGTGTTCGGTGGACGGGGAGTACAGGGCCAGGGCGCGGGACTGCTGGGCGAGTCCGGCCGGGTAGGTCAGGGTCGGCTGGGGCTGGGCGTGGGGCTCGATGAGCGGCGCATCGCAACTGAAGACCGACGGCACCAGCAGCAGTCCCCGGCCCTCCAGGTAGAGGTCTCCCTCGCGGCCCGAGACCATCGCTATCTCCAGCACGGGCGGGTTCCAGCGGATGCGGCGCGGGTTGAGCGAGGCGAACATGCGCTCCATGCCGCTGGCGGCCGACTCCCGCATGCGTGCTGTCTGGTCGGCCGTGGTGAGCGTGGTGACCTGCTGCCAGTAGGGAGCCAGCAGTTGGTCGTGGACGTTCTCCAGGCCGATGAGGAACTCTCGCAGCAGCCGGTTGTCGTCGGCCAGGTGCTGGGTCCACGAGGGGAGCGGCTGGCGCTCGGCCACCGAGGCCAGGCTCCTGCGGATCTCCGCGCGGGGCGTGGAACGCACCCGCTCCAGCATCTCCTGCGGGCTGCCGAGTTCGGCCGGCGCCAAGAAGGTGGGCACCCACCCGGTGAGCGGTGTCAGCTCCACGACCAAGCGGGCCTGCGGCAGCATCCCGGCCAGAGCGCGCCGCCGCCAGCCGGCGAACTTCACCGACTGGCCGCTGTCCTGGAGCTGGCGCACCGCGACGCTCAGTTCCCACATCGGTGGCGGGGCCTGGGCGACTCGTGTGCGTGCCAGATCCTCGATCGTGAAGTGAATGCGATACACGCGGTCCCCCCCGGGCGCCGTACGTCACAAGCCTGGGTGATCTTCCTGGAATGCCGGGGTTCGGTCCAGACCGAATCAGGTCGAGAAACGGCCCCGAGGTGCGAAGACTTCACGTGTCGAGCGCCGGACGGACCGGCGCGCACGCATCAGACGACCAGTGAGAGCCCGACGGTCGCGAGTGGATGGCGTCTGGCAACCTCACGGAAAGAGCAGAGATGTCCCGTATCGCCAAGACTTTCGTCGCCATGGCCGTGGTCGCGCTGTCCACGGCCACCGCCCCGGCCTTCGGAGCCTCGACGGCGTCTTCCCTGCCGACTCCGCAGAAGGACCCCGGCGCGACGGTCCAGCGCCTCACGCCGACCGAGATGGCGGACCTGAAGAGCCGCGCTCCGGAGAAGTTCGAGCGCATGGTGAACATGGTGTCGAAGTCCCGCGAGTCCTCGCGGGCCGGGGCGAGCGGCCTGGCCTCCACCGACGAGCCGACTGTCTACCGGCTCCTCAACGAGGCCAGCGGGAAGTGCCTGGCGATCGGGTCGAGCAGCACCGAGGACGGCGCCCACGCCATCCAGTGGCACTGCCTCAACACCTACGGACAGCTGTGGTTCTCCGACGACGACAACCACATCATCAACTTCAACAGCGGGAAGTTGCTGGCGATCGGGTCGAGCAGCATGGAGAACGGTGCCCACGCCATTCAGTGGGACTACACCGGGAGTGACGGACAGCGCTGGTACTTCGACACTCACAACCACATCATCAACGGCAACAGCGCGAAGTTCCTGGCGATCGGGTCGAGCAGCACCGAGGACGGCGCCCACGCCATCCAGTGGGACGAGACCGGCAGCGCCGGACAGCGCTGGCTCTGAACCGTGACCACGGCGAACCGGCACGGCGCCCGACGCGTCGCCCCCTGCCGGTTCGCCTGCCCGCGCCGAGTGACCCATCGGCGCCCGGGACTGCCCTCAGGGCTGGCCCCGGGCGGAGCCGTCCCTGTACGATCCGCCGCACTGCCGACCCTGGGCGCTCCCCTGCCGCCCACCGCGGCCCCACCTGGTCTCATACCCGCCTCAAGGCTCTGTGTCGCGGCGGGCTGCGAGACATCTCCATCGTGGCTTGACAGCAAGAACCGCAGACGGCCGTTGGGAACAACCACCGCGTGCAGGACCGAGCGGGATCGTATGTGACGCCCACTCATAACAACCATGTCCAGCACCGTGCCAGTGGTTGTTTATGAAACATAGATGGAACGACCATACCGTCCGGGCATGCGACATACACACCATCTCAGACCAGTCCCGGCCTGGCCTCGACAGGGCTTAGCGGGAGCCATGGCGCTGGTCCTGCTCACCACGCTGCTGCAGACGCTCGCGCTCGCCCGGGCGGCGCCCGCGGCGGCGGCCGTCGAGGCCTACACGGCTGCCACGTTCAACATGCAGAACGGGGACCGCTGGGACGGAACCTCGGGCGGCAACGGGGGAAACCTGGAAGCCGATCTCCTGGACACCGATGACGCACCGGACGTCGTGGCCCTTCAAGAGATGGGCAGCAGGGCTCCGTGTGGCGACGACTTCGAGACGCGGCAGGTCACAAGCCAGCGCCTCCCGGACACCGAGGCCCCGAGGGGCTGGTCGGTGACCAAGTGCGACGCACCGTTCGAGGTGGCCGACGACTACGACCTGTTCTTCCTCTCCATCGAAAACGGCAACGCCACCAGGAACATGGGCTTCGTGGTCCGCGACGACGTGCCGTTCGACGACGACAACGTCCACGTCATCGGCCGTGCCGTGGACGCCGGCGGGAACCTGGTCGACGGCATCCCCAAGCCCATGCTCGGCATCAGGCTGGGCGGTGACACCTGGTTCTACACCGTGCACGGAGCGAACAACGCCAACAACCAGGGTGACACCGTCAACCGCGTCACAGCGGCCCGGGAGGACGCGGAGGCGGCGGGCGACGACAGCTGGTCGGTGCTCGGCGACTTCAACAGGGACGCAGCGACATGGTCCAAACAAGAGCTCGACGATCTCGACGAGGCCGCCGTGGTCGCCCCCGACGTGTCCACCTACCCTGCTCCGCCGTCCACTCCCGTGCGCACGCTGGACTACGCGATCGTCCACCCCAAGCCCCCAGCCGAGTACGAGGCCTGGCGCCTGGACCGACCCCACTCCGATCACCACGCGGTGTGGTTCGGCCCCGCCTGCGCCGCCGGCGGGCAGCCCGTCGCCCGCTCCGCCACGCGGGGCACGGCCTGCGGGAAGGATTCCGCCACCGTCTCCATGGGCGACAGCTTCATCTCCGGTGAGGCCGGCCGCTGGCAGGGCAACGCCAACACGAGCGACGAGGGCTCCTGGGGGACCGACCGTGCCGCCGGCGGCCGCGAGGTCTACGAGAAGGGCAAGGACGGCGACGACTCCTGCCACCGCTCCGACGTGGCCGAGATCAAGGGGGCCGAGATCTCCGGCATCCCCAGGGAGCGGAGGTTCAACATCGCCTGTTCCGGCGCCGAGACCAAGCACGTCATCAGCGAGTCGCAAGGCGCGCAGAAACCCCAGGTCCAGCAGCTCGCCGACATCGCGGCGCGGTACCACGTCGACACCATCGCACTCTCCATCGGCGGCAATGACCTCGCCTTCTCCTCCATCGTCAAAGGCTGTGCGGGTGCCTTCATCACGGACGCCGGAATCTGCGGCAAGGAAGCGGGCCCGGCGATGCAGCGCCGCCTGGGGCAGGTGCGCGAGAACGTCATCAGGTCGATCGACGCCATCCGCGCCACCATGACCGCGGCGGGACAGCGGCCGGGCAGCTACCGCCTGGTGCTCCAGTCCTACCCCGCCCCGCTCCCCGCCTCCACCGACATGAAGTACGGCGAGGAGAACTACGACCGCTACAAGGTGGGCGGCTGTCCCTTCTACGACGGCGACGCGGACTGGACCCGCGAGTTCGCCATCGAGAACATCAGCGCCATGCTGCGCGGCGCCGCCGAGGAGTCGGGGGTGTCCTTCCTCGACCTGCGTGACGCCTTCGCTGGGCACGAGCTGTGCGCCACGTCGACGAAGCAGGCGTCGTCCACGAACACCCTGGACAATCCCGTTCCGGCCGAGGACGCGGAGTGGGTGCGCTTCTTCTCCGGCCTCTCCACACCGGGCGAGTGGGTCGAGACGGTCCACCCCAACGCCTACGGCCAGCGCGCCCTGAGCGCCTGCCTGACCAAGTTCGTCGCGGCGGCAGGCGGCAGCACCGCCCCGTGGACGTACGCCTGCCGGGGCGAGCGCGGCAGCAAGCCCGGTGACGTGGACGTCCACGGAAAACCGGCGATCGACGCCGCTGTCCGCACCGCCGAAAGCGGGCCCCCGAACCAGTACCTCTTCCGCGGCGACCGCTACGCCCGCTTCGAGGAGGTCTCCGACGAGCCGCTGGGCGAGGTGAAGGACATCGCCTCACAGTGGCCCAGCCTGCGCGGCACCCCGTTCGTCAACGGATTCGACGCGGCCGTCGAGGCGGAGAAGTACGACAAGCGCCAACTCATTCTCTTCCGCGGCGACCAGTACGTCCGCGTCGAGATCCCGATGAACGGCACCGACGACACCCTGGCCAAGGGGCCGCTGCCCATCACCACCGGCTTCCGTCTCCTGGAGGGCACACCCTTCGCCCAGGGCGTGGACGCGACCGTGGAGATCGGCGACGACCGGATCATGCTGTTCAAGGGCGACCAGATGGCCATCTTCAAGCTGGACATCGACGGCACCGGCGACACGTGGGTGATGGAGCCCCGGTCCATCTCCGAGGGGCTACCGCTCCTCAAGGGCACCGGCTTCGAGAACGGCATCGACACGGCCCTGCAGAGGACGGCGTTCGACCCGGAGCCGAACGGCTCCATCGTCTATCTGGTCGACGGTCCCCAGGCGCTGCGCCTGTACCTCGACGAGGACCTGGCGAAGAGCGAGATCGAAGTGGGACCGGTGCCCATCACGGAGATGTGGCCGTCTCTGAAGGGCTCGATCTTCTCCGGTGAGGGATCGACGGCCCACCGCACCGTGCGCACCGGCCCCACCCCCGCCGACGACCCCGAACCCGACCGCCCCGCCCCCTTCTCCACCGACCCCGCCGACCAGCCCACGTGCCGCCCCGACGGCATGACGGCGACCAAGGGCGTCAACACCCCGTACTGCCGGATCTACGACGACCAGGGCCGCGAGCTGATGGGTGCGCGCCACCCGCGCCGCGTCGTCGGCTACTTCACGGGCTGGCGCACCGGCATCAACGGGCAGCCCATGTATCTGCCCAACAGCATCCCCTGGGGGCAGGTCAGCCACGTCAACTACGCCTTCGCGCACGTCGACCAGGCCAACCGCATCTCCGTCGGCGACACCAACGACCCGGCCAACCCGGCCACCGGCATGACCTGGCCGGACGTACCCGGCGCCGAGATGGACGACTCGCTCCCGTACAAGGGGAACTTCAACCTCCTCACGAAGTACAAGAAGCAGCATCCCCGGGTGAAAACGCTCATCTCCGTCGGTGGGTGGGCCGAGACCGGCGGCACGCTGAAGCCCGATGGCTCGCGTGAGAAGACCGGCGGGCTCTACACGCTCACCACCAACGAGGACGGCAGCGTGAACCAGCCCGCCATCGACACCTTCGCCGACTCCGTCGTCGACTTCCTGCGCACCTACGGATTCGACGGCGCCGACATCGACTACGAGTACCCGACGTCGTTGAAGGACGCCGGGAATCCGGAGGACTGGCCCATCGCGAACGCCCGCCGCAAGGGCCTCAACGCGGGGAACACCGCTCTCATGAAGACCCTGCGCGAGAAGCTCGACGCAGCCTCCGCCGAAGACGGCACCTACTACCAGCTCACCGCCGCGGCCTCCGCCTCCGGCTATCTGCTGCGCGGCCAGGAGGACTTCAGGGCCCTGCAGTATCTGGACTTCGTCAACACCATGTCGTACGACTTCCACGGCTCGTGGAACAGCTACGTCGGCCCGCAGTCACCGCTCTACGACGACGGCAAGGACGCCGAGCTGACCGCAGCCGGCATCTACGACGACCAGAGCGAGGACACCAAGGACTACCAGAAGGAGGGGTACTTCAACACCGACTGGTCCTACCACTACTTCCGGGGCGCGCTGCAGGCCGGGCGCATCAACCTGGGCGTGCCGTACTACACGCGCGGCTGGAAGAACGTGGAGGGCGGTACGGGCGATGGCCTGTGGGGCACGTCGGAGCTGCCCGACCAGGACGACTGCCCCGACGGGACCGGCCCCAACGGCAGCACGACCCCCTGCGGTTCCGGTGCCTCCGGCGTCGACAACATCTGGCACGACCAGACAGCCGCCGGGGACGAACTCGCCGCCGGGTCCAACCCGATGTGGCACGCCAAGAACCTCGAGCGCGGGGTGACCGGCGGCTACCTGGGACAGTTCGGGGTCGACCCCGACTCGCCCGCCAACCGCGTCGACGGCTACACCCGCCACTGGGACGACACCCTGAAGGCCTCCTGGCTCTGGAACGCCGACAAGAAGGTGTTCCTGTCCACCCAGGACGAGCAGGACATCGCCGCCAAGGCCGACTACATCAAGGACATGGGTGCGGGCGGCGCGATGATCTGGGAGCTGGCCGGGGACTACCAGTGCCCCGAGGACGGCAGCAGGGACCAGTGCGTGCCCGGCTACACGATGACCAGGCAGCTCGACGAGGCCCTGCGCGGTGCCGGCCCCTATGCCGCCACGCGCGCCGGAGGGACCGAGCTGCCCAGTCAGGTCCTCGATGTGGATGTCGAGTTCGCCGACTACCCGACCGACGAGCTGTGGCCGCTCCAGCCCAAGCTGCGTGTCACCAACCACGGTGACAAGACCCTGGGCGGTGGCGCCAAGATCTCCTTCGATCTGCCGACGTCCGCGCCGCCCGTCGTCAAGGACGGCAACTGGCAGCCGTACGAAGGGGTGGAGCCCGGCCACACCGGTCCCAACGTGGGAGGTCTGAAGGGGGATTTCCACCGCGTCACCCTCACCCTGGAGGCCTGCCAGGAGATCCCCGCAGGGCGCAGCATGGACATCCCCGTCAAGTACTACCTGCCCGCCACCGGCCCGGTGAACGTCACCGTGACGACCGAGGGGCAGACCTTCGGCATCACCGGCGACAAGCGCCACGGCACGCAGACGGTGGCTCCGCCCGAGCCCGAGGGCGGCGGCTGCCAGGCGCCGCCCTGGGACGCGGAGGCCGACCACTACAACAAGGGAGACGTCGTCACGCACCAGGAACGCCGCTGGGTCGCCCAGTACTGGGCCAACAAGGGCGACGAACCCGGCACCGCCGCCGTGTGGCGCGACATCAGCCCCAACAGCTAGCGAGGACGACCACTGGTTGTCCATGCCCTGCTGGGCGCGGCGGCAGTGGGCCGTACCCTGGTCCGCCAGCCGTGTGACCGCCGCGCCCAGCGGAGCTGCGGACGTCGATGCCGGTGAGCCGATCCACGTAATGGGTGACGTACGTCACGAGGTCCATGTCACCGGGCGCCTTGGGCTGGTCCACGAACCCCTCGCCCTTCACCAGCCGGACGGCCACCGGCCGCCATGTGCCTCGACCAGGTCCTCGAAGCCCTCGGCCGAGTCGCTGCCGCCGAACCGCTCGGTCTGCCATTCGCCGTCCTGGCGCCACTTCACCTGAAAGGTGCTGGTGCCGTCCTTCTTGGGTCGCTCCACGATGCTCGCCATGAGGGGACCGTAGGGGCCCCGAAGGGGCGCCCTGTTCCCATCGTGTTCCCGTGAAAATCAAAAGACCGGGCGGATGACCTGCGTTTCCGCAGGTCATCCGCCCGGTCTGTCAGGGTGAGTAACGGGACTCGAACCCGCGACATCCTGGACCACAACCAGGTGCTCTACCAGCTGAGCTATACCCACCATGACCGGTGCTTCCGTGCTCTTCCGCACCGGCCGAGAAAAAGTGTACAGGGTTTTCGGGGGTGCTCGCGCCAGGCTTTCTCCGGGGCCGGGTGACGGGTCCCGGAGGGGGCCCGGCGCGAGCGGGGACGACTGTTACTCGGCGTCCAGCACGTGCTTGGCCGCGATGGCCTTCGCGGTGTCCGAGTCCGGGCCGGGCTGCGGGACGAAGACCGCCTCCCGGTAGAAGCGCAGCTCCGCGATGGACTCGCGGATGTCCGCCAGCGCCCGGTGGTTGCCACGCTTCTGCGGGCTGTTGAAGTACGTCCGCGGGTACCAGCGGCGGGCCAGTTCCTTGATCGAGGACACGTCCACCACCCGGTAGTGCAGGTGGGCCTCCAGCTCGGGCATGTCGCGCAGCAGGAAGCCGCGGTCGGTGCCCACGGAGTTCCCGCACAGCGGGGCCTTCCTGGGCTCCGGGGCGTACTCGCGGACGTACGACAGGACCCGCTGCTGCGCGTCCGCCAGGGTGGTGCCGCCGTCGAGCTCGGCGAGCAGGCCGGAAGCGGTGTGCATCTCGCGCACCACCTCCGGCATGCTCTCCAACGCTCCGGCCGGCGGGCGGATCACGATGTCCACGCCGTCGCCCAGGATGTTCAGTTCCGAGTCGGTGACCAGGGCCGCCACCTCGATGAGCGCGTCGTTGGACAGCGAGAGCCCGGTCATCTCGCAGTCGATCCACACCATGCGATCGTTCATGCGTCTCACCCTACGGGGCGCTCCGCTGACCGGGCAGGGTCGGACGTCCCGAGGGTCGACCGGGGCCCTGCTCGGGCAGTCGCGGGGCATAGGCGTCGGAGTCGGGTTTCCCCGCCTCCTGGCCCCCGTGACCGGGATGGCCCGGGTGCCCGCCGAGCCCGCCGTAGCCCGGGTGCCCGCCGAGCGGATGCCCGCCGAGCCCCGGATGCGCCCCGTGCCCGCCGTGGCTGGGCACCGGGGAGCCGGTCGCCGGACCGCCGTGCTGCTGCGGGTGCGCGGGATGGGGCAGCGCCCCGCCCGGTCGCCGCAGCGCCGCTCCGGCCTCCTGCCCCCGCTGCTCGGCCGGCTCCGGGCGGTCGCCCGCCCCGGCCTGCGGTCGGCGCGCCCGGTACGCGGCCCGGTACGCGGCCGGGGAGGACCCCAGCTGCCGCCGGAAGTGCCCGCGCAGCGCGACCGGCGACCGGAAGCCGCAGCGCCCGGCGACCTCGTCGACCGAGTAGTCGGAGGTCTCCAGGAGCCGCTGGGCCTGGAGCACCCGCTGGGTGATCAGCCACTGCAGCGGAGCACTGCCGGTGAGGGTGCGGAACCGCCGGTCGAAGGTGCGGCGGCTCATGTAGGCACGGGCCGCCAGCGCTTCCACGTCGAACTGCTCGTGGAGGTGTTCGAGCGCCCAGGCGACGACCTCGGCCAGCGGGTCCGCGCCGATCTCCTCTGGTAAAGACCTGTCCAGATAGCGCTCCTGACCTCCACTGCGCCGCGGCGGTACGACCAGCCGGCGGGCCAGCGCCCCGGCCGCGTCGGCGCCGTGGTCGGTGCGCACGATGTGGAGGCACAGGTCGATCCCGGCCGCGGTGCCGGCCGAGGTCAGCACGTCGCCGTCGTCCACGAACAGCTCCCGCGGGTCCACGTGGACCGACGGGTAGCGCTTGGCGAGCGTCGGGGCGTACATCCAGTGGGTGGTGGCCGGCCGCCCGTCCAGCAGCCCCGCCGCCGCCAGCACGAAGGCGCCCGTGCACAGGCCCACGATGCGCGCGCCCTCCTCATGGGCGCGGCGCAGCGCGTCCAGCGCGGCGGCCGGTGGTGGCTGGGTGATGGAGCGCCAGGCCGGAACGACGACGGTGCCGGCCCGGGAGAGTGCCTCCAGACCGTACGGGGCGGTCAGTTCCAGTCCGCCGGTCGTTCGCAATGGCACATCTTCGCCCGCGCACACCAGCAGTCGGTACCGCGGGACACCGGCGTCCTGCCGGTCGATACCGAAGACGGAAAGCGGGATGGAGCTCTCGAATATAGGGCCGCCGCTGAAGAGCAGCACCGCGACGATTTCTCGTCGTCGGCGCCCGGAGAGCTTGCGCGAGGTCTCCGGTACGGTTGTGGAGTCCTGGCTCATGGAACTAAGCCCCCCTCGGTGGTCGCGTCCTCTCGGTCCTGCACGTTTCCCCTCGGTCCTGAACGGTTCCCCCGCCGGTCATCGCCAAGATCGAATCTACTGGGTCGCGTGTGGTCGCCGTGACCAGTTCACCACCCGCCACTTAGTCGACATGACAACTTGGCGCGAAGCATTCGATCACGAAGCGTTGCACTCGTAGGGCTTCCTGGGAAGTGGGCCTATGGCTCACACCCACTCTCCGTAGGGGGTACGACCCCCCGCTACCCCTTTCCTTGCTGGTCGGAGACGGGTGTCACAGCGTGTTTGCCATGGGAAGAAGTCCCTCCCGAAGTTGGCTGAAAAGAAGTGGAAGCACGAGAGAGGTTCCCCGTTTCGACCGGCGTGCGCCTGCCCAGGATGCGGACAACCCGAGTGCGCCCCACGCGCTCTTCCTTATGGGGCGCCGCTCCCGCGCTCGGCCGTCGGGGCCCCGCGCGCCGGGGCCGAGACGATGTGGCGCGGTCGGCATCGGTGGCATCGCGCGGCGGCGCACCGGAGGCACTTGCTCCGGTTTTCCGGAGCGGCTCATGTCCGCGTGCGGCGACCCGGTCTGACGGCCCGCCGAGTCCTCGCCGACCGGCCGCCGGCGCTGGATGGCCGTCTCGCGGAGGCGGGGGAGCCTTTCCGGGCGGCCTCGCGGGGGTCGCGTGGCGGGGCGCCCGCCCAGGCGCGTACGGTGAGCAGGCGATGGCGTAGGGTGAGACCTCGGGGGTGGGATCCGGCCGCGGAATCCGCGGAAGGCGACACTCCGAAACGTCGATCAAGCAACTCTGGACAACCGCTCGGTCACCGCTTGACTACGGCTAGGCGTACGCCAGGGGGCGGTCCAGGGGCATTGCGCTACGGCGCGGCCTCCGGCATGCTCCGGAGAACACCTCGCGCGCCCCGCCGCCGGGGTGGTCTCTGGGCAGGCAAGGAGTGGGGCCGTACCCTTAGGGGTAAGGGCTTGAAAAGATGAATCCCGGACGGATTTCGTCCGTTCGATTGCCCGCCCCGAGCCGCCCGAGACCCACGCCCCTCGACAACGCCAACCAGAGCCCCCGCAGATCCCTCCGCAAAGAGGACTTTCTTCGCCGAGACACCGATGGCCGGTCACGAATTCCCCGAACCCGCGGACCGCAAGCGGCTCGCCGATCACGCGGCGCACCCCGAAGCGGCGGAAGAATCACGTCATTCCTGCGACCCGGCGTTCCAGCACGGCGTCGTGGTCGGATTCGACGGCTCCACGTCGAGCGAACGAGCCCTGGCCTATGCGATCGGGATGGCCCGACGTTCCGGCTCGGGCCTGATCATCGTCCATGTCGCCAACCGGCTGCCGACCACCGTGTGGGCCGGCTGCGAACCCCCGGTCTTCGTCGATGTGCCCGACCACCGCACCGAGGTGCTGGGCCTCGAACTGGCCTGTGCGGACTACCTCTCCGAGGTGCCCTGGATCCTGGTCGAGCGCGGCGGGGACATCTGCCACGAACTGGAGGAGGTCGGCCGGGAGTACGCGGCCGACGCCATCGTGGTCGGCTCCACCCACGGCCTGGTCGGCCGGATCTTCGGCTCGGTGGCGGGACGCCTGGCCCGCCGCGCGCAGCGCCCCGTGGTGGTCATCCCCTGACAAAGACCCCCTCGGCGGTCGGCCCGGGGCGTTCCCGGTGGCGGCCCTCGGCCCCTTCCGGGGCGCCGGCACGGATCCGGCGGTGCGGTACGGGTCATGCGTCCCGGCCGTGCCCGCCGAGCCACCGACCGTTCGCTCCCGATCTCCGTGCGGGGATCGGGGTGTTGGACCTCCACTCCCGCGACTTCCGGGAAACTACCCTCGCGTAGAGGTGCGTTGTGCGTTTGTGACGGGTACACAGCAGGCATCCGGACATGCCGTCGTCCGGGGGTGACGGACCCCGGGCGGTCGGCCCGCCGCCGGCGCGAGGGCGAGCGCCGGTGCGGCGGAGGCGGGGCCGCGTGACCGGTGGCACACGCGGACCCCGCCTTCGGTACGAACGGCGCCCGCGGCGGGCGCGGTTGCCCGCGCCATCGCCCTTCGGCCCCCCCCTACCGTACGGACCTACTCGACCGTCACGGACTTGGCGAGGTTGCGCGGCTTGTCGATGTCCCGGCCCAGCGCCAGCGCCGTGTGGTAGGCGAGGAGCTGCAGCGGAACGCCCATCAGGATGGGGTCCAGCTCGACCTCGTTCTTCGGCACCACGATGGTGTGGTCCGCCTTGTCCTGCTCCTGGTGGGCGACGGCGAGGATCCGGCCGCTGCGGGCCTTGATCTCCTCCAGGGTGGCGCGGTTCTTCTCCAGCAGCTCGTCGTCCGGGAGCACCGCCACCGTCGGCACCGCCGGCTCGATCAGGGCCAGCGGGCCGTGCTTGAGCTCCGAGGCCGGGTACGCCTCGGCGTGCACATAGCTGACCTCCTTGAGCTTCAGCGAGGCCTCACGGGCCACCGGGTAGCCGCGCACCCGGCCCACGAACATCATGCTCTTGGCGTCCGCGTACTCCGCCGCCAGCTCCTTGATCCGCTCCTCGTCGCGCAGCACCTCGGCGATCTGCTCGGGCAGCCTGCGCAGACCGGCGATGATCCGCTTGCCGTCGGCCACCGACAGATCGCGGATCCGGCCCAGGTGCAGGGCGAGCAGCGCGAAGGCGACGGCGGTGTTGGTGAAGCACTTGGTGGAGACCACGCACACCTCGGGGCCGGCGTGCACGTACACGCCGCCGTCGGTCTCCCGGGCGATCGCCGAGCCGACCACGTTGACCACGCCCAGCACCCGGGCGCCCTTGCGCTTGAGCTCCTGGACGGCCGCCAGGGTGTCGTAGGTCTCGCCGGACTGGCTGACCGCGATGTAGAGGGTGTCCGGGTCCACCACGGGATTGCGGTAGCGGAACTCGCTGGCCGGCTCGGCGTCCGCCGGGATCCGGGCCAGCTCCTCGATCAGCTGGGCGCCGATCAGACCGGTGTGGTACGCCGAGCCGCAGCCGAGGATCTTCACCCGGCGCACCGCGCGCGCCTCGCGGGCGTCCAGGTTCAGCCCGCCCAGCCGGACGGTGGCGAAACGGTCGTCGATCCGGCCGCGCAGCACCCGGTCCACGGCGTCGACCTGCTCGTGGATCTCCTTGTGCATGTACGTCTCGTGGCCGCCCATGTCATAGGACTCGGCCTCCCACTCCACGGTGGTGGGCGTGGCCGAGGTGCGGGAGCCCTCGGTGGTGTAGGTGCGGAAGTCGTCCGCCTTGAGGGTGGCCATCTCGCCGTCGTCCAGGGTGACCACCTGGCGGGTGTGGCTGACCAGGGCGGCGACGTCGGAGGCGACGAACATCTCCTTCTCGCCGATGCCCAGCACCACCGGGGAGCCGTTGCGGGCGACCACGATGCGGTCCGCGAAGTCGGCGTGGAGCACGGCGATGCCGTAGGTGCCCTCGATCAGCGCCAGCGCGGCGCGGACCTTCTCCTCCAGGGTCGGCGCCTGGGAGCGGCCGATCAGGTGGGCGAGCACCTCGGAATCGGTGTCCGAGACCAGCTCGACGCCGTCCGCGACCAGCTTGGCCCGCAGGTCGGCGGCGTTGTCGATGATGCCGTTGTGGACCACCGCGACCTTGCCGTCCGCGTCCAGGTGCGGGTGGGCGTTGACGTCGTTCGGTGCGCCATGGGTGGCCCAGCGGGTGTGCGCGATGCCGGTGGTGCCGGCGAAGCGCTTGGGCAGCCGGCTCTCCAGCTCCCGGACCCGGCCCTTGGCCTTGGCCGTCTTCAGCCCGCCCGACTTGCCGTGGATGGCCACGCCGGCGGAGTCGTACCCCCGGTACTCCAGCCGCTGCAGCCCCTCCAGCAGCAGCGGAGCGACATCACGCTTCCCGATGTAACCAACGATTCCGCACATGCGTTGCGACCCTCCCGTAGAACTGTCCGATCAGTGCCCGAGGCGATCCGGGGCCCGCGGCCGGTGAGCCGGCCGGGCCCGTCGGCCGCGCGGCCTCAGCCGTAGACGATCCGGCGCAGCTGCCGGAGCGAGAGCTCCGGTGGCGCCACCGCGCGGTGCGGCAGCTCGGCCGCGATCCGCTCGAAGATGTCCGTGTTGGTCAGCCCGCCGGACTGGAGCTCGCGATGGCGGCGGCGGACGTACTCCTCGGTCGTCTCGTCGAAGTAGGCCAGCACATCCAGCACCACCCGGGCGGCCTCGCCGCGGTTCAGCGGCGTGCTGCGCACCAGGTGGTCGAGGAGATCCTCGTGGGATGAGGGCGTACGGCGTTCGAGCACCCGTCGATATTGGCGGGGGGAGCCGGGGTTTCGCAAATATCCTGCCCGAAAGCGGGCAGGATATTTG
>NZ_SRID01000260.1 GCF_004684805.1 Streptomyces palmae
GGTGGGCGGGGCGGGGACTCGGCGTGCGCTCAGGCGCGGCGGTGGTGGTGGGCGAACCGCTTCTCGGGCTCCCCGATGTAGACCCAGGGCCAGCTGGTGTAGGCGCCGTCGAGCGCGCGGAAGACGCGCCGGATGGTGTGGCGCTCCTCGGCCAGCGACAGGGCCATGGCGAACATGTTGAAGTCCTGCTGCCAGCCCGGGCGCGGCACATAGTCGGGGTGGAGGATGCTGTGGTCGGCCGCGGCCCGCAACTCGGCCTGGATCTCGGGGGTCTCCAGGCAGTCCTCGCGGTCCGACTCGACCCAGTTCTCGATGTGTGCCATGGCGATCACGCAGCCGAGGCGGTGCCCCTGCGGGGCGCGGGCGAACGCCTCGCGGGCGAACGCCAGGGCCTGGCCGGGCTCGCCGCTCCACCGGGGCTGCAGGTACGACACCCACTCCAGGTGCGTCTCCAGGTCCAGCGGGTCGCGGCGCAGGGCGGCGTCGAGCCGGGCGCCGTTGACGGCGTGGCCGACCGACATGCCGCGGCCGGAGGTGAGCAGGCGGCTCCACGGCGTGACCCATTCCGGCCGCGACTCGGCAGCCTCCAGCAGCTGTTCCTCGGCGATCTCCAGCCGCTCGTGGAAGATCCGCCACTGCTCCCGGGTGACGTTCGCCGCGCGCGCGGCGGTACGCGCCTCCCAGCCCCAGCTGATGTGGCGTGCCCCGGATATCAGCAGGGCGGTCGCCTGGTGCTCCTTGTCCTCCTCGATGGCCCGGCCGATCCAGTCCTGCACTCCGTCCAGGTCGGCGAGCGTGCCGAGGACCTGGTGGTCGCGGCCGAGGTCGAAGGGGGCCAGCGCCGCCCTGACCGCCGTCCAGTCACCCGCGGTGGCCGCTTCCACCAGCGCGAGCACCCGCGTGTCCCCGAGCGCGCGCAGCTTGTACGTTCCGTTCTTCCCGCTGCGCTCGGCGGGCAGGGCGTGCGGATCCGCCGCCGGTCTCTCCGCTCCCCTGCCGAACAGCTTGCCGAACATGCCGCGCCCTCCCTGGTCCCGCGTGATCGTCCGGTGCAGCATAGGCGGCCCCACCGACACCACTTCCACAGGGTTTTTTCACCGCGGCTTCACGGCCTCGACCGCCCGGGCCCCCGACTCCCCCACCCTCTCCGGCGACTCCATGCCGCGAAGCCGCCCGCACCGCCCCAATGGCATGATCGGAGTTCCGACGAGCACCCCCATGGCCCGTCCTTCATCGGAAAGCCATGCCATCCGACATAAAAAGCGGCACCATTAATCAATACCCAACAAATCGGTCAAGTAATTGATATCTATAATATCGCGGGTGTCTTCGCGAATAAGCTGCAGTACCAAGATCGCCGCGTGGCGCCGACCGCGCACGATCCTGTGGGCCACGGCGGGTGTGGTGACCCTCGGGTTCCTCATCGCACTGGAGATCGCCACCCGCCGCTACGCCGGCCAGCCAGGGCCGATCGTCAGCCAGGCGCGAGAGTTGGTGTTCCCCCCCAAGCCGGGACCGCTGTACGCCGGCCTGGCGTTGATGATGGTGGTGCTCACCTGGCGGCAGCGGTTCATCGCGGCCGGTACCGCGATCGGTATCGACGTCGTCCTCTTCTCGGTGCGGTCGGCCGCCGGCGTCGAGATGACCGACGACCAGTCCTTCGGCAACGGTGCCCTGTGGGTGATGCTGGGCGTGGCGGTCATCGCGATCACCCGCCGCACCGGCCAGGAACGCGTCCTGCTGCTGAAGGGTGTCGGACTGGGCATGCTGCTGGTGGCCGGCCGCAAGGTCGGCGACATCTGGCTGCTCATCACGGCGAAGACCCGCACCATGGTGCTCGACCCGTACGTGGCGACCGCCGACCACGCGCTGGGCAACCCGTCATGGCTGGCCGGCCGGATCCTCAGGGCCAGCGGTTCGCTCACCAGCGACGTCCTCGCCCTGGTCTACGCGCAGCTCGCGGTGGCCGCGATCGTCGTCGCGCTGTACCAGCTGCGCCATGTCGCGGCCGAGCGCCGCTTCCCCGGCCACCACCTGGTGCGCACCTTCCTGGTGATCGGCCTCCTCGGACCGGCCTTCTACATGATCTTCCCGGTGGTCGGCCCGGTCTTCGCCTACGGGCCGGGCGCCTCCGGCACCGGCGGGGTGCAGTGGGCGGTGGCCAACCTGTGGCCGAACACGCCGCCGTCGATCGGCATCCCGCACCCGGTGCCGTACGACGCGCTCACCCCGCGCAACTGCATGCCCAGCCTGCACACGGCCTGGGCCACCGCGATCTTCATCCACACCCGCAAGGGCCCGCGGGCCCTGCGCTACGCCGGCACCTTCTGGCTGGTCGCCACGCTCAGCGCGACGCTGGGCTTCGGCTACCACTACGGCGTGGACCTGGTGGCCGGCGTGGTGTTCGCGCTGACGATCGAGACCGCTCTGCGCGCCCTCGACCGCCGCGGGGACCGGTCGGGACTGCGGCTGGTCGCGTACGGCACGGCGGTCTTCACCGCGCTGCTGCTGTCCTACCGCTACCTGCCGATGGAAATGGCCCGGTATCCGTGGCTGTTCGGGCCGCTGCTCATGGTGTCGATGGCCTCCGTGATCTACTACTACATCCGCACCACCAGACGCTGGGACCGGCACACCGCACCAGCGCCGCAGCCGGAACCACAACCCCAACTGGCCTGAGTCGGGCGATGCGCGAGGACCTCGACCGCGCCGTCCGGAGCGCCGGGTGACCTCGCCCGACCCTCCGGACGGCGCCTGGCCCCGTACCGCTCGGCAGGTGAGGGATCCGGCCGACAACGCCCGCGACCGACGAAAGCGGTGTACACCATGAGCGACATGTGGACCGGC
This sequence comes from Streptomyces palmae, assembly GCF_004684805.1. Taxonomy (GTDB): domain Bacteria; phylum Actinomycetota; class Actinomycetes; order Streptomycetales; family Streptomycetaceae; genus Streptomyces; species Streptomyces palmae. The sequence continues at coordinate 2,848 of NZ_SRID01000260.1, forward strand.
GAGAGGGTGCGCCTGCGCGGCGTCGAGCCGGAGGACTGGGAAGGCTTCAGGGACCTGGCCCGCGACACCGTCGACACCCGCAACGCCGGCTGGGTCGAGCCTCCGCGCTCGGACGAGGGCTTCCGTTCCTGGACCGCCGAGCGTGCCGGGCGTCCGCCCGGGGGCGAAGCCTTCCGGCTGGTGGTCGAGGCACTGGCCGACCGCGCGTTCGCGGGGACGGTGACCGTCGGAGAGGTCGACAGCCGTGCGGGGCGGTTCAGAACGGGCCTCCAGATCGCCCGCGACCACCGCCGCAAGGGGTACGCGGCCGAGGCCACCGAGCTGATCCTCGGCTATATGTTCGCCGAGCAGCGCTACAACAAGTGCGAGGTCGAGATCCACGCGTTCAACGACGCCTCCCTCGCCCTCTACCGCACGCTGGGCTTCGTCGAGGAGGGACGGCTTCGCCAGCACGAGTTCTTCGCCGGCGGCTACCACGACGTCGTGCTGCTGGGCATGACCGCCGCCGAGTACTGGGCCACCCACCCACGGCCATCGGTCCGCTGACCCGCACCGCCGCCCACTCGCGGCGCGCAGGAGCGCCGGCAGGAGGAGCGACGGCCGTCCGCCGGCCGCTCCTCACCCGGCCCCGTCGAGCCGGGACGCGGTGAGGCGGAGGGCCCGGAGGGGGCCGGACGCCGGCCCGCGGGTGAGACCGCATGACGGTCACGTCGCAATCCGGCCGGACTCGACAGGCCGGGTGATGGTCGACTCGGAGTCGCACTCGCACTCCATCGACAGGACGGACCCGTGACGACCACCACCCAACCCGACCGCCGCACCACCGAGCCCGCGCCATCGCCACTGGTCGGCTGGCTCGCCGTGGTGTCGGTGATGCTGGGGATCTTCGCCATCGTCACCACCGAGATCCTGCCGATCGGCCTGCTGACCCCCATCGCCTCCACCTTCCACGTCTCCGACGGCACGGCCGGGCTGATGATGACCATGCCCGGCTTCCTCGCCGCCGTCGCCGCCCCGACACTCACCATCGCCACCGCACGGGTGGACCGGCGGCTCATGCTGGCCGTGCTCATGGCGCTGCTGGCCCTGGCGAACTTCCTGGCCGCCGCGGCCCCGGGCTTCTGGCTGGTGCTGGTCTCCCGCGTGATGGTCGGCATCACCATCGGCGGCTTCTGGTCGATCGGCGCGGGGCTGGCCGAGCGGCTGGTCCCGGCGACCGCGGTGCCCCGAGCCACCGCGGTGATCTTCACCGCGGTACCCCTGGGATCCGTGCTGGGCGTGCCCGCCGGTACCTTCATCGGCGACCACGCCGGCTGGCGAACGGCCTTCGTGGCCATGGGCGCCCTCACGGCCGTGGCGCTGACCCTGCTGCTGGTCCTGCTGCCACCACTGCCCGCCCGGCAAGCGACCCACCTCGCGGTGCTGCGCGCCACGGTGCGCGGCACCGACACCCGCTATGGGTTGGCCGTCACCTTTCTGATCGTGCTGGCGCACTTCGGCACGTACACCTATGTCACCCCGTTCCTCCAGCAGGTCACCCACCTACGCCCGGACACCGTCACCCTGTTCCTGCTCGCCTACGGCACCGCCGGCATCCTCGGCAACCTGCTGGGCGGGGCCTTCGTGGCACGCCATCCCCGCGGCACCTTCGCCGTGGCCGCCACCCTCCTCGCCGCGGCCGCGCTCCTGCTGCCGGTACTCGGCTCCGACCCCGCGGCGGCCCTGGTCCTCCTGCTCGCCTGGGGGCTGGCCTACGGGAGTGTGCCGGTGTGCTCGCAGACCTGGTTCGTCACGTCGGCGCCGGGTGCGCCGGAAGCCGCCTCGGTCGTCTTCACCACCTCCTTCCAGGCCACCCTCTCCCTCGGCGCGCTGGTCGGCGGGCTCGTCATCGACCGGACCTCTCCCTCGACCGTCATGACGCTCGGCGGTGTGACCGCCCTGCTCATGGTGGCGACCGCCGGAATCCACCGCGCCCGGCGACCGGGCTGGTCGACACGGCCCTGAGAAGACCGGGCGACGTCGCGGCGGCCGGCCTACGCTCGGGTGCGGAGGTGCCGTTCACCGATCACCCGGTACGCCCCGGGTCCTCTCACCGGCGGTGGACGCTGACGGCGTAGCCGCCCTGGTCATAGGGGTCGGCGTCCCAGGTGGCGAAGCGGTCCACGAGGGTGAGGCCGGCCGCGGCGCAGTAGTCGTCGTACTCGGCGAGCGTGATGCTGGGCGGCACCGGCAGGTGCGCTTCGTCCAGTCCGAAGCCGGCGACCAGCAGACCGTCCGGGCGCAGGGCGGCGGCCAGGCGCCCGACCACCGTGGCCTCGGTGCCCGCGGCGAGCAGGGGGAAGATGTTGCCCGCGGCGATCACGAGATCGAAATCCGCCGCGATGCCGAGCCGGTCCGGCTCGAACTCGGTCAGATCGCACTGGAACCAGGGCAGCCCCGGCGCCTGCTCCCGCGCCACCGCCAGCATCGAGGCGTCGAGGTCCACCCCGACGCAGTCGTACCCGAGCTCCGCGAGCCGGATCATGACCCGTCCGGTACCGCACCCGGCGTCCAGCACCCGCGCCCCGGCAGGCACCAGAGCCGTGCAGAACCGTGCCTCGCCGTGCATGTCCTTCCCGGTACGGGCCAGGGCCGCGAACCGGGCGGCGTAGTCCGCGCCGGAGGTCCCTCCGGTCAGTTCCCTCCAACGACTCATGGGCCAACTATAGGTCGACCGAGCGCCACCGCTGGGGGCGGCCACCGGCACCACCGCCGACGCGGACTGGACCCGCGACGGCGGTACCGCCGTGTCGCAGTGCGAGGTGTCTTCGACGCACCCCCGGGGTCAGCGGGCGGGTGCCTCGCGGACGGGAGTGGCTCGGACGGGGTGCCGGCTCAGGATCGAGACCCGGTTGAAGGCGTTGATGGCGATGGCCGCCCAGATCACCGCGGATATCTCGTCGTCGTCCAGGACCGTGCGGGCCTCGGCGTAGGCCCGCTCCTGGGCGAGGGCGTCGGCCGGGTGGGTGGTGGCCTCGGCCAGGGCGAGGGCCGCCCGCTCGCGCGCGGTGAAGAGTTCCGTGTCCCGCCAGGCGGCGAGCACGCCCAGGCGCCGGGTGTTCTCACCGGCCCGCAGGGCGGCCCTGGTGTGCACGTCCAAGCAGAAGGCGCAGCCGTTGAGCTGCGAGACGCGGAGGTTGACCAGTTCCACCAGAATGCGGTCGAGGCCCGCGTCGGCGGCCGTCGCGCGGACCGCCTCGGCCGTCTTCAGCAGCGCCTGGTACGCCGCGGGGCTCTGCTTGTCGAGGTAGACCCGCCTGTCCGAGATGGTCAGCCCCTGCTCGTCACTCACGATGCGTTCCCTTCGCCCTGGCCCGTGCGCGTCACGGGCCCAGGGGCTATCATCACCCATGATTGTTGAAAAAGAAACTACTACTCACTGACTGAGAGGGGTCGGACATGGCTGACACGGAGGTCGAGGTCCTCACCGCCCGGGACGTCCCGCTGGGCGGTCCGCGTGCGATGACCGTACGGCGCACGCTCCCGCAGCGGGCCCGTACGCTGATCGGAGCCTGGTGCTTCGCCGACCACTACGGCCCCGACCGGGTGGCCGAGTCGGGCGGCATGGACGTGGCGCCGCATCCGCACACCGGACTGCAGACGGTGAGCTGGCTCTTCAGCGGGGAGATCGAGCACCGCGACAGCCTGGGCAGCCACGCCTTCGTACGGCCCGGCGAGGTGAACCTCATGACGGGCGGCCACGGCATCAGCCACTCCGAGACCTCCACCCCCGGAACCACCGTCCTGCACGGAGTCCAGTTGTGGGTGGCACTGCCCGAGGAACACCGCCACACCGCGCGCGACTTCCGCCACCACGTCCCGAGCCCCCTGCGCGTCGACGGCGCCGAACTCCGGGTCTTCCTGGGCACGCTGGCCGGCGAGACCTCGCCGGTGCCCACCTTCACCCCGCTGCTCGGCGCCGAGCTCCTCCTCGACCCTGGCGCCACCGTCACGCTGCCCGTCGACGCCGCCTTCGAACACGGTCTACTCGTGGACGAGGGCGAGATCAGCCTCGACGGCACCCTCCTGCGCCCAGCCGAGATGGGATACGCCGGAACCGGCCGCACCGCACTGACCCTCACGAACAACTCCGACCACCAGGCCCGCACGGTCCTCTTGGGTGGGACCCCGTTCGAGGAGGAGATCGTGATGTGGTGGAACTTCATCGGGCGGTCGCACGACGACATCGCCCAGGCCCGGTGGGACTGGATGAACACCGACCGCTTCGGCGAGGTCCAGGACTACCCGGGCGACCGGCTGCCCGCCCCCGAACTCCCCAACACACCCCTCAAACCGCGCGGACGAGTACGCTGACCTGCCCTTTCGCCGGGCGGGGAAACAGCGACTGAACCCGCTGCATCCCCGCCCCAGCACTCCCCGCGAACCCTCGACCCAGCCCGTATGACGCCCGCCTCGTGCGGCCCGATCGTCACAGCGTCTGGCCATCTTTGACAACGTCTGGTCGAACTCATGCTGACCCAATGCCGACTTCACTGACGCGGCATCAGGCATCTCGGAATCGTCGGCTCAACCGCCGACAGCTATCCGGCGGTGTCCGGCGGTGAGCAGAGGCTGCGACATCCCCTACATCCAGCCAGCGACCGGAGGCGGCTACTGGGTCTCCGGGCCCCACCGCACTCAGTCCGTAGACCCAGCCGCAACCGCCCAACAGGCGATCGCGATGGTCGTGGAACGCCTGCCGCCCGGCTGCGGTCCCGCCTTCGTAGGCACGCCAGAGGAACTCGCAGCATACGAGGCATCCGAGCACAGCCATCAAGGTGACCGAGGTTAAAGACAAGCTGAGGGTCAGTTCAACTTCGACAACAACGCTTTCGCCCGGACCGCGATGTCATCATCCTCCAACTGGACATGGCAGATGGCGAGGTCGGCTGTGATCCGGCGCAGCACCTTCAGCCACTCGGCGACAAAGGATTCGATCCCGACGGTCAGCCGGCTCCGGTCATTGAGCAGGAATTCATAGCCTCCATGGATGCTGTGCCAGCGAGAATCGATTCTGATCGAATCTCCGTCACGCGCAATATGCCATTCCGTGGAGAACGTGTCGGATCCCCAGTGGACCAGTTTTTGGGAAAATGTCGGATCTTGGACTTCTTCGAGCAGTGGCACAAGGTCGTCCAACAGGACGGGGATGTCGTATCGGTATTCGAGTCGCACTGGAATCCGATTCCAGAACAGGATCGCATCCTCAGTGCTCATGGGATACATTTGCCCTGTTGCATCCGCCATATCTGCGGCAGGTCCGACCTTCAGGGTTTCAGGGTTTCCTGATTGCAGCCAGAAGCTCATGCTTGTCCTATCGAGTCAGCGGGTAAGCGTGCGCCTTGCCATTGGGGTACACCTTGACGAAAATACTGTTCGGTGTGCGCGTCGAGCCATCCGGAAGATATCTACACAATTATGGCCTTCGGGTAGCCTGAAGAATCCTGTATTGTTTGGCCCTAGTTCGGCTCCGCGTTCTGCCGCGTACTGGACGTCTGCAGCGCTGCCGAACTGTCCTTGCGGTCGACCATCTTTTATCGCGCGAGCCGGCCCTTCGGACCAGTCAACACCGTGTTTCCCGGTCTTGAGCAGAGGCGCTTCAGGATTGTATTTCTGCCCGTCTCTTTCGAAGCCTCTGCCAACTTCATCCGCCTGTTTCCTCTTACTGAGCCCGTTGAGGTGCTGCTGACTCTGCTCGAAGGAGTGCTGTTGCTCCTCGGTGACGGGTTTCGTCTCATCCGGCTTGGGTCGCGAGCCGCTCTGGCTGGGGGTATCCGCCTGTCCTTCGGAGGGCGGCCCGTCAGTCGAGGAACCGCCACCCGAGGCGGTCATGAGGACGATGCCGAGCGTGCCGAGGGCGGCGGCGTGGATGGCGCCTTCGGCGGTGATGGCGCCCGCGGTCATGCCGGTGCCCGCGAGGGCGAGTCCGCCGCCGGGGGGGGAAGAGGGTGAGGAGGGCGAGGAGGATGAGGGCGAAGCCGAGGTAGGCGAGGAAGTTGTTGAGCGCTTCCAACAGGTGGAAGTTGCGGAAGATTTCGTCGCCGGGGCCCAGCCTCTTCCGCTGCATGCGGATCAGGAGCACGGTGCCTGCGGTGAGGCTGCCGAGTGCCCGTCCAGATACGGAAGCGGATGATGGCGTGTGCGTCGGCGAGAGGGAGCGCGCTGGTCGCCTGCCAGGTACGCAGAAGCCTGGCGAAGTGCCAGGCCGTCCAGATCAGTGCCGCGATACCGAAGGCCATGAGGACGGCGGGACCGTCACCGGTGGTGAAGCGCTGCCGGAGGTCGGCGGCGGCGGGAAACGAACCCACGCCGAGGAATACCAAGGCGGGGAGTGCGAGGACCAGAGAGATGAGGAGGAACCACCACCTCCGCCGGTCCCGCATGGCGCGGGCGGCCTGGCGCACGGTGCGCAGCCCGATGCCCTGCCAGGCGTGCTGGTGGTCGGTGGCGTCCATCTGCGCAGTGGTCCAGGCGACAGTGCGGTGCAGTAAGTCGCCGCCGGGGCAGGGAGCGCCGGCTGTCGCATAGAGGAGGGCACGACGCATACGGGCGAAGCGCAGTGCGATCAACATCGTCCAGGGAACGCGCCAGAACCCGTATCCGGTCAATCCACGTGCCTGAGCAGTTCATGACCCTCAAGCAGACTGCCGCGTACCTGAACATGTCTGTTCTTGGGTCTATCGGGAAGCTCCGCGCATCGGGCTCGTGCCCTACAAGTTCGGTCGCGGGACCAATGCGAAGCTCCAGTTCAGGCTGTCAGAGGTCCAGGCATGGGTGAAACAGCAGCGGATCTCACGGGTGTGACCGGGTTAAGACGGCGAGAAGGGCCTGCCCTGCATGGAGGCAGGCCCTGCTTGCGTTCAGGCGGCCAGGCCCAGGTCGAGAACCTGAGCAGCCTGTCCGATGGAGCCGGGCATCAGATGCCGGTAGATCTTGAAGGTGACATCGATACCCTTGTGGCCCATCCACTCGGCGACGTCCGTGATGGGGATGTTGTGGCTAAGGCAGTTCGAGGCGAAGAAGTGGCGCAGGCCGTAGAGCGTCATGCCTTCGCGGACTTCGGCAGCGTCGGCCTCCTTGATCCGTTGCCGGTAGCCGTCGATGATGCCGTACTTGTCCGCGTACGACAGGATGTTGAGCCGGGTTCGGGCCGGTAGCGGGACATCGCGGTATTCGCCTTACCGGCTGCCCGCCCCAGCACCTGTCTCTTATACACAC
>NZ_SRID01000261.1 GCF_004684805.1 Streptomyces palmae
TCGGCAGCGTCAGCTGTGTATAATAGACAGGGGCGGGACTTCTCGGTGATCGCGGGCATGGCCGGGGCGTTCGCTCAGCGCTCCGGCAGGTCCTCGGGGAGCAGCAGCCGCAGGTCGTCCAGGCTGGGCGCGGCCACGGCGCTGAGCCGCCGCGCCTGCCGGGTCATCATGGTCTCCAGTGTCTGCCGCGCCAGGCGGGCGTTGCCGAAGGTGCGGCCGCGCGGGATCGCGTCGAAGTAGTCGCGCAGTGCCGAGGCCGCGCCCGGGGCGCAGTCGTACCCGTTGTCCACCGCGTGCCCGCGCACGATGGTGACCAGCTCGTCCGAGGAGTAGTCCGGGAACTCGATGTGCCGGGTGAAGCGGGAGGCCAGACCCGGGTTGGAGTTGAGGAAGCGGTCCATCTCCGCGGTGTAGCCGGCGGCGATCACCACCACCTCGTCGCGGTGGTCCTCCATCAGCTTCAGCAGGGTGTCCACCGCCTCCTGGCCGAAGTCGTTGGATCCGCCGGTGTCCGGGGTCAGCGTGTACGCCTCGTCGATGAACAGGACGCCGCCCAGCGCGCGCTGGAAGACCTCCTTGGTCAGCTGGGCGGTGTGTCCGACGTACCGGCCCACCAGGTCGGCGCGGGACACCTCCACCAGTTGGCCGCGCGGCAGCACGTCCAGGGAGGCCAGCAGCTCCCCGTACAGCCGGGCCACGGTGGTCTTGCCGGTGCCGGGCGGGCCCGCGAAGACCAGGTGGTTGCTGATCCGGGGCGCCGGCAGGCCCGCGGCGGCCCGCCGCCGGGCCGTGGCCAGCAGGTTGACCAGGTCGCTCACCTCGCGCTTGACCGCGGCCAGGCCGATCAGCGCGTCCAGCCGCAGCAGCGGATCCTGGTCGTCCGCGCCGGCACCGCCCGCGGGGGCCGGGGGCAGGCCCACGTCCTCGGCGGTGAGCAGGGCCAGGTCGTGCTCGCCGACGTCGCCGCGCGCCGCCAGCCGGGACGCCTGCCGGTCCACCATCTCCTCGAACACCTTGCGCGCGGTACGGCCGTTGCCGAAGCCGGCGTCCCGCGGCATCCGCTCGAAGTGGGTGCGCAGCGCCGTACGGGCCTGCGGGTCCAGTTCGTAGCGGTGGCTGGAGCACATCCGCTCCACGATGGTGACCAGCTCCTCGGAGCTGTAGTCCGCGAACTCCACACTGCGGGTGAAGCGGGAGGCCAGGCCCGGGTTGGAGGCGAGGAAGTCGGTCATCTCCTTCGGGTAGCCGGCGGCCACCACCACGATGTCGTCGCGGTGGTCCTCCATCAGCTTCACCAGGGTGTCGATCGCCTCGCGGCCGAAGTCGGCCCCGGAGCCCGCCGAGTCCGACAGCAGGGTGTAGGCCTCGTCGATGAACAGCACCCCGCCGAGCGCCCTGGTGAAGGTCTCGGTGGTCTTGATGGCGGTGCCGCCGATGATCTGGGCGACCAGGTCGGCCCGGGAGACCTCCACCAGGTGGCCCGAGCGCAGCACCCCGAGCGAGGCCAGGATCGAGCCGTACAGGCGCGCCACGGTGGTCTTGCCGGTGCCGGGCGGCCCGGCGAAGATCAGGTGTCGGCTCATCGGCGGCGCCGGCATGCCCGCGGCGGCCCGGCGCTGCGCCATCCGGTTGAGGTTGATCAGCGTCAGCACCTGCCGCTTGACGTCGTCCAGGCCGATCAGCGACTCCAGTTCGGCCACCGGGCCGCTCTCCGGGTCCGTCTCGGCGGCGGATCCCACGGCCGCGCCGCCCGGCAGCCGGCCGTCTCCGGCCGCCGCCGCGTCCGCCTCGCTGCCCCAGGCGTCCGGGGCGCCGTTGTCGGAGCTGGTCAGCTGTTCCACGGCGAGCCGGTCGCCGGCCACGGTCTGGCGCAGCCCGCTGCCCTTGTTCTCCCGCAGGGTGCAGTTGATCACCGAGACGGGGTCCGGGCCCTCCACCCGGATCCCGTCGGCGCCCGAACCGGTCACCTCGCAGGAGTTCAGCGAGGCCCGCGCGCCGGCCGCGACCAGCACTCCGTGTTCGCCGGCGTCCCGCACCCGCGAGCGGGCGGCGGTCAGTTCGGCCTGCTCCTCCACGTGGATGGCCACCGCCGGGCAGTCGGCCACCTCGGTGTCGCGCAGGGTCACCGAGCCGAGGGCGCCCACCCGCACCCCGGCCCCCTTGGCGGCCCGCAGCCGGCCCTGTCCGACGTACAGGCTGCCGTGGCCGGACACCTGGAGCCCGGCGTCCTCGCACTCCTCGATCAGGCAGTCCTCCAGCCGGCCGCGGCCGTCCTTGAGGACCTCCACGCCGTGCGCCCCGGAGCGGGTCACGGTGGTGCGCCGCAGCAGCGGATTGGCGCCGGCGCGGATGACCACCCCGGTGCCGCCGCTGCCCACCACCTCCAGCCGGTCGATCTCCGCGGCCGACTCGCCCTCCAGCAGTACCCCGGTCGCCTCGGCCTCGCGGACGGCGTTCCCGGTGAGCACCGGGGAGGAGAACTCGGCGACGCGGATCGCGGCGTCCCGTGCGGAGGTGAAGACGCACTCCTCGACCAGGCCGCGGCTGCGCTCGGTGACCAGCAGTCCGTGTCCGGCGGTGCGCAGCGTGCGGCAGCGGCGCAGGGTGGGCGAGGAACCGCCGCCGACCACGAAGCCGTGCCCGGTGGTGTTCCGTACCGTCACCTCCTCCAGGGTGGTGGCGCCGGTGGTGTTGCTGAACACGCCGACCACGGAGTCCGCCACGGTGGACCGCGCCACGGTGACGGTGCTCTCCTCCTCGGCGGCGACCCCGGGCTTGTCGGCGGCGGAGATCTCGCACTCCTCCACCAGCACCTGGGCGCGGCCGTTGGCCAGTACGCCGTTGCCGCGGGCGTCGCGCAGTCGGCCGGCGCGCACCGAGACCCGGCCCTGCTCGCCGGCGACCACGGCGGAGGTGCCCAGGTGCTCGATGACGCAGTCCTCCAGCAGGCTCTCGGCCCCCGAAGTGGACACCAGCCCGGCGCCCTTGGGGTTCTCGACGCGGCACTGGCGCACCGCCAGCGAACCGGCGCCGCGGGCGAACAGCGCGGCCCAGGAGGAGCCGTACACATCGCAGCGGTCCAGCAGCAGCTGCCCGCGCGGCACGTCCACCACCGGCAGCTCGTCGTCATGGCCGCGCAGCACCAGGGAGTTGACCATCGCCGAGTCGCAGGCCAGGGTCAGCGCCGGCCCGCGGCGGGGCGCCAGCTCCACGGTGCCGCGGCCCTCGGTGGTGGTCAGCGTGAGGGAGGTGGCCAGCGTCAGGCTCTCCTCGTACCGGCCCGGGGCGATGCTGATCACCGCCCCGGTGCGGGCTATCCGGAGAGCTTCGGAGATGGTGCGGCAGTCGCCGGTCCCGTCCTGCGCGACGGTGAGCACCTGGCGTGACACGTTCTGACCTCCCGGGCGCCCCCGGCGTCGTACCGCTGTGCGGGGTCCGCTCGCTCCCGGGGCGTGTGGAACTGGTGTGCCCCATCATGCCTGGCCAAACGGACGGGACGCCACCATGTGGGGGACGCCCGGCCGGTGGTACGGGGGAGGTTGACGGGGGATCACCCCTGTGGGTCGCTCGGCGGGCGGAGTGCGCGGACGCGTGATGGGCTGGAGCGGTGCCGACCGACCCGCAGGGCAATCCGCCGCCGGGCGCCGCGCCCGGTGAGCCGCGGTCCTCGGGCGGCCTGCCCGAGACCCCGCCACCCGCCGGCGGCCCGACCGCCGGTTCGCAGCCCCCTGGCGCCCCGACCGCCGATCCGCGGCCCCTGGGTGCCTCGGACGACGGGGGGCCGCTGCTGCCGGAGGCGGCGCGGCGGGTGGCGGCCTGGTGCGTGGTGGCGCTGCTGGTCTCCGGCGTGGGCGCGGTGGTGATCTGGCTGTGCGTCCAGCTGAAGGCCGCGGTGACCCCGGTCCTGCTGGCGCTGCTCGGCACCGGGCTGCTCGGGCCGATGTTCCGCAGGCTGGTCCGGATGCGGATGAACCGTTCGCTGGCCGCCGGACTGACCTGCCTGGTCCTGGTCGCGGTGGTCGGTGGCGCCGGGTACATCGTGGTCAGCGCGCTGATCGACACCGGTGACGAGATCCTGGCCTCGCTGAAGAAGGCGGCCCGGAAGCTGTCGGGCCACTTCGGCACCGCCGGCAGCTCGCTGGAGGACCTCGCCGCCAACGGCAAGGAGCTGCTCGGCCGGTTCGGCGGAACGGCGGCCTCCGAGGTGATCAGCGGCATCAGCGTGGTCGGCGAGGTCATCGGGATGGCGGTGCTCGCCCTGTTGCTGACCTTCTTCTTCCTGCGCGACGGGCACCGGGTGATGGCCGCCGTGCACCGGCTCTCACCGCGCCGCGGTACCCAGCTGGAGGCGATGGGCGGCCGGGCGCTCGCCGCCATCGAGGGCTTCATGCGCGGCACCACGATCATCGCCCTGATCGACGCGGTGCTGATCACCGCCGGGCTGGTGGGGCTCGGTGTGCCCGGCGCGGCGGGCCTGGGCGCCCTGGTGTTCGTCGGCGCCTACATCCCGTACCTGGGGGCCTTCCTCTCCGGCACGGTGGCGGTGCTGGTGGCGCTGGCCCACGGCGGACTCAGCTCCGCCCTGTGGGTGCTGGGCGTGGTGGTGGCGGTGCAGGTGATCGAGGGGCACCTGCTCCAGCCGATCGTGCAGAGCCGCACCGTGCAGATGCATCCGGCGGTGGTGATGGTCGCCATCGCCGGGGGCGCGGCGGTGGCCGGGATCGTGGGGATGCTGCTCGCGGTACCGCTGACCGCCGCCGCCTTCGGGATCCTCTCCGAGATCCACCAGCAGTACACGGGCGGCTCCACCCTGGCCCCGGACCCGAGGGCCCCGCGTGGCGGAGCGCGTGGCGGTGGGTCCGGTACGGGGCCGCCCGGCGGTGGGGCGTCGGGGGCTGGTCCGTCCACCGGGGGCGCGTCCGAGCAGTGACCCGGCCGGGGGTGGTCCCCTCAGGGTGCGGGACGTCCGGCGCTGGTCCGTCCGGCGGCGAGCCGTCCGGCCTACGTCAGCGGCTCCACCGACTCGAAGCCGCCGGGCAGCCAGAACTCGGCCTCCGGGTGCTCGTCCGGTCCTTCCGCACCGTCCGGTCGGTCCGGGGACCGCTCGTCGAGTCGGAACCAGATGGCCTTGCCCGGGCCGCGCGGATCGACCCCCCAGGTGTCCGCGAGCATGTCCAGCAGCCACAGCCCGCGCCCGGAGGAGGCCAGCTCGCCGGGCCGGCGGCGGTGCGGCAGCTCGTCGCTGCCGTCCGCCACGTCCAGCCGCAGCGTCCGCCCGTCGCGCTCCCCGGTCACCTCGGCGAGCAGCAGCGCGTCCCCGTCGGTGTGCACCAGCACATTGGTGACCAGCTCGGACAGGAGCAGCACCGCGGACTCGACCTGCTCCGGGTCCGCCCAGTCGTCCAGCAGTTCGCGCAGCTGGTGCCGGCAGTCGGCGACCCGCTCCGGCTCGGCCTGGGCCACCGTCATGGCGGTGCGCCGGATCGCGCCTCCGTTCGGGCCCTCCGGGCACAGCGCGCCGTCCCGGCTGACGAGCAGCAGCGCGATGTCGTCCTCCCGCCGGTCGGCGAGCGGACCGGTGGTGTGGTGCGAGGCGGGCCCGTGGACGGCCTGCACCAGGGCGTCGGCCAGTGACTCCAGGTCACCGGTGTCGACCGAGGCGTGTTCCTCGCAGACCGCGCGGATCCGCTGCCAGCCGGTGTCCAGGTCGTGCCCGCCGGTCTCGATCAACCCGTCGGTGCACATCAGCAGCGTCTCACCGGGGGCCAGCCCGATCCGCGTGGTGGGGTAGTCGGAGTCCGGGTCGATGCCGAGCGGCAGGCCGCCCGAGGTGTGCCAGGTCGTCACCGCGCCGTCGGGGTGCCGGATGGCCGGGTCGCCGTGTCCGGCCCGGGCGACGTCCATGAAGCCGGTCGCCGGGTCGATCTCCACATACAGGCAGGTCGCGAAGCGCGGGTCGTCGCCGTCCTCGGACCTGGTCAGTCCGGACAGGAAGTGGGAGGCGCGGCAGAGCACCGCGTCCGGGTGGTGCCCCTCGGCGGCGTAGGCGCGCAGCGCGATCCGCAGCTGCCCCATCAGGCCCGCGGCCCGTACGTCATGGCCCTGCACGTCCCCGATGACCAGGGCGGTACGGCCGGACGGCAGGTCGATCACGTCGTACCAGTCGCCGCCGACCTGGAGGCCGCCGCCGGTGGGCACATAGCGCGCGGCCACCGCCAGCCCCGGGATGTCGGGCTTGGCAGAGGGCAGCATGGAGCGCTGGAGCCCGTCGGACAGCTCCCGCTCGGTCTCGTGCGCGGAGGCCCGGGCGAGGGCCTGGGCGAGCATCCGGGCGACGGTGGACAGCACCGAGCGCTCGTCCGGCGTGAAGCCCACCGGATCGTCGAACGCGGCCATCCACACCCCGGTCACCCGTCCGCCCGAGGTCAGCGGCAGGAAGGCCCAGGAGTGGCTGTCGAAGCGCTCCAGCAGCCGCCAGGCCTCCGGGAAGCGCTTCCGGTACTCCTCCGGGGTCGGCACGTACACCGCCTGCCCGGTGCGGACCACCTCGACCGGCGGATGGGCGGTGTCGGCGAGGGTCAGGGTCAGGGCGGGCTCCTCGTCGCCGGGGGACTGCCCGTAGTGCCCGATGATCCTTATTCGCTCGCCCTCGACGGCCAGCACCGCCATGCCGTTGGGCTGGAAGCCGGGCAGCGACAGCTTGGTGACCACCTGCAGCACCTCGCTGGTGGAGCCGGCCTCGGCCAGCGCCCGCCCGGCGTCCAGCAGGAACGCCTCCCGGCTGCGCCGCAGGTCACCGCTGATCGCGCGCGCCGCCGAGGTGCCCGGCATGGGCTCGGTGATCTCCTGGAAGGTGCCCACCATCCGGAGCAGGCCGTCCTCGGCCGTGACCGCCTCGGTGCGGCTGCGGGTGCGCAGGGTACGCAGTACCCGGCCCTGCTCGTCCACCACCCGGGAGCGGGTCTCGGCGGGGGTGCCCTCGGTGATCGCCAGCCGGGCCAGGGCCTGGGCCTCGATCCAGTCCATCGGGTGGAAGCGGGCACGGACGGCCGACTCGGGGAGGACGGCGGGCTCGGCGGGCAGGCCGATCAGCCGGGCGGCCTCGGCGTCCAGGACGATGGATCCCGAGGCACTGTCCCATCGCCATATGCCGGTCGCGAGGGCGACCAGAACCTCCTCGGTGCGCATTGCACCACTTTATGGGGATAAGTCACAGGCTTACCAGTGAAGCCCTCCACGCCGGTACCCTTGCGGGTGGCTTTACGCGTGTAATCAGCGCCCTTCAACCAGACGACTTGGATGAACGATGCATCGGTACCGGTCCCACACCTGCGGCGAGCTCCGTGCGGCTGACGTCGACAGCGACGTCCGGCTCTCCGGCTGGCTGCACAATCGTCGTGATCTGGGCGGCATCCTCTTCATCGATCTGCGCGACCACTACGGTCTGGTGCAGCTCGTCGCGCGCCCCGGCACCCCCGCCAACGAGGCGCTGGGCCGTCTCACCAAGGAGACCGTGGTCCGCGTCGACGGCAAGGTCGTCAGCCGCGGCGCCGACAACGTCAACCCCGAGCTGCCCACCGGTGAGATCGAGATCGAGGTCACCGAGGTTGAGGTGCTGGGCGCCGCCGAGCAGATCCCGTTCACCATCAACACCGAGGACGGGGTCAACGAGGAGCGGCGGCTGGAGTACCGCTTCCTCGACCTGCGCCGCGAGCGGATGCACCGCAACATCATGCTGCGCACCGCGGTGATCCGCTCCATCCGCGAGAAGATGACCGCGCTCGGCTTCAACGAGCTGGCCACCCCGATCCTGTCGGCCACCTCGCCCGAGGGCGCCCGCGACTTCCTGGTGCCCTCGCGACTGCACGCCGGCAGGTTCTACGCGCTGCCGCAGGCCCCGCAGCAGTTCAAGCAGCTGCTGATGATCGCGGGCTTCGACCGCTACTTCCAGATCGCGCCCTGCTTCCGCGACGAGGACGCCCGCGCCGACCGCTCGCCGGGCGAGTTCTACCAGCTCGACGTCGAGATGAGCTTCGTCGAGCAGGAGGACGTCTTCCAGGTCATCGAGAAGGTGATGACCGACCTGTTCGAGGAGTTCGGCGGCGGTCGCCACGTCACCTCCCCGTTCCCGCGCATCCCGTTCCGCGAGGCGATGCTGAAGTACGGCTCCGACAAGCCGGACCTGCGCGCCAAGCTGGAGCTGGTGGACGTCTCCGAGGTCTTCGCGGGCTCCGGTTTCAAGGCGTTCGCGGACAAGCACGTGCGTGCCCTGGCCGTGCCGGACACCGCGGACCAGCCGCGGAAGTTCTTCGACCAGATGGGTGAGTACGCGGTCGAGCAGGGCGCCAAGGGCCTGGCCTGGGTGCGGGTCGGCGACGACGGCGCGCTGGCCGGCCCGATCGCCAAGTTCCTCACCGAGGAGAACGTCGCCTCCCTCACCGAGGCCCTGGACCTCAAGCCGGGCAGCGCGGTCTTCTTCGGCGCGGGCGAGTACGACGAGGTCTCCAAGATCATGGGCGCGGTGCGGGTCGAGGCCGCCAAGCGCGCCGGCCACTTCGAGGAGAACGTCTTCCGGTTCTGCTGGATCGTGGACTTCCCGATGTTCGAGCGGAACGAGGACACCGGGCAGATCGAGTTCTCGCACAACCCGTTCTCCATGCCGCAGGGCGGCCTGGAGGCGCTGCGCACCAAGGACCCGCTGGACATCCTGGCCTGGCAGTACGACATCGTCTGCAACGGCGTGGAGCTGTCCTCCGGCGCCATCCGGAACCACGAGCCCGAGATCATGTACGAGGCGTTCGAGATCGCCGGGTACTCCAACGAGGACGTGGAGCGCGAGTTCGGCGGCATGCTGCGCGCCTTCAAGTTCGGCGCCCCGCCGCACGGTGGCATCGCCCCGGGCGTGGACCGCATCGTGATGCTGCTCGCCGACGAGCCCAACATCCGGGAGACCATCGCCTTCCCGCTCAACGGCAACGCGCAGGACCTGCTGATGGGCGCCCCGAGCGAGGTGGACGAGGCGCGGCTGAAGGAGCTGCACCTGTCCATCCGCAAGCCGGCCCAGGTCAAGCAGGCCGAGAAGCCGGCCGAGAAGCCCGAGGCGTAAGGCCGTCGACTCCGCGGCATCCATGACCCCGGTCCGTACACGGGCCGGGGTCATGGCGTGTCCCGGCCGGCCGGGGTGGCGGCGGTAGGAGGACCCGAGCGGCCCTGGACCGGGTGCGGACCATGCGGCCGGGACGGACCCGAGTGGGCCGGTGCCGGGTGCGCTCCCCGCGGCCGGGGCGGACCCGAGCGGCCCCCGATCGCGTCCGTCCCCGCGGACGGGACGGCCCTGAGTGGCCCCGGGCCGCGTCCCATCCCTGGCCCCGGGCAACCTGGACGGCCTCCCGGCGCGTTCCACAGGAGTGGGGTACACCGTGAGAGCAGGGGAGCGATGGCGAGGACACCTCGGTGAACGGTGCCGACGCGACACCGCCGGACCTCGGCTTCGAGGAGTTCGTGACCGCCCGCGGCCCCCGGCTGCTGCGGATCGCCTGGCTGCTCACCGGCGACGCGCATCTGGCCGAGGACCTGTTGCAGACGGTGCTGGCGAAGGTGTGGCCCCGCTGGCACCGGATCGTCGGCGAGGACCCGGAGGCGTACGTACGCAAGGCGCTGGTCAACACCCACACCTCCTGGTGGCGCCGCCGCTGGCGGGGCGAGGTGCCGCACGAGGACCTGCCGGAGCGGGCCAGTGCGACGGACCCGTTCGCCGCGGTCGACCTGGAGCAGAGCCTGGCCGCGGCGGTGCGGCGGCTGCCGGTGCGGCAGCGGGCCGTGGTGGTGCTCCGCTACTTCGAGGACCTGAGCGTGGCCGATACCGCCCGGGTGCTGGGCTGCGGACCGGGCACCGTGAAGAGCCAGGCGGTCAAGGCGCTGCGCAGCCTGCGCGCCCAGCTGCCCGAACCCGAGCCCGCCGGGGGTGACCGCCGTGCCGGACGGTGAGCAGTTCTCCATGCCGCAGGGCGGCCTGGAGGCGCTGCGCACCAAGGACCCGCTGGACATCCTGGCCTGGCAGTACGACATCGTCT